>NZ_CAKUCL010000289.1 GCF_934643405.1 uncultured Actinoplanes sp.
AGCGTGGGCGCCGCGCTGGGCGCGCCGAACGGCCGGGCCGCGGCGGCCGCGCTGACCGCGGGCGTGGTCTCCGGCGCGGTCGGGTTCTACGACGACGTGGTGGGCAACCGGCCGTCGCAGAAGGCGAAGGGCTTCGCCGGTCACCTCGGGGCGCTGCGGGAGGGCAGGGTCACCAGCGGCTTCGTGAAGATCGCCGGGGTGGGCGCGGCCGGTCTCGTGGCGAGCGCGCTGGTCGGCAGCAAGCGGTCCGGTGTGCGCGGCGCGACCGACGTGCTGCTGGGCGCCGGGGTGATCGCCGGCCTGGCGAACCTGGTGAACCTGCTGGACCTGCGGCCCGGCCGGGCGATCAAGGCCGGTGCGCTGATCGGTACGCCGCTGGCCGCGGGCGGCATCGCGGCGGGAGCGCTGGGCGCGTCGTCCGCGCTGGTCGCCGGCGACCTCGGCGAGCAGGTCATGCTGGGCGACGCGGGCGCGAACGCGCTGGGCGCGGTGCTCGGGGTGGCGCTCACCGCGCGCACCGGCACGGCGGGGCGGCTCGCGGCGCTGGCGGCCATCGCGTCGCTGACCGCGACCAGTGAAAGGGTGAGCTTCACCCAGGTCATCCAGGACACCCCGTGGCTGCGCCGGCTGGACGAGCTGGGCCGCCGCCCCGCGTGAGCACCACGAGAGTCGCCGGCGCCGCGGCGCTCATCACCGTTCTGACCGTGGTCGCGCGCATCGCCGGGTTCGCGCGCACCTTCGTCTTCCTGCACACGGTCGGCTACCACGATCTCGGCAACATCTACAACGCGTCGAACACCATCCCGAACATCGTGTTCGAGCTGGTCGCCGGCGGAGCGCTGGCGAGCCTGGTGGTGCCGCTGCTGGCCGGTCACGTCGCGAACGGCGACCGCGAACGGGTGAACGCCGTCGCCTCGGCCCTGCTCACCTGGGTGCTGATGCTGCTGGTACCGATGGCGGTGCTGGTCGCGTTGCTGGCCGGCCCGATCGCGGGTCTGCTCCCGGGCGTGCCGCCGGACCATCAGGAGACCGCGGCCAACATGCTCCGGGTCTTCGCGCCGCAGCTGCCGCTCTACGGCATCGGCATCGTGCTCACCGGCGTGCTGCAGGCCCACCACCGCTTCGCCTGGCCGGTCATCGCGCCGCTGCTGTCCAGCGTCACCGTGATGGGCGCCTACCTGGGATACGCGTCGATCGACGGCGCCAAGACCGACTTCGCCGGGCTGAGCCGCGCGGGCGAGCTCACCCTGTCGATCGGCACCACGGCCGGCGTGGTGGTGCTGGCGTTGTGCCTGCTCGTCCCGCTGAGCCGGCTGCGACTGCGGCTGCGCCCGGCGGTGCGTTTCCCGGGCGATGAGGGACGTCAGGCGATCCGGCTGGGCTGGGCGGGCGCGGTGACGGTCGGCTCGCAGCAGGTCATGACGATCGTCGTGATCGGACTCGCGGCGAGCACTGTGCTGACCCTCTACAACGCGGCCCAGACGGTGTTCCTGCTGCCCTGGGCGGTGCTGGCGGTGCCGCTCGCGACCGCCGTCTATCCGGCGCTGTCGGCGGCCGCGAGCCGGGGGGACGAGGTCGCGTACCGGGAGGCGCTGTCCTCCGCCGCACGCGCCACGATGCTGCTGGCGGGTCTCGGCGCCGGCGCCCTCATCGCCGTCGCGGGGCCGGCGGCGTACCTGATCGACGCGGCGCCGGCGTCCTCCGGCATCGTCGGTTTCGCGCCCGGCCTGTTCGGATACGCCCTGTTCGCGCTGCTGTCCCGGGCGCTCTACGCGCGGGGCGCGACCAAGGCCGCCGCCTTCTCCACCGCGATCGGCTGGGTGGTGGCGGCCGGCGCGGCGCTCGCGCTGGCCGGCCTCGGCGATCAACGGCAGGTGCTGGCACTGGGCCTGGCGAACACGGCCGGCATGTCGGTGCTCGGGCTCCTCCTTGTGTACGCCGTCCGTCGCCGCGCCGGAGCCGAGGCGCTGGCGGGTCTGGGCCGTGCGGCAGCCGTCGGTATCGTGGCGGCCGGAACGTCGGCGCTCACGGGCTGGGCCGTCGTCGCCGGGCTCGGCCGGCTTGCCTGGCCCGAGCCGACGGTGGCCGGCAGCCTGGTGCAGGCAGCGCTGGGCGGCTTGACCGTGCTCGTCGTCTTTCTCGCGGTGGCGTATCCGCTGGACCGGCGCGACATGAGCCCGCTGGCGCGCCGGCTGCGGCGATGAGGGGAGTGGGGTTTCGGTGAGCGACCAGGAGTGGCGAGGCTCGGTGGCGCTGGTGCTGGGGTCCAGCACCGGCGGAATCGGGCAGCACGTCGCCTCGCTCGCGCGCGGCCTGATCGCGGCCGGGTGCGAGGTGCTGGTCTGCGGTCCGGCCGCGGCCGGCGAGCTGTTCGGCTTCGCCGCGTCCGGCGCTGCCTTCGAGCCCGTCGAGATCCCGGCCAACCCGGGCGCCCAGGACGCGGGCGCCATCCGGCAGTTGCGCATCGCGCTGAGCGGCCGCCCGATCGACGTGGTGCACGCGCACGGGCTGCGCGCCGGGTTCGTGGCCGGCCTCGCCCGCACCGGCCTGCCCCTGATCGTGACCTGGCACAACGCGGTACTCGCCAAGGGGCTGCGCGGGCAGGCGTCGGCGCTGCTGGAACGGATCGTGGCCCGCACCGCCTCGCTGACCCTCGGCGCCTCGGAAGACCTGGTGGCGCGGGCCACCTCGGTGGGCGCCCGGCAGGCCTGGCTCGGCCCGGTGGCCGCGCCGGTGCTCGCCCCGGCGCGGCGCTCCCGGTCCGCCGTCCGCGCCGAGTTCAACCTGCGGCCCGACGTCCCGCTGATCCTGTCGGTCGGCCGGCTGCACCCGCAGAAGCGCTACGACCTGCTGATCGACGCGTCCGCCCGGTGGCGCACGCTGAACCCGGCCCCGCTGGTGGTGGTGGCCGGTTCCGGGCCCAGCTACATGGCGCTGGCCCAGCGGGCCTCCGAGAAGCGTGCGCCGTTCCACCTGCTCGGCCGCCGCGCCGACGTGCCGGACCTGCTGCGCGGCGCCGACATCGCGGTGGTGACCAGCGACTGGGAGGCCCGCCAGCTGTTCGCCCAGGAGGCGCTGGCCGCGGGCGTGCCGCTGATCGCCACCGCCGTGGGCGGCATCCCGGAGCTGGTCGGCGACGCCGCGATCCTGATCCCGCCGGGTGACGTGGACGCGCTCGACAACGCCGTACGGGACCTGATCGGCGACCCCGCGCTGCGCGCCGGCTACGCCGCCCGCGGCCCCGAACAGGCGGCCACCTGGCCCAGCGAGGCCGACACCGTGGCCCTGGTCCGCAAGGCGTACGCCGAAGTGACGGCACACGGGTGAGAGCGTTCGACCGGTTCCGCCGGATCCGCCACCCGGGGCAGGTACGCCGCTGGGTGCCGGTGCTGCTGGTGCTGGCCGCGGTCGCGGCGAGCCTGACCGGGCTCGCGTTCCGCCCGGCCACCGGCGCGCCCAGCAACACCGTCGACTACGTGATCGTCGCCGGCGCGGCCGGGCTGCGCTGGGAGGATCTGGATCCGCACCGCACCCCGGCGCTGTGGCAGGAGGCGTCGCAGGGCTCGATCGGCTGGCTGTCGGTCAAGTCGGCGATGCGGGTCACCTGTCCCTCGGACGGGTGGCTCACCCTCGGCGCCGGCAACTACGCGGCGTGGCCGAGGAGGGCGGGCAGCACCCGCTGCGACCCGGTGACGCCCGGCCTCACCCAGCCGGACGCGATCGGCGCGAACGTCACCGACCAGCGCACGATCGTGCGGGACAACTCCGACCGGCTGCCGTACGGGGCTCTGCCCGGCGCCCTGGCCGAGTCGGTGCGCTGCACCACGGCCGTCGGGCCGGGCGCGGCGATCGCGGCGGCCCGCCCGTTCGGCCGGGTCGACAAGTACTTCCCCGAACTGCCCGCCGACCCGGCCAAGAGCCTGTCCGACTGCGTGCTGAGCATCGTCGACCTGGGCACCATCACCGGCAGCGGCACCGCCCGGCAGGCGCTGGTCGCGCAGGCCGATGCCACCCTCGCGCGGGTGCTCGCGGCCCGCCCGGCCCGTTCGCTGATGCTGATCGCCGGGGTGTCCGACACCGACCGCACGTCGCGCCTGCACGTGGCGATCGCGGAGGGTGAGGGCTGGGAAGGTGGCTGGCTCACCTCGGCCGGCACCGGCCGCGACGGGTACCTCCAGCTGATCGACCTGGCGCCCACCGCGCTGTCCGCGCTGGGCCGCTCGTCGCCGGAGAAACTGTTCGCCGGCCGGTCCGCCACCGTCGCACCGGGCAAACCCGGTGACGTCGCCTCGGCGGTCGGCGGCGAGCACAACGCCGACGAACGGGCCTCCGCGCAGTTCTCGGTCGCGGCGATCTTCTTCACCGTGCTGGCCGCCCTCGAGCTCGTCCTGTTCGTACTGATCGTTCCGGTGCTGGTCCGCGCCCGCCGGCACGCCGGCCCGAAGGGTCCCGCCCTGCCGCCGCGCCGGGTGGTCGAGGTGTTCGAGCTGGCCCTGACCGCGGCGGCGCTGGCCATCCCGGCCGCGTTGCTGGCCGACGCCGCACCCTGGTGGCGGGCCGGCCACCCGGCCTGGGTCTTCGGGCTGATCACGTTCGCGCTGATCGTGGCCGGCACCGCAGCGATCCGGCTGTCCCCCCGGTACCACCGCACGCTGTGGCCGATGGGCACGGCCGCCGGGATCGGCGCCCTGGTGGTCGGGCTCGACCTGCTCACCGGCGCGCAGCTCCAGCTCAACGGCGTGGCCGGATACTCGGCGATCCAGGGCGCCCGCTACGCCGGGGTCGGCGGGGTGGGGCTGGGCGTCTTCGTGGCCGGCCTGCTCATCGTGGCCGGCTGCCTCGGCCAGTGGACGCAGCGGCAATGGCGGCCGGTGATCGTCGTGCTGCTCGGCGGCGTCGGCGTCGTCATGGTCGGCAGCCCCTACCTCGGCGCCGACCCGGTGGGTGCGATCGCGGTCACCGCCGGGGTGTGCGTGGCCGCGGCGATCAGCGCCGGCGGGTGGCTCACCTTCCCGCGCTTCGCCTGGGCCGCGCTGGCCGGCCTCGCGGTGACCATCGGCTTCGCCGTGCTCGACCTGCGCCGTCCCGCCCTCGAGCAGGGCAGCCTGGGCCGGTTCCTCACCGAGCTGGCCAACGGCACCGGCGGACCGGCCATGCAGCGGGCCGCCGCGGCCAACGGGCAGGCGCTGTTGTCCAGCCCGCTGACCGCGCTGGCCGTCATCGGCGTGCTGATGCTGGCCTTCTGCCAGTTCTCGCCGTGGGGCGGGCTGAACCGGGTCTTCGGGCTGCATCCGGCGCTGCGTGCGGCGGGCGCCGGGATCACGGTGGCGACGCTGATCGCGGGGGTGCTCGGCGGGACCGCGCTGACCGTCGCCGGGGCGGCCGCGGCGGCTGCCGTACCGACCGCGGTGCTGACCGCTCTGCGGGTGTTGCTGCACGCCGCGGACCGCACCCGGCCGGACGGGGAGACCGACGGCCCGGGTGGTCCGCTGCTGCGGCAGTCCCGCTCCCCGGTGGCGTGACACGCGCCGCTACCAGCCGACACGGACCTTGCGGCGGGCAAGTGTTACGGTGGACTCCCGTGGATAGGGCCCAGCTCAAGCTGGCACTGCTCAAGCCGGCACAGCTCAAGCTCAAGCCGGCACAGCTCAAGCTGAAACAGCCCAGGTCTGCACGTCCGACTCAGACGACCACGGGAGCACGGCCTTGGCCTCAACAGTGCGCGACACGCGGCACATCTTCGTCACCGGAGGCGTCGCCTCCTCGCTGGGCAAGGGCCTCACCGCCTCCAGCCTCGGCAATCTTCTGACCGCGCGCGGACTGCGGGTCGTCATGCAGAAGCTCGATCCGTACCTCAACGTCGACCCCGGCACGATGAACCCCTTCCAGCACGGAGAGGTGTTCGTCACCGAGGACGGCGCCGAGACCGACCTCGACGTCGGGCATTACGAGCGCTTCCTCGACCGGTCGCTGTCCGGCAAGGCGAACGTCACCACCGGGCAGGTCTACTCGGCGGTCATCGCCCGCGAGCGCCGCGGTGAGTATCTCGGCGACACCGTGCAGGTGATCCCGCACATCACCAACGAGATCAAGAGCCGGATCTTCGCGATGGCCGACCCGGACGAGTCCGGCCGGGTGCCCGACGTCGTGATCACCGAGGTCGGCGGCACGGTCGGCGACATGGAGTCGCTGCCGTTCCTCGAGGCGATCCGCCAGGTCCGGCACGAGGTCGGCCGCGACCGGGTCTTCTACCTGCACGTCTCCCTGGTGCCGTACCTGGCGCCGTCGGGCGAGCTGAAGACCAAGCCGACCCAGCACTCGGTGGCGGCGCTGCGCAACATCGGTATCCAGCCGGACGCGCTGGTCTGCCGCAGCGACCGGGAGATCCCGGAGAAGCTCAAGCACAAGCTGGCGCTGTACTGCGACGTCGACCGCGAGGCCGTGGTCGCGGCGCCGGACGCGCCGAGCATCTACGACATCCCCAAGGTGCTGCATCGCGAGGGTCTTGACGCGTACGTCGTCCGTCGCCTGGGTCTTTCGTTCCGTGACGTGAACTGGTCCACCTGGGACGATCTGCTGCACCGGGTGCACCACCCGAAGCGGACCATCACGATCGCGCTGGTCGGCAAGTACGTGGACCTGCCGGACGCGTACCTGTCGGTGTCCGAGGCGATCCGCGCCGCCGGTTTCGCGAACAACGTGAAGATCCAGCTGCGCTGGGTGCCCAGCGACGACTGCGAGACCCCGGCGGGTGCGGCGGCGGCGCTCAAGGGCGTCGACGGCATCGTGATCCCCGGCGGCTTCGGCGTCCGCGGCATCGAAGGAAAGATCAACACTTCCCGGTACGCGCGGGAGAACCTGATCCCGATCCTGGGCATCTGCCTGGGCCTGCAATGCATGACGATCGACGCGGCCCGCAACCTCGCGGGTCTGGCCGGCGCCAACTCGCTGGAGTTCGACGAGCGCGCGCCGTACCCGGTGATCTCCACCATGGCCGACCAGGAGGACATCGTGGCCGGCAAGGGCGACCTGGGCGGCACCATGCGCCTGGGCTCGTACCCGGCGGTCCTCAAGGAGGGTTCGGTGATCGCCGAGGTGTACGGCAGCACCGAGATTTCCGAGCGGCACCGGCACCGCTACGAGGTGAACAACGACTACCGGGACAAGCTGTCGCAGGCCGGCCTGATCTTCTCGGGCACGTCCCCGGACGGCCGGTTGGTCGAGTTCATCGAGCTGGACCGCGACGAGCACCCGTACTTCGTGGCCACCCAGGCGCACCCGGAGCTCAAGAGCCGCCCGACCCGGGCGCACCCGCTGTTCGACGGCCTGGTGAAGGCCGCGATCGAGTACGCGGCGGCGGACGAGCTCCCGGTCGAGACGGCATGACGGCCTTCTCGCACGAGACCGTCTCCCGCTCGGAGCGGTACGCCGGGCCGATCTTCACGGTCTACACCGACGAGGTCACCATGTCCGGCGGGAACACCGCGGGCCGCGACGTGGTGGTCGCGAAGGGTGCGGTCGGCGTCGTCGCGCTGGACGACGTCGACCGGGTGGTGCTGATCCGGCAGTACCGGCACGCGGTCGGCACGCGCCTGTGGGAGCTGCCGGCCGGGTTGCGGGACAAATCCGGCGAAGACCTGGTCACCGGCGCGGCGCGCGAGCTGGGGGAGGAGGCCGACCTGCGGGCCGGCCGCTGGGACCTGCTGGTGGACCTGCACACGTCGCCGGGCTTCACCACCGAGTCGATCCGGATCTTCCTGGCCCGCTCGCTGTCGCCGGTGCCGGATCACGAGCGGTTCTCCCGTACGGACGAGGAAGCCGACCTGGAGATCGCCTGGTTCGACCTGGACGAGGCCGTCAGCATGGTGCTCCGCGGCGAGATCACGAACGCCGCCGCCGTGGGTGGCCTGCTGGCCGCGGCCCGGGCGCGGGACGAGGGCTGGGCCCTGCTGCGGCCGGTGGACACTCCCACGCCGTAACCGGTAGCCCACAGGGGGGATCGAGGTCGGCGTCCGGGCTCCCGGCCGGGTGCCCGGACGCCGGGGGCTCACTCGTCGGGCGTCCGCAGTTCGAAGATGTTGCTGCGCTCGCCGCCCGAACGCCACTGCTGGTAGACGAAGGTCAGCCGGCGCTTGTCGAACGCCTCGAACCATTCCGCCCAGCTGACCTCGACCAGCCGCTCGTCCGGGTTGCCGGCGAGGTCGAAGCGCAGCTCCCCGAGCTCGCCGTCGTGCTGGGTGCCGGCGACGTGGGCGGGAACCGCGCGGCGGCTCTTCGCCCACTGGCGGATCACGTCGTGGTCGGTGGTCGCCAGGCTCCGGTCGGCTCCTTCCGGCGGGGCGGGTTCGGCTCCTCCCGGGACCGGAGCGGGGGACCGCTCGGCGCGCCGCGGCCGGGCCGAGGCGGGAGGCCGCTCGGCTGGTTGCGGCGGAACCGGGGTGGGCGCGGGCTCGGCGCGCCGGGGCCGAGCTGCCGCCGGGGGCCGCTCGGCTCGCTGC
>NZ_CAKUCL010000290.1 GCF_934643405.1 uncultured Actinoplanes sp.
GGTGTGGGATGACGCCGCCGGTGGTGCTCACCATTGCCGGGTCGGATTCCGGTGGGGGCGCCGGGATTCAGGCCGATCTGAAGACGTTCGCGGCGCTCGGGGGGTATGGCGCCTCGGTGATCACGGCGATCACCGCGCAGAACACCCTCGGCGTGACCGCGATCCACCCGGTGCCGGCGGCGATCGTGGCTGCTCAGCTCGACGCGGTGCTGGACGACTTCGAGCCGGCGGCCGTGAAGGTGGGCATGATCGGCGACCCGGAAGTGGCCGCGGTGATAGCCGCACGGGCGCGCCGCCTGCCGAACCTGGTGGTCGATCCGGTCATGGTCGCCACCTCAGGGGCCCGGCTCTCGCCTGGTGCGGCTGTCGCGCCGCTGGTCGCGTACGCAGCTGTGGTGACGCCGAACCGGCACGAAGCCGGCGCCCTGCTCGGCAGGGTGATCGAGACGGCCGAGGAAATGCGCGCGGCGGCGGAGCAGCTCGCCTCGCCGTCGACGTCGGTCGTGGTGACCGGCAGCGAGCTGGCGATCGACGTGCTGCGTCACGACGGGAGGACCGAGGTGCTGCCGGGCGAGCCGGTGACGACCAGGAACAACCACGGATCGGGTTGCACGTTCTCGTCGGCGATCGCGGTGCGGCTGGCGGCCGGTGACCCGGTGCCGGAGGCCGTGCGGCGGGCCAAGCGATACGTCACCGCGGCGCTCATCGGCGCGCGCGAGTGGAAGCTGGGCGCCGGGCCCGGTCCGCTGAACCACCACGTCTGATCTCCCGGCGCGATGGCGTACGGGATTCCGCGCGCCTGAGCACGCCGGTTTTGTACCGATTGGGGAGGAAAAGCATGAGGCGCAAGGTGTACGTCGAGGGGCCGCGTCCGGACATCCAGGTCCCGTTCCTGTCGGTCGAGCTGAGCGACGGCAACGACCCGGTGCGGCTGTACGACACGTCGGGGCCGGGCAGTGATCCGTCGGTCGGCCTGCCCCCGCTGCGAAAGCCCTGGGTGACCGGCAAGACCCAGCTGGCGTCGGCGCGAGCCGGCATCGTGACGCCGGAGATGAAGTTCGCCGCGATCCGCGAGGGCGTGGACCCGTCGGTGATCCGCGAGGAGATCGCGGCGGGACGGGCCGTGCTACCGGCCAACCACAACCACCCGGAATCGGAGCCGATGGTGATCGGCTCGCGTTTCCTGGTGAAGGTGAACGCCAACATCGGCACGTCCGCGGTGACCTCGTCGGTGGCCGAGGAGGTGGAGAAGCTGACCTGGGCCACGCGGTGGGGGGCGGACACCGTGATGGACCTCTCGACCGGGCCGCGCATCCACGAGACCCGGGAGGCGATCATCCGGAACTCGCCGGTGCCGATCGGGACGGTGCCGCTCTATCAGGCGCTGGAGAAGGTCAAGGGCGACCCGTCCCGGCTGTCGTGGGAGGTGTTCCGCGAGACGGTCCTCGAGCAGGCCGCGCAAGGCGTGGACTACATGACCGTCCACGCCGGAGTGCTGCTGCCGTACGTGCCGCTGGCCGCCGACCGCGTGACCGGGATCGTGTCGCGGGGTGGTTCGATCATGGCGGCCTGGTGTCTGGCCCACCACCGGGAGAACTTCCTCTACACCAATTTCGAGGAGCTCTGCCGGATCTTCGCCGAGCACGACATCACCTTCTCGCTGGGCGACGGCCTGCGGCCCGGGTCGATCGCGGACGCCAACGACGAGGCTCAGTTCGCGGAGTTGCGCACGCTCGGGGAGCTGACCCATGTGGCCTGGCGGCACGATGTGCAGGTGATGGTCGAGGGGCCGGGTCACGTGCCGATGCACAAGATCAAGGAGAATGTGGATCTTCAGGTCTCGCTGTGCGGCGGCGCGCCGTTCTACACACTCGGTCCGCTGACCACCGACATCGCGCCGGCCTACGACCACATCACCTCGGCCATCGGCGCTGCGATGATCGGCATGTTCGGTACGGCGATGCTCTGCTACGTGACGCCGAAGGAGCACCTCGGTCTGCCCGGCAAGGACGACGTCAAGGCCGGCATGATCGCCTACAAGATCGCGGCGCACGCGGCCGACCTGGCCAAGGGACATCCGGGCGCGCAGGCGTGGGATGACGCGCTGTCCCGGGCCCGGTTCGAGTTCCGCTGGGAGGACCAGTTCGAGCTGGCCCTGGACCCGTCGACGGCCCGCGCTTACCACGACGAGACGCTGCCCGCGGCGCCCGCGAAGACCGCGCATTTCTGTTCGATGTGCGGGCCGAAGTTCTGCTCGATGCGGATCAGCCACGAACTCCGGGCGGCCGGGATGGCGGCGAAGTCCTCGGAGTTCGTGGCCGGCGGTTCACAGGTCTACGTGCCGCTTTCCGCGCCGCCTCAAGGCTTGTAGAAGGTCACGTCGTGGTCGGGGGTGAACCAGGTCTCCTTCGTGGACCGGTCTGCCGGTACGGCCAGGCGTACCAGCCCGAGGGCCAGGCCGGCGAGGAAGCGCCCCGACGCACCGCTTCCCGAGCGAAGACCATCGGAGTTCGCCTATCTTTCGCCTACTGCCGCAGATCGCTCACCCAGTCGACGAATTCACCGTCCGGCCGGCCGCGGCGGCCGTGGACCGGCGGCGGCGCGGAGGGTGGGGGAGCGATCGGCTGTGGGTGGGGCAGCGGCGGGCTGACCGGCTGCGGCTCCGGCCGGCCGCGAGCCGGGGTGAAGCCGTCGAACGGCGGCATCGTCATGACTCCGGTGTCTGACGGGCGCAGCTGCTCGGGCGGCCGCTGGGCGGCCTGGGCGGCCTTGACGGCGGCCTGGGCGATCGCCGAGTCGCTCTGGACGTCCCGCTTGGGCAGCGGCGCCCGGTCCGGCGCCGGCGCGTCGCCGGGCTGCGGCATCCCGGGCGGAGCGGTGGAACCGGGGGTGCGGCGCAGCACCGCGGCGAGCACCGAGCCGAGGACGCCGGCGCCGGCGGCGGTCATCGCCGCCCAGTACGGCACCGCCTGGTACCGGTCCGCGCCGGCGCCGGGGCCGGCCACCAGGTACGCCAGGGTCAGCAGGGCCGGGCCCGGCAGGCCGGACAGGGCGATGGCCAAGGTGGACAGATCGCGGCGGCGCGCGGTCCACCCGATGATCAGACCGCAGATCAGCGCGAGCGCCGGCATCGTGAACAACGCGGTCCGCTCGGTGATCGACGTGCTCAGGAACTCCGCGTCGAAGACGCCCAGCCGGGTCGACGGCAGCGGCTTGCCGGGGGCGAACGACGGTGCCACCGAGGCAACCGCGATCACCCAGACGGCCACGCCGATCGTGGTGAGACTCCAGCGTGCCACCGACCGGCTGAAAGCGGCGTAGGCGGCGACGACCCCGGCGATCGCGCCGAGAGCGGCGCCGATCCCGATCACCAGCACCGGGCGGACCCCGGCGACCTGCGCCGTGCGGGCCGGTTGCATGGTCAGTGGCACCACGACGGCCGCGCCGATGCCCGCCAGGACCGCGCTGACGATCCGCGTGCCGGCGCCGGAACGCCGGGGGAGGTGGAGCCGCCCGGCCATCCCGCCGACCGCCGCCGAGGTCATCGCGATCCAGGCGACCCAGGCCAGCTGAGCGGTCCAGTGATCACGCGCAGTGACCTCCACGACACGTGTCAGGCGCAGGATGCCGAGGCCGTAGGCCAGCCCCAGCTGGCCCGCGCCGGCCAGTGCCGCGGCACCGACCGTGATCCCCGAAAGTTTGGCCCAGGTCCGAAAAGCCATGCCAGCCAAGTTACGGAATCCTCCTGGAAGCGCTCAACTCCGGGGCCCGATTCTTAAGGGAGCCCAAAACGCGGCGCAGCTTCCGATCGATGTTCTTCGCGGTTTCTATGTACGGAGAGTGACGGCGTCAGGCCATCAGTAGATCATGCAATTCCGCGCTGCACCGGGCGACCTCGTCCAGGTGCGCCGTGCGGCCGAGCGTCCGCGGACGAGGGATCCGTACCTCGATGATCTCCCGGACCCGGCCCGGCCGCGGGCTGAGCACCACGACGCGATCGGCCAGCAGCACCGCCTCGTCGATGGAGTGGGTGACGAACACGGTGGTCGCCTCCTGCTCCATGTGGATGCGCTGCAGCTCGACCGACAGCTCCTCGCGGATCAGCGGATCGAGCGCGGAGAACGGCTCGTCCATCAGCATCACGCGTGGCTTGCCGATCAGGGCCCGGCACAGGGCGACCCGCTGCTGCATGCCGCCGGAGAGCTCGTGCGGCAGACGCTTCTCGAAGCCGGTCAGACCGGTCAGCTCCAGCAGCTGCTGGGCGCGCTCGCGGTACTCCGCGCGACGCCAGCCGAAGATCTGCACCGGCAGCAGCACGTTGTCCAGCACCGTCCGCCAGGGCAGCAGGGCCGGTCGCTGGAACATCATCGAGACGTCGCGGCGCGGCTTGACCACCGCCTCGCCCTCGATCTCGACCGCTCCGGAAGTGGCCGGCAGCAGCCCGGCGATCAGCCGCAGCAACGTCGACTTGCCGCAGCCCGACCGGCCCACCACGGCCACGAACTCGCCGTCGGCGACGTCGAGGCTCACGTCGCGCAGGGCCTCGACGGTGCCGGAGCGCCCGGTGAAGGTGCGGGAGACCCCGCTCAGCTTGATCACGACGCGAGCCGCCAGCGTCCGGCCCGGGCCACCAGCAGGGTGAGCGCCTGCGGCATCAGGCCGGAGTGGTTGTCCGGGGTGAGCCGGATCGGGCCGGACAGGCCGTCCACCTGGGAGGTCTCCAGGATGTCCCGGATCTGGTCGCGATCGCCACCGACCCGGGCCACCGCGTCGGCGATCAGGTCGGTGGCGTCCGCGGCGAACGAGGCGACACCCGAGTAGCTGCCGAAGCGGGACGTGTAGTCACGGAACCACTGCTTGCGGGACGCCTTCGCGGGCGTCGTGGCGATGACGTCGTCGATCGCCAGGATCTGGGTGAAGACCATCGTCGCGTTGTTCGTCGCGGTCACCGCGGCGGGCGGCACGAACAGGTCGCTCGCGGCGGCCGCGTCGAAGAACATGCGGCCCCGGTAGCCGGCGGCGTGCGCGCTCGTGGCGGCCAGGGTCGCCTGATCCGGCGCGGTCAGCACGACCATCGCGGCCGGCTTCGCGTCCACCATGGCGGCCATCGTCTCGGTGATGTCGTCCGCGGTCGGCTTGACCGTACGGGAGACCTTGATCTTGATTCCGGCCTTGTCCAGCGCGAGCTTGAGTGCCCGGGTGCTGCCCCGGCCGTAGAGGTCGTCCGCGGCGAGCACGCCGACGTTCGACGCGCGCCGCCGGACCAGCTCGGCGACCAGGGTGGCGGCGCTGTCGGTCGAGTTCGGGCCCAGCTTGAAGACGTATCGGCGGTCGGCGATCGGGTTGGTGACGTTGTCCGAGGGCGCCAGCGCGATGGTGGGGATCCGCTTGTCGTTGATGGTTTTGGCCGCGTCCACGACGCACTGGTCGCAGGAACCGGTCACCACCGCGGCGACCGCCGGGTCGTCGGCAAACGAGGTGATGTTGCGCAACGAGGTGGTCGGATCGGAACGGTTGTCCTGGGTGCGCAATTCCAGCTTGCGGTCGCCGAGCTGACCGGACGCGTTCACCTGGTCGACGCGCAATTGCAGGGCACGGGCGTACGAGGTGTCCACGAAGGACCCGTTGTTCAGGTCCGCGCCGATCACGATGGTCGAACGGTTCGCCGGATCCTCGTCGTCCGAGGTGCAGCCGGCCAACCCGGCGACGAGCAGCAACGAGGCCACGACGGATGCCGTGGCCGGGCGGGGGAGCCGCACTGCGGAGCCTCCTCGGGAGCGGAAAGGCGGGGTCACCGGCTGCCACGATGGGTGTGCGATGCCACGCCGACACGGACAACGTGTCCGTTGGATCGCGCCAAACCTTGCCAACGTGAAGGCCCCTGGTCAAGCGGGGACCTCATCGATGGCGCGGGATGGCCATCCCACATAATGGTTGGAATCCTGTCGATGTGCGGTGATCGGACCGTCACCTGGAGTGGCGATTTACCCATTCGTGCACGTCAAAGCCCTCCCAATGTCGTGAGTGGAATGGAAAAGGGAATTGGCAGTCGGACAACAAGTTCGTTACCGGGAGTTTCCAGGCTTCCCAAAAGGATGTCCGTTCTGATGAAATTCCCGGGCCGCAGGCAACAAGCGGGCGAAGAGACACGCGGATGACCACGGAGGAGAAGTCGTGAGCACCGGATCTTCGGCCCAGGTGACGCGCCGTGGTGTCTTCCCCCGGCTGCGCGACGCCCGGATCCGAGCCAAGCTGGCGCTGATCCTGCTCGTCCCCCTCGCCGCGGTGATCGCCCTGGCCGGCGTGCGCCTGGTCGACATCGGTCAGCGCGCGTCCGAGGCCGGGCAGGTCGAGGACCTGACCCGTCTCGGCACCGACATCAGCGCACTGACCCAGTTGCTGCACAACGAGCGGATGGCCGCGGCCGCGTTCCTCGCCGACTCGCGGGTGACGCCGGAGACCTATGACCGGACCGTGAAGGCGACCGACGCGGGCATCCTGAGCTACCGCACCCACCGGCACGACCTCACCGAGGTGCCGTCCGCGGTGCGGGCCCGGCTGACCGCCATCGACGACCACCTGAACACGATGGACGTCACGCGGGGCGAGGTGAGCAAGCGGCAGGGCATCGCGGTCGCCGAGGTCGTCTCCCGGTACAGCGTGGTGATCACCGATTTGGTCGGCTACGGCGAGGCACTCAGCCAGTTCGCCGGTGACGGACCGTCCGGCGACAGCCTGCGCGCGGCCGGAGCGTTCGCCGAGGCCAAGGCCGGCGCCGCCGAGCAGGAGGCGATCTCGTACGCCGCCCGGGTCGCCAACGACCCCAGTACCGAGCAGCGCAACGCCTTCATCGCGGCCCAGACCAGCCAGCAGGAGGCGCTGCTCACCTTCTCCACGTTCGCCACGCCGGCCCAGCGGCAGCTGGTCGACAGCGTGGTCACCGGCGACGCGATCAACCTGCTCGACCAGGTCTCCATCTCGCTGGCCCGCGGCGACGCCGTCCGGCCGGCCGACATCAGCGCGTCGTTCGGCGCGGTCGTGGACCTGATGCGCTGGGCCGAGCAGCAGATCGAGGCCGGCAACATCCGCCTCGCCGCCGACGACCGCGACTCGGTCATGCGGCAGGCCGCGATCGAATCGGCGCTGGTCCTCCTGGTCCTGGTGGTCGCGATCGCGCTCGCCGTGATCCTGGCCCGCACGCTGAACATGTCGCTGCGCCGGCTCCGCGAAGGCGCGCTGGCCGTGGCCAACCGGGACCTCCCGGACGCGGTGGCCCGGCTCCGGGACGCCCGCAACCTCGGCGACGGCGGCGTGGACCAGATCGTCGATCAGGTCCGTGACCCGATCAAGCTGGACAACCGCGACGAGATCGGCCAGGTGGCCCAGGCCTTCAACGTGGTCCACCGGGAGGCGGTCCGGGTCGCGGCCGAGCAGGCCGCGCTGCGCACCAGCGTCTCCACCATGTTCCTCAACCTGGCACGGCGCAGTCAGTCGCTGGTGGACCGGATGATCGGCGAGCTCGACACGATCGAGCGCACCGAGGAGGACCCGAAGCGTCTGGCCCGCCTCTTCGAGCTGGACCACCTGGCCACCCGGATGCGCCGCAACGACGAGAACCTGCTGGTGCTCGCCGGCGCCGACTCCAGCCCGCCGCGGCGCGAGGACGCGCTGCTGGTCGACGCGCTGCGCGCCTCGCAGTCCGAGGTCGAGCTCTACAACCGCATCGAGTTCGGCACGGTCGACACCGACATCGCGATCGTGGCGCTCGCCGTCAACGACGTGGTCCGGCTGGTCGCCGAGCTCCTCGACAACGCGACCCGTTTCTCGCCGCCGAACACCGTCGTGGTGGCCGACGCCCGGCGCATCCGCGACTACGTGGTGATCCAGGTGGAGGACCGCGGCCTCGGCATGTCCGAGGAGCAGATGGACCAGCTGAACCGCCGGCTCGCCGAGCCGCCCGGGGTGGACGTGGCCGCGTTCCGGTTGATGGGTCTGGCCGTGGTCGGCCGGCTCGCCGCCCGCTACGGCATCCGGGTCGAGCTGCGGGCCAACCTGGAGGGCGGCACGGTCGCCCAGGTGACGCTCCCGAGCACCGTCGTGGTGCTGCCGAGCCGGCGAGGCGAGATGCCGATGCGCGGGCCGTCGCCGGAGCTCGACGCGATGCCGAGCGGGAGCTGGGACGCGAACCCGTCCCGGGCGGCCACCGCGACGCTGCCGCAGATCGCGCCGTCGTCCCCGCCGGTGCCGTCACCCGCGCCCGCTTCGCCGCCGATGCCGGCGCACCCGCAGCTGCCGATGTTCCCGTCGCAGCGGCCGCCGACGCACATCCCGGACCCCGAGGTCACGCCGACGCCGAACCGGCCGCCGCTGCCCACCCGGGCGAACCGGACGGTCTCCGCGTCGGCGCCGGCCTCCGCCCCGCCGCGCCCCGCGTCCGCGCCGCCGGCCTCCGCCTCGCCGGCTCCTCTGTCC
>NZ_CAKUCL010000291.1 GCF_934643405.1 uncultured Actinoplanes sp.
TCCGCGTCGGACCGTGCGATCCGCGTCGGACCGTGCGGTCCATGAGATCCATACGGTCCCTGCGATCCGTGCGGTCCTGCGATCCGTGCGGTTCGTCGTCGGAGGAGGCATCGGGGTATGCCTCAGGGCCCGCCGACGCGGGCTCCCCGTTGTTTGCAACTGATGCCGTAATGTAATGCGATCTATGTTGTGCGTGTTGCATGCGATGGTCGAACAAACCTTGTGTAACGCGAGGCTAGGTCGCGGAAGCCACTTCGGTCAAGGATCCATGATTCGGCAGCGGATGGGACTTAGGGCACAGACCCGCTTACGCGCAGCTCACGATCCTGCCGGGCAATTCAGGCGTACCGGGACCAGAGATCACGCATGGGGGACCAACTTTCACCGACGCCGTCCCGCCAGTAGGCCAACAGGTAGCCGGCCACCGGGGCCTGTGCGTCATCCCACCAGATGCCGCTGACGGTCCGGGTAGTGCCACTCTCCGTGAGGCGGAACGCATACTCTACGTAGTTACCTGAGGTCCGACCGGAGGGCGCTTTCCGCTTCGTAGCCGGTTGAGCACCCGGAGTGAGCGCGCGGGCATCGCCGGCTTGGCTGAGCGTCTTGGCGTAGGCCTTGTCCCGCTCGGCGATGCTCGTGTACTCGACGAAGACCGCGCTCATGCCGTCGAGCGTGCAGCGGACGTGGGTCTTCTCCCCCGCCTTCGGCCCTGTGCGGGTACAGGTCGCGACGTAAGGAAGCCAGCCCTGGACGAGGGTGGTGAGGCCGGTACCGCGGAAGTCGGCGGAGTTGATTTCGAGCTGGTTCCGCTCGAATATGCCCAGCCCCTCGTTCTGACCGGCGGTGCCCTTGGCCGGGGTGGTGGCCTTGGCCGGGCCGGCAGTCGCAGTCGGCCCGGTGGCTGTCGTCGGATCGGTGGCTGTCGTCGGACCGGTGGCTGTGGTGGGACCAGTGGCGGTGGTCGGTGCGGTGGCGCGCCCGGCGAGGAAGCCGGCGGCGCCGAAGATCAGTAGCCCTGCCGCGAGACCGGCGAGGAGGCCTTGGACGAGGCGGTTGGGCGTCCGCGGGGGCGAGGGCTGGATGCGGCGCCCGACCGGAACGGACAGCCCGTACGGGTCGGCGTCGGCGGGTTGGTTGTGAAACGGCCCGTAGGAGGGGGTCCCGCTCCCCGGTGTTCCGCCCCGGTCCGGAGCCGGTGGGCCAACCGGCGCAGAGGAGTCAGGGTCGGACGGGCCGACTTCCGCATACGGGCCGAGAGCCGGCGGGCCGCCGTGCGCATGCGGGCCGGGAGCCGGCGAGCGCGGGTCAAAAGCCGGCGGAGCGCCCTGCATATCCGAGCCGGAAACCGGCGAGCCGCCCGGCGAACGCGGACCGGAAACCGCCGGACCGCCCTGCACATCCCGGTCGGAAGCCGGCGAGCCGCCCAGCGAACGCGGGCCGGAAGCCGACGAGCCGCCCTGCATATCCGAGCCGGAAACCGGCGAGCCGCCCAGCGAACGCGGGCCGGAAACCGACGAGCCGCCCTGCACATCCGGGCCGGAAGCCGGCCGACCGCCCTGCATCTCCGCGCCGGAAGCTGCCGGGGCGCCCAGCGGGCGCGGCTCGGGAGATGGCGGGCTGGGCTGCGGGTGGCCGCCCCGGGGCGGAAGGTCGGGCTGCGGCTGGGTGTCGCCGAGGGACGGTCGGGTCGGCGGGCGGGAGTCGTAGGGCGGCGGCATGGACAACCACGAGCCCGCCTGCGACTCGTAGATGCCTGTCGGTGCGGTGCCGGGTGGGTGCGGGGCGGGGCGGGTGCCGTCGGCGGCCGCGGGTGGGTGGGGGGAGGTCTGCGGTTGGCGGGGCGGCACGGCGTACGGGAGATGGGGTTGCGCCGGAGTGACCGGGCCGTCGGCGTGCTGCTGCTCGGGCGGGGCGGCGGCTCCGGGGTCTCGTCGCCTGTCCGGCGCGTTTTCGGTCACGCCGCAGCAGCGTACCAACCAGTGGCGAACGTCACTGTCTCGGCGGATCAGGTCGATGTGTCGGAGGCCTCGTCCGCCAAGGCGTCGGCGTCTATCCGGTCGGCGAACTCCGCGGCCTCGGCGTCCCTCGCGGCCAGGGCGTCCTTCACCGCTTGGATGGCCACGCCCGCGGGATAACCCTTGCGGGCGAGCATGCCGACCAGCCGGCGGAAGACCGCCTCCGGCGTGCCCGTCGTGGAACGCAACTTGCGGTCGACCAACGCGCGCGCGGTTGCCGCCTCCTCGTCGTCGTCGAGCGTGTCCAAGGCCTCGGCGGCCACGTCGGAGTCCACGCCTCGCTGGCGCAGCTCGTTGGCCAAGGCTCGGCGGGCCAGGCCTCGGCCGTGGTGACGGCTCGAGACCCAGGCGCGGGCGAAGGCGCCGTCGTCGATGATGCCGACCTCGTCGTAGCGGTCGAGGACCTCGGCGATCACCTCCTCGGAGATCTGCTTGCGGGCCAGCGCCTTGGCCAGCTCCGCGCGGGTGCGCGGGCGCACGGACAACTGCCGCAGGCAGATCTCGCGGGCTCGTTCCGCCTCGGTCTGCTCCGGCCGCGGCGGTCGTGCCTCGTCGCTGGGAAAGCCGCCCGGCGAGCCTCGCCGGCGACGAGCGGGAACGTTGCCGCGTTCCGCGTCGTCATCGGCAGGCTCACCGGACGGATGCTCATCGGCTCCGCGACTGGTGGCTCGGGGCGGGATGGCATCCCATCCGCGTCCGGACCGCGCGCCGCGTCTTCCGGCCATCCGGCCTTACCCGATCAGAAGTCGACCGGCGGCAGCTCCGGGCCGCCGGCGGCGTCGCCGGTGGTCTGGCCGACGCCGAGCTTCTCGAGGATCTTCTTCTCGATCTCGGCCGCGACGTCGGGGTTCTCCTTGAGGAACTCCCGCGCCTTCTCCTTGCCCTGGCCCAGCTGGTCGCCGTCGTACGTGTACCAGGCGCCGGACTTGCGGATGATGCTCTGCTCGACGCCGACGTCGATGAGCGAGCCCTCCCGCGAGATGCCCTTGCCGTACATGATGTCGAACTCGGCCTGCTTGAACGGCGCGGCGACCTTGTTCTTCACCACCTTGACGCGGGTGCGGTTGCCGACCACGTCGGTGCCGTCCTTCAGGCTCTCGATGCGGCGCACGTCGAGCCGGACCGAGGCGTAGAACTTCAGCGCGCGACCACCGGTCGTCGTCTCGGGCGAGCCGAACATGACGCCGATCTTCTCGCGGAGCTGGTTGATGAAGATGGCGGTCGTGCCGGTGTTGTTCAGCACGCCGGTCATCTTCCGCAGGGCCTGGCTCATCAGCCGGGCCTGGAGACCGACGTGGCTGTCACCCATCTCGCCCTCGATCTCGGCGCGCGGCACGAGCGCGGCCACCGAGTCGATGACGAGGATGTCGAGCGCGCCGGAGCGGACCAGCATGTCCGCGATCTCCAGCGCCTGCTCACCGGTGTCGGGCTGGGACACCAGCAGGGCGTCGGTGTCGACGCCGAGCGCCTTCGCGTACTCCGGGTCGAGCGCGTGCTCGGCGTCGACGAACGCCGCGATGCCGCCGGCCCGCTGCGCGTTCGCCACCGCGTGCAGCGCGACCGTGGTCTTACCGCTGGACTCCGGTCCGTAGACCTCGACGACGCGGCCGCGCGGCAGGCCCCCGACGCCGAGCGCCACATCCAGGGCGATGGAACCGGTCGGGATGACGGCGGTCTGAATGACCGGCCGCTCCCCCAGCCGCATCACCGAGCCCTTGCCGAACTGCTTGTCGATCTGCGCCAGCGCGAGATCGAGCGCCTTGTCCCGGTCAGGTCCTGCCACCATGTCCGCCACCCCTGTATTCGACTTTGCAGGCGTCTTCGCCGATGAGCTCTTGTTCACCACGCGCACCAAGGTAGGGGGTGGGTATGACAAAAATCCGCCGCCCTGCCATCAGCTGTGGATGACCATGCCGTTGTGGACAATAGCCGAACACGTGTACGACGATCGAGTGACACGCCAGAACAAACGTACGAAAACAGCGTCAGTGCAGCCGGGAAGGCACCCGATCGGGGTACGTGTCAACCACGGCGCGCCAGATGGTAGCCGTTTCGACACCCTGAGCTATCGCTTGATTGATGGTCCGGTCGCCCAGTTCCGCGAATGAATGGTCGGCCGCGAGACTGCGCGCATAGGAGGCGCCGAACGCCTGCTCGAGCCGCTCCCAGAAATCCGTCAACCGCACTCTGCGAGCCTACTCAGCGATCAGCCGCCCGCCACCGGCCGGATCAACGCCGGCCGGCGATCAGCTCACCGCCTCTGCGGCGATCTTCAGGTCGTCGACGAGTCCCCGGTACGCCGTTTCCCGATCATCGGCACGCAGCACGGCCGACGGGTGGATCGTGGCGAGCGCCTGGATCTCGGCAACCGGGAAATCGTCGGGGTGCTGGGCCGACGCGGGCCACGGCATGAGCTTGCCGCGCTGCTGGGTGACCCGGAACGACGGGCCGAGCAGCGCCTTGCCCGCCGTCGCGCCGAGGATGACCACGAGCTCGGGCTTCAGCAGCGAGAACTCGGCGACCAGCCAGGGCCGGCACGCGCTGATGTGAGCCGGTCCCGGGTTCTGGTGGATGCGGCGCTTGCCCCGCAGCTCGAACCGGAAATGCTTGACGGCGTTGGTGATGTAGACGTCGGCGGGGTCGATGCCGGCGTCGTCGACCGCCTCGCGCAGGAGCCGGCCGGCCGGGCCGACGAACGGCAGGCCCTGCTTGTCCTCGACGTCGCCGGGCTGCTCGCCGACGAACACGATCTTCGCGTGTGGAGCGCCCCGGCCGAAGACGGTCTGGGTCGCGTCCCGATAGAGCTCGCAACCCTCGCAGCCGGCCGCGGCGGCCTTGAGCTCGTCGACACTGCTGAATTCCGGCGGCACCCACTCCTGCGCGCCGACCGGCGCTTCGGTCCCTGGCATGCAGACGTTTTACCCGAACCTGGCGGCGGCACGCACGGCGGGACTCGTCCGGAGGAACGGACCGGGTGTCGCAGGATCGCGATCAGGGCCGCGAGCCACGCCCGTACGGGAAGCGGGAAGGTTTTCATCGCGACGGGATGCCGCTGTCGAACGGGAGCGCGGCGGCGGTGACGGCCTCGGCGAGCAGGGGAATGTCCGGTTCGTCCAGGGTGCTGACCGTGATCCGGATGCCCGGCGGCGCGCCGATGCGGAACAGCGAGCCGGGCGCCACCGCGTACCCGAGGTCGCGCAGCATGCCGACCGTGCGCGTCTCGTCGCTGACGTGGACCCAGACGTTGATGCCGGTCTCACCCTCGGCGTCGACCCCCCGCCCCCGCAATGCGCGGGTCAGGGCGCGGCGTCGAACGCCGTATGCCTGCGCGGCCTCGTTGACCAGCGAAGTGACCTCGTCGTCATACCAGAGTTGGAGCAGAACCCGCTGCAGAAGCGTCGAGACCCAGCCGGAACCGATCCGCATCCGCCCGACCACCCGGGCGATCGTCGTCTCGTCGCCGGCCACGATGGCGATCCGCAGGTCGGGGCCGAAGGGTTTGGAGGCCGATCGGATGAACGCCCAGGCCGACGTGACCGGGCCGATGCAGTGCGGCGGGATCTCGGCGAGCTCGGCCGCATGATCGTCCTCGATCAGGAGCACTCCCGGGTGTACGGCGAGCAGGTCCCGCAGTTCGTCCGCGCGATCGGCGCTGATCGCGGCGCCGGTCGGATTCTGTGCGCGCACGGTGACCACGACGGCCCGGGCGCCGGACCGCAGAGCCGCGGCCAGACTCTCGGGATCGGGACCGTCGGGGCCGACCTCGAACGGCACCGGACGCAGACCGAGCGCCGCCAGCAGATCGAACAGATTGGACCAGCCCGGGTCCTCCACGGCGACCTGATCACCCGGCCGCAGATGGGCGGTGAGCAGGCGCTCGATGGCGTCGAGCGTGCCCGACGTGGCGGTGATGCCGGCGTCCTCCACCGGCACGCCGTCGGCCGCGAGACGGAAGCGTGCCGCCTCGATCAACTCGGGCATCGCGATGGCCGACGCGTAGCCCAGGGGCGGGCCGATCGTCTCCGCGATCGACCGCAACGCCGGGCCGAGCTCGGGCAGAAGGCGCTCGTCGGGCTCGCCGGAGGAGAGGTCGTGGACGCCGTCGGGCACGGGCAGCCGTAGCGCCGACCGCGGGCCGGCGATGGGCGGACGCGACCGGACCCGGGTGCCTCGCCGCCCCACCGTCTCGACGACGCCGCGGTGTTTCAGCTCCTGATAGGCCTTCGCCACGGTGGCCGGACTGACGTGCAGCTGGTCGGCGAGGGCACGGACCGCGGGCAGCGGAGCCCCCCACGCCCAGTCACCACGGCGGACGCCGTCTTCGATGCTGGCCGAAATGGAGGCGGCGCTGTCGCCGTGAACCTGATACTGTGCTGGCACAAGAAAGAGTGTGTACTAGTACAGCGGTATTGGCAAGCCGGGAGGGCCGATGTATCCCCAGACGGACCGCACCACCGCCACCCGCTATCGCCAGCGGATGCACTACGACCGCGCGGCCGCGCACGCCATTCTGGATGAGGCGTATGACTGTTCCGTCGCCTTCGTCGTCGACGGCGAGCCGCGCGTGCTGCCCACGCTGCACGTCCGCGTCGGCGACACCCTTTATCTGCACGGCTCGTCCGGCGGGCGCCTCGGCCTGACGGCCCGCGGCGGTCCGGTCCGGGTCTGCGTGAGCGTCACGCTGCTCGATGCCTTGGTGTACGCGCGTTCGCAGAACAACCACAGCGCCAACTACCGCTCGGTGATCGCGCACGGCTCCGCGCGGCTGGTGACCGACCCGGCGGAGAAACTGGCGGCCATGACCGCCGTCGTGGAGAAGGTGGGGATCGGCCGCTCGGCGGACAGCCGGCCGCCCAGCAAACAGGAACTCGCGCAGACCGGCGTGCTCGCGGTGCCGCTCACCGAGGTGTCGGTGCGCGCCCGCACGCACGGGGTCGGTGACGATCCGGAAGACCTCGCGTTGCCGCATTGGGCCGGGGTCCTTCCCGTACGGCGTGGGTTCGGCCCGCCGCAGGCGGACGCCGGGGTTCTGGCCCCCGCACCCGGTTACCTTCCGGGCGGGGAGCCGGCGTGGGTGAGACCGGTGACGCTGGAGGGCCGGCACGTCCGGCTCGAGCCGCTGGCGCCGCGGCACGCCGAGGGTCTGCTCGAGGCGATCGGTGACGACGAGGTCTGGCAGCACATCCCGGCGCGGCGGCCGGGGACGACGGCCGAGGCAATCGCCTACATCGCGCGCCTGCAGGCGGCCCAGTGGGAGGGGCATCAGGTGGCGTGGGCGCAGGTCGAGCCGGAATCGGGGACGGTCGTCGGAGTGACGAGCTATCACGACATCGACGCCGCCCGTCGGGCGCTCGGGATCGGGCACACGATCATCGGCAAACGCTGGTGGCGCACGGGCGTCAACACCGAGGCCAAGCTGATGCTGCTGGCGCACGCGTTCGACGAGCTCGGGGCCGAGCGCGTCTTCTGGCACACCGACAACCGCAACGAACGGTCGCAGAGGGCGATCGCGCGGCTCGGTGCGGTGCGGGAGGGGGTGCTGCGCAGGCACCGATTGCGTCCGGACGGCACCTGGCGGGACACCGTGGTGTTCGGCATGACGGTCGAGGAGTGGCCGGTCGCGGCGGGGCGTCTGCGGGCACGGCTGGCGGCGGCCTAGGAGAGACGCATGGTGGGGATCACCGACTTCTGGACGTACGTGATCGGCGCGGCCGCGATCGTTCTGCTGCCCGGTCCGAACTCGATCTTCGTGCTCACCACGGGCGCCCGCTTCGGCGTCCGCACCGGCTACCGGGCGGCGGCCGGGGTCTTCGTCGGCGACACGGTCCTGATGACGCTGTCGGCGGCCGGGGTGGCGTCGTTGCTGCGGACATATCCGCCGGTCTTCCTCGTGATCAAGTACGCGGGCGCGGCGTATCTGTTCTGGATCGGCCTGGGGATCATCCGCGGCGCCGTGCGCAAGTGGCGGGCGCGCGGCGAGGCCGGACGCGCGCCGGGAAGAGCCGGGCCACCGGAGGAACCGGCCGGCCCGGCGGTTCGCCATCCGTTCCGCCGCGCGGCGGTGATCAGCCTGCTGAACCCGAAGGCGATCCTGTTCTTCGTGTCGTTCTTCATCCAGTTCGTCGAGCCCGGGTACGCGCATCCGGCCCTGTCGTTCCTGGTGCTGGGCGCGGTGGTGCAGCTGTTCAGCGCGATGTATCTGACCGCGCTGATCTTCGGCGGCCGCTTCCTGGCGGCCCAGTTCACGCGGCGGCGGCGCCTGACGGCGGGAGCGGCCACGGGGGTTGGAGCGTTGTTCGTCGGCTTCGGAGTCAAGCTGGCAACCGCAAGCGTGTCGTGATTCGGGCGCCGGCGGGCATTCCGGGCGCGGGCAGCCGGGGCCGGGGGCGGGCGGGGCCGGGTGGGGC
>NZ_CAKUCL010000292.1 GCF_934643405.1 uncultured Actinoplanes sp.
CTGGCGCCCCGGCACGCTCGACCTGGCGAGCACGGAGGTGGACGAGTTCGCCGGCCTGGCCGTCAAGCCCTAGTGTCCTGAGTCGTTAAATAGTCGGCAGTGGGTACTTGGGTGGTATGCCTGATCCGGTAGCGGTGCCCATCGTGCTCACTGACGACGAGCGGGAACAGTTGCTGGCGTGGTCGCGTCGTCCGTCGTCGGCGCAGGCGTTGGCGATGCGTTCGCGTGTGGTGCTGGCGTGCGCGGATGCGCCGGGCGCGCCGAACGGTCAGATCGCCGAGGATCTCGGGATTTCGCGTCACATGGTTACGAAGTGGCGCAACAGGTTCGCCGTGAACCGGCTCGAAGGCATGGTGGACGAGCCGCGGCCGGGCCGGCCCCGCACGATCGCCGACGCCGACGTGGAACGGGTGATCGCCACGACGCTGGAGACCACCCCGAAGGACGCCACCCACTGGTCGACTCGATCTTTGGCGGCCGAGGCCGGGCTATCGCAGACCGCCGTCTCCCGGATCTGGCGGGCGTTCGGGCTGCAGCCGCATCGGCAGGACACGGGGAAGCTGTCGAAGGATCCGTAGTTCATCGACAAGGTCCGCGACGTCGTCGGCCTGTATCTGAACCCGCCGCAACGCGCGGTGGTGTTGTGCGTCGAGGAGACGTCACAGATCCAAGCACTGGACCGCACCGCGCCGGTGCTGCCGATGCTGCCGGGCACCCCGGCGCGCGCCTCGCACGATCACGTGCGGGCCGGCACCTCCAGCCTTTACGCCGCCCTGAACCTGACCACCGGCAAAGTCATCGGCGGCCTGCACGCCCGGCACCGGGCCATCGAGTTCAAGCAGTTCCTGCAAACCCTCGACCGTGACGTTCCCACCGAGCTCGACGTGCACGTCATGCTGGACAACGCCTCCACCCACAAAACCTCGGCGATCAAACGCTGGCCGGCCACCCACCCGCGCTTCGTCCTGCACTTCACGCCGACCAGCTCATCGTGGCTGAACCTGGTCGAACGGTGGTTCGGTGAGCTCACCACGAAGAAGCTGCAACGCGGTACCCATCGCAGCGTCCGCGCACTCAACAACGACATCCGCGACTGGATCGGGACCTGCAACGACGACCCCAAACCCTACGTCTGGACCAAGACCGCCGACCAGATCCTCGAATCCATCGCCCGCTACTGCACACGCATTAACGACTCACGACACTAGTCCTCGCCGATCAGCCCGCGCAGCAGCGTCGCGAGGTCGTCCGGGCGTTCCCGCCACGGCTGATGGCCGGCCCCGGCGACGACGTGCAGCCGGCCGCCGGGTACCGCGGCGGCCAGGCCGGCGACGGTGCGGGTGGGCCGGGGGTCCCGGTCACCGTGGACGAACCAGCACGGCATGTCCAGCCGCCGGGCCGCGGCCAGGACCTCGGCGTCGGTCGAGCGCCGGCTGTCGGCCATGAGGGCCCGGTTGACGGCCCAGTTGATCGGCAGGTCCACGCGGGCGTCCTCGAGCGCCCACCGCCAGCCGTCGTCCGGGTCGGCGAAGTCGGTGAACCAGCACAGGGCCCGGAACTCGGCCTCCTCGTCCGGCGACCGGTCGGTCCGCTCTTCGAGCCGGGCCAGCCGCTCCCGCTGCCGCGGGGTCATCCGCCGCTGCTGCTCGTCGCGGCAGGCGCCGCGCCAGTCGCCGACCCCGGTACCGCCGAGATACACCAGGGCGTGGGTGCGGCCGGGGTGCGCCACGGCGTACGCGAGGGCCAGCGTCGCCCCGAACGAGTGGCCGGCCACCACCCAGCTCTCATGCCCCCAGTGGCGCCGGAGGCATTCGACGTCCGCGACGTAGCGGGCGATGGTGAGCTCCGGGCCGTGGCCGGAGCCGCCGCACCCGCGCTGGTCGAACCGGTGGACGATCGTCAGCGGCTCGAGCATCCCGGCCACCGGCGCGAGGTTGTCCCACAGCCCCGGCCCGCCGTGCAGCAGCACGACGGCCGGACGCTCGGTGGCGGTCCCGGTGGTCCAGGTGCGCAGACGCACCCCGTCATCAACCGGAACCATCCGCACGCGACGACGATACGCCGGCGCCCCGGCCGGGAACGGAACCGCCGCGCGGCCGGCGCCGTCGCCCGGACGGCGGAGTCCACGCGGGCGTCTCGGCGAATGGGGCCACGTCGGACTCCACACCCGGCGTCTGAGGCCATGGACAACCGGGCAGCCGCGACCCGGTCGCTGTGTGCGCGGGGCCGCCGGAGCCATGGCAACCAGCTCTCGTCGACGCCCCGGCGAAAGGGCAGGACTCGGATGGTGTTCCGGCTGGGAGCGAGAGGCCCCGATCGGGCGCGCAGGGCTGAGCGACGGCACGCTCGACTCGACGAGCTTGCCGGGGAGGCCGGCCTGCCACCGGCATGGCCGGGAGCGTCGCCGGCATGACGGTGCCGTCGCCGGCATGAGGCGCTGCCGCGGGCGTGAGGGTGCCGCCGCGGGGAGGTGCCGTCCCGGGGAGGTGGCGTCCCGGGGAGGGTGCCGTCGCGAGGGTGCGGGTGCCGTTGCCGGAGTGAGGGGCGGGCGGTCAGCTCGCCCTGGCGGTCAGCACGTCCAGGTCGCGTTCCGCGTACAAGCGGTGCTCCCACTCCTCGCTGATCACCGCGCGCAGGCAACGCCGTACGGGGAAGCTCTCCGGCGGTGGATAGCCCGGTGGCGGCACCGGATCCGTCGTGGCGGCCAGGTCCTCGTCGGTCAGGGCGGCGAAGATCTGGCGCATCCGGGCCATCCGGTCGGCCCGCGCCGCCAGCACCTCGTCCAGCGACGGCCGGGCGTCGCGGTCGCGCGGCACGCCGGGCTCGTCGGGCATCTCGTCGTGGGGCAGGCCCAGCGGGTGCCAGGGGGAGCGTTCGCCCAGGTAGGCCCGCAGACCCCAGGCGTCGGTGACGAAGACCAGATGACGCAGCGTCTCGATGAACGACCACTCGCCGTCCACCCGCTCGTGCAGCAGCGGCGGCGGCAGCCGGCGCGCCCGGTCCACAGTGCCCTCCCACAGCCGGGACAGGACCGCGAACGCCGACCGGTACCCGTCCGCCGTCTCCGGGCGCATCAGCACCCGGTCCGGGTGGCGGCGATCCAGCTCGGCCTCGATCATCGGCACCACGTCGACCCCGTTGACCACCAGGCCGTCGATCGCGCCGTCGATCGTCATGTCCACCCAGGCGCCGCGGATCACCACGCCGGCCAGCGCCACGTTCGCGAAGCGGGCGCCGGCCAGATCGACGTCCTCGAAGCGGGCGCCGCTGAGGTCCTGACCGATGAACTCCGGCATCCCGACAGGCTAGCCGGTCGCGCGGATCTGCAGGATCCCGTGTGTCACCAGAATCGTCACGAACGAGCCGGTGAGCGCGACCTGGACCCAGCCGGCCGGCGCGGCCCAGCCGGCGGGCACCTTGCCGTCCATCATCGCCAGGCGCAGCAGGCCGGACAGCGCGAGGCAGGCGACCCCGGCGGCCCACAGGCGCGGGCGGTGCAGCGGCCGGCCGAACAGCCGCGCGTCCCCGCCGTGCCGGCCGCGCGCGAACGCCACGGCGCCGAGCACCAGCACGGCCACGCAGAGGCCGGCGAGCACCACAGTCATGACGCGACAGTCTATCGAGCACCTTCTTGACCTGGAGCGCGCTCCAGGTCATAGCGTCGGGGCCATGCAGACGATCGAACTGGGACGCACCGGCACTCAGGTCAGCCACCTGGCGCTCGGTGCCATGCAGATGGGCAACGCCACCGGCGAGACCGACTCCCGGCACATCCTGGACCGCTACCTGGAGATCGGTGGCTCGTTCGTCGACACCGCCGACTGCTACGAGTGGTGGGCCCGCCCGGGCAGCCGCGGCGGCCACAGCGAGGAGCTGCTGGGCCGGTGGATGCGCGACCGCGGCAACCGGGACCGGGTCTTCCTGGCCACCAAGGGCAGCGCGCTGCCGCACTACTCACCGGACCTGTGGGCCGCCGACGGCACCGCGAACTGGGACCTGGCCCGCCGCACCTTCGCCGGCGCCGGCCGGCAGACCCTCACCGACGCGCTCGACGGCAGCCTGCGCCGGCTCGGCACCGACCACGTCGACCTGTACTACATCCACGTCGACGACCGGGCCACCCCGCTCGAGGAGACCCTGGAGACGCTGGCCGGGTTCGTGGCGGCCGGCAAGGTGCGCCACCTCGGCTGGTCCAACGTGCGCACCTGGCGGCTGGAACGGATCCGCCAGCTGTGCCTGCGCAACGGCTGGCCGCTGCCGGTGGCGATCCAGCAGCAGCACTCCTACCTGCGCCCCAAGGCCGGCGACGACAACGTCTCGGTGGTGAGCGCCGAGCAGGCCGACTACCTGCGGACCCACGACGACCAGACACTGGTCGCGTACTCGCCGATCCTCAAGGGCATCTACGACTCGGCGGCCAAGCGCGAGCAGCACCACGTGATGGACTCCTACCGCGGGCCGGACACCGACGCGCGCCTCGCCGCGGTCAGCGAGGTGGCCGCCGAGGCCGGGATCACCCCGAGCCAGGTGGTGCTGGCCTGGCTGCTCCACCAGGACGCGCCGCGGGTGATCCCGCTGGCCGGCCCGCGCACTCCCGAGCAGTTCGAGGCCATGCTGCCGGCGCTGGACGTCAAGCTCAGCGCCGAGCAGCTGACCCGCCTGGAGCAGGCCGGAGCTTAGAGGCGCGCCGCGATCCAGTCGGCCACGGACCCGGTGGTCTGCACGACCGCCTGGTCGTGGTCGGCGCCGGCGATCGGGCGGTACTCGACCTGCGCTCCCGGCCAGCTGCCGAGCTGCGGGATCAGGTAGAACTCGGTGACCGGCGCCGGCACGGCCTGGTCGTCGAGCCCCTGCACCACCAGGATCGGCGCGGTCGGCGCGCTCTGGCCCGGGTTGTCGTACTGCTTCAGCTTGTCCACCCACGCCGGGGGCAGGTTGCCGCCGATGAGCAGCTCGGTGCGGGTCAGGCCCGCGTACGCGGCCAGGATCTCGGTGAGGCAGCCGCTCTGCAGCACCGGGGTCCGGGCCCGGGCGGGCGCCGCCAGCACGGTGCCGGGCAGGAAGGACGGCTCCACCGCGTTCAGCCCGTACAGGCCCATCACCAGGTAGCCCTGGCCGGGGGTGCCCGGGATGTCCGGCGCGAGCACGTCCACGTTGGAGGCGGGCGCGATCGCGGCGGTGCCCTTGAGCACCAGCTCACCGTCGTAGGAGGGGGCGATCTGGTTCGCGAACAGGGCACCCTGCCCACCCTGGGAATGACCATCGATGGCGTACGCCGTCAGCAGGCTCGCGTCCAGGTTGCGGGCCGCCTTGACACTGTCGATGATCGACCGGGCCTCGCTCAGCCCGATCAGATAGGGGTGGGGCAGCGCGGTGCCGAGCCCGGGATAGTCGGGCGCGGCGACGGTCCACCCGCGGCGCAGCAGTTCCGCCACGGCGAGGCGTGCCTCGGCCCAGAAGACGGCCTGGTTCGCCGAGGGCGCGCACGTGTCGGCCAGCCCGGTCGTGCCGTGCGCCCACACCACCACCTTGCGCGCCTTGGCGGTCCTCGGCGTGAGGACCAGGCCGGTGGCCGGCACCAGCGCTCCCCGCACGTCGGTCGACACGTACTGCACGCGCTTGCCGGTGGCCAGCGACGCGAGTTCGGCGGGCAGCGTCGCGGCCGACGAGCTGAGCACGTATCCGGGCAGTTCCACGGCGGCGCCGGCGGCCGCGACGGACGCGCCGGCGGGTGCCGCGGCCGCCGCGACCGGGCCGCCGGCGCCGAGCAGGACGGCGGCCAGCAGACGAACGAACGATCTCATGCGGACTCCCCACGATGACCGGCAATGACCAGTGGGTCAGCGTAGGGCCGGCGCCCGGCCGCCGGAGTTCCTCGTTCGGGGACTGGACGCCGCCGCGATCATCTGCGCTCGAGCAGCCGGAACAGCGATATCCACTGCTCGGGCCACACCTCGCCGACCGTGGTGTGCGGTTCCAGCCGGACGGCCCGCAACGCGGCACCGACGGCCCTCGTCCCGTACGGCCGGGACAGCGAAGCCCGCAATGACCCGCCGTTTCCCTGGAATCCGCAGTCGACCATGGCGTGCCACGCGGGCAGACGGTCGTCTCCGATCAGCGGCACCGGGCGGCGCTCCAGACGCAGGATGCCGCCGTCCACCCGGGGCACCGGCCGGAACGCCGCCCGCGGCACCCGCCCGGCGAACCGCCACGCGAACCACGGCCACGTTGTCACCGTCAGGCGGGTCCACCTTCCGTAGTCACCTGTGCGCTTACGGGCGTACTCCAGCTGGGTCAGCAGGGTCGCGGAGCGTAACGATGGCGCCCGCAGACACCAGTCGACCACCGCGGACGTCAGCCCGTAGGGGATGTTGCCGGCGACCTGGAACGGACGCCGCGGCGGCGAGGCCGCCAGAAAATCGTCGACGCGCACGGTGAGGCGGTCATGTCGCGGCAGCGAGGCGGCCAGGCCGGGGTCGGTTTCGTACGCGACCACGTGCGGCCCGCGTCGCAACAACTCCGCGGTGAGCCGTCCCCGGCCGGCGCCGACCTCGTAGAGGAGATCACCGGCTCGGGGCCGGGCGGCCGCCACGACCTGCGCGACGGCGGCCGGGTCGGCGAGGAGATTCTGTCCGTGCACTCGTCGGGCGCGCGCATGCTCACGCCGTACGGGGAAAGCCATGGCCTTTGTCCTGTCTGCCGCCGGTTCGGCGGCGACTTGCGGACAGGCGTCATCGAGGCCCGTCCGGATCGACAACTCCAGCTGGGCCCTGGCTTACGAGAAAGGGGTGTCAGGCAGCCAGGGCGGGGAGCCCGGCGCGCAGACGGATCGAGTGCGTCGATCCCCGCGCGGGCGTCCCGGCCCCGGCGAGGAGAGCGTGCGTGGTGACCATGCGGGTCACGGTAGCGGCGGACGGCGGGGGTGTCATCCGGTTAACCGAGACGTCCGGCCGTCGTCACCGGCGGCCGGACGTCTCGGTCAGCGCACGGTGATGACGGCGACCGGGAACTTACGGTCGGTCTTCTTCTCGTACTCGGCGGCGTCCGGCCAGTACGCCTTCCACACGCCGTAGAGGCGCTCCCAGTCGGCGTCGCGCCCGGGACGCACGACCCGGGCGTCGGCCTGAAGGGTGTCCGGGCCCAGCTCGATGGTGACCGGCCCGTCGACGGCCTCCAGGTTGGCCAGCCACTGCGGGGTGTCCGGGGCGCCGCCGGCGCTCGCGCAGATCACGTACGAGCCGTTGTCGGGCGCCGCGACCAGCGGGTTCACGTACTCCTTGCCGGACTTGCGGCCCGGGGTGTGCAGCAGAAGGGTGGTCTTGCCCTCCCAATGACCGCCGAGCACGCCGGCGTTGGCGCGGAAATCATCGATGATCTTGTCGTTGAACGAAGCCATGCCGAAGATGTTAGTTGACGTAATAACTATCTGGTGATGGTGACCCACATCGCTTCGGTGGGCGGGCCGTCAGGCGAAGAGGCCGGGCAGGCCGCCGGTGTGCAGAAAGACGACGCGCCCCCCGCCCGCCTTCCGACGCCCCGCGGCGGCGAGGCCGGCCATCGCGCGGCCGGTGTATATCGGGTCCAGGAAGAGCCCCTCGGTCCGCGCGGCCAGGCTCAGTGCCTCCCGGACCGGTTCGGTGACCGTCGCGTAGCCGGCGCCGATCTGCCCCCGGTCGATGGCCAGCTCGCCCGGGTCGCCGGCGAGCAACGCCCGCACCGCGGCGTCGGCGTCCGGAAAGGCCCCGGTGTCGAATCCGAGCACCCGCTCCGCGCCGAGGCCGTCGACCAGGCCGGCCATCGTCGCGCCGGACCCCACCGCCACGACCACCCGATCGAACTCCGCCTGCTGCCGCAGCTCCCGCGCGCACTCGGCGTACGCCCGCACGGAGGTGCGCGACGAGCCGCCGAACGGGATCAGGAACGAGCCCGTACGCCGTGCGGCTTCCTCGCCGGCGACCTCGCCGATCGGCTTCTCACCGGCCCAGACGATCTCCGCGCCGGCCAGGTCGTCCAGCAGCATGTTGCCGGTCAGCCGTTCCGGAGCGTGCCCTTGCAGGACCAGCACGCAGCCCAGGCCGAGCCGGGCGGCCATCGCGGCGGTGGCCCGGGCGTGGTTCGACTGCGGGGCGCCGACGGTGATCAGCGTGGTGGCCCCGGCGGCCAGGGCCTCGGCGCAGGTGTACCGCAGCTTGCGCGCCTTGTTCCCACCCCCGCCCGGCCCGATCAGGTCATCCCGCTTGATCCACAGCTGGTCGAGGCCGAGGGCGGCGGCCAGGCGCGGCGCGTCCTCGAGCGGCGTGGGGAACACGCCCAGGTCGAGAGGTTCGATCACGCCGGCGATTATCGCT
>NZ_CAKUCL010000293.1 GCF_934643405.1 uncultured Actinoplanes sp.
GGCATGGCCCGGGTGGCTGGAGGCTGGAGGCGAGGGCCGGGAGGGCCGACGAGGCTGGGGACTGGGCTGGAGGCTGGCGGCGGGTGGGTCGGTGCGCATGGCGGGGCGGTCAGACGATGGCGGCCACCTTGCCGTCTCTGAAGTAGATCGCCTGGTGCAGCCGGCCGCCCAAAGCGTTGGCGTACCGGGCGATCACGTCCTGGCTCGACACCCTGCCCTGCTCGATGTGCGAGACACGGGCCTTGGAGATCTTCATCTGTTCGGCCACCTGGCGCTGGGTCATGCCGCGCGCCCGCCGGACCGCGGCCAAGCGGCGGCCCAGCGTGACCGACGTCGGCCACTGGTCGCCGGACAGGCCTTCCAACTGGATGTACGTGATGTCGTTCATGGGCCGCCATTCGTTCGCGGGACCGCCCGGAGGGGCACCAAGCGGTCCCGACGCCCATAGCCGCAGGCGCATGCACAGTTTACTGGAGACTAGGTGGCATACGTCAAGGCCGGGACAGGCGGTATCCGGCCATCTCCAGCTCGTCGCCCAGCAGGGCCACCGGAGTGCACAGGCCGGAGACGTCGCTCAACGTCATCGTGGCGCCGTCCACGGCGTACGTGCCCTGGGCCTTGCGGCGGCGGCCGGCCACCTGGGCCGCGTACGTGCCGTCGGTCCTGAGGCGCAGATGGACCGTTCCGTCCGGGCTTCGCCAATCGCCGACCGGGGAGAATGTCATGCGGGAGCTCCAGGGTCGGAGGGTCAGTGGCCCCCAACTTCGGCCGCGGGACGACGGCGAGGAGAGCTTTCCCGGGAGCTACTGGGTTGCCGTGCCGCGCATCGCGGCCATCACGGCCGTCGTCAGGCGCGACAGGTAATCGTCGCCGACCGGCGTGCGGGAGACGGCCAGCCGCCAGTAGAGCGGGCCGAGGATCATGTCGACGGCGATCTCCGGGTCGGTGCCCTCGGGCAGTTCGCCCCGCGCCACCGCCTGGCCGACCAGTTTGTCGCCGACCGCCTGCTGATGCGTGCGCAGCGCCTTCTGCAGGGTCTCGGCGATCTGCGGGTTGCGGGCAGCCTCGGCCATCAGGTCCGGAATGATCTGGGAGGCGATGCGGTGCTGCAGGGCGCGGCTGACGATCATCATGATCAGCTCGAGGTCGCCGGCGAAGCTGCCGGTGTCGGGCAGGGGGACGCTGCGGCCGGCCACGTCCGAGACGATCTCGAGGACCATCTCGAGCTTGTTGCCCCAGCGGCGGTAGATTGCGGTCTTGCCCACGCCGGCCCGGCGCGCGACGGCCTCGATGGAGAGCCGGCCGTAACCCACCTCGGCCAGCTCGTTCATCACCGCGTTGCGGATCGCCGCGGTGATGTCGCCCCGGAGCACTGCCGCCCCGGCGGGTGCCCGCTTCCCTGTTGCCACGCGGTCACTATACGCCAGGACGTTACGGTTGCGTTCCGCCGTTCGGTCGGATAGCCTCACCGGCACGTCGATACGACGCCGTACCATCGAAGGCAGCTTGGCATCCTGCTTAAGTGTTCTCGCGGAAAGAACCAGGGCCCGGAACCCCTAACGGGCCGACGAGATCGGAGCACCACCCCATGGCTCAGACGGCGGTCGCCGATTCCGAAACCGGGCTGTCGCTCAAGGACCTCGCCCGGCGAAATGGCCTGACAGCGGCCGGGCGCTTGCCCAGCCTGCCGGAGTACACCAGGCAGCTCTGGTCGTACCGGCACTTCATCGCGGCCTTCGCCAACGCGAAGGTGACAGCCTCGCTGGGCAACACCCGGCTCGGCATGTTGTGGCAGGTCCTGACCCCGCTGATCAACGCCGGCGTCTACTACGTGATCTTCGGCGTGCTGATCGACACCCGGCGCGGCGTGGACAACTTCCCCGCCTACCTGTGCATCGGTGTCTTCATCTTCGGCTTCACCCAGTCGGTGGTGCAGGCCGGCGTGAGCGCCGTGTCCGGCAACCTGGGCCTGATCCGGGCGTTGCACTTCCCGCGGGCCAGCCTGCCGATCTCGATCACGCTGGTCGAGGTCCGCAACATCATCGTGTCGATGGTCGTGCTGATGGCGATCGTGCTGTTCTCCGGTGAGCCGCTCACCCTCGAGTGGTTCCTGATCATCCCGATCCTGCTGCTCCAGGCCGTGTTCAACTCCGGCCTCGCGATGCTGGTGGCCCGCCTGGCGAGCAAGGTCCACGACGTGCGCCAGCTCATCCCGTACGTGATGCGCATCTGGATGTACGGGTCGGCGGTGCTCTACCCGGTGACCAACTTCTCGGACCACCTGCACGGCTGGAAGCTCCACCTGGTCGAGGCCAACCCGCTGCTGGTCTTCATCGAGCTGATCCGCCACGCGCTGATGGAGGGCGTCCGGCTGGCCGGGTCGCAGGGTCTGTTGTGGGCCGAGGCCGTCGCCTGGACGCTCGTGGTCGGCTTCGGTGGATTCGTGTACTTCTGGCGTGGAGAGAAGGGCTACGGCCGTGGCTGACACCGATCGTGTTCCCACCGTCATCGCGGACAACGCGCACATCGTCTACCGGATCCACGGCTCGGTGACCGCCGGCGCCAACACGCCGCTGGCCAGCCTGAAGCGCCTGGTGACCGGCACCAAGCAGGCCGCGGTGCGCGAGGTCCACGCGGTCAAGGGCGTCAGTTTCGTGGCGTACAAGGGTGAGGCCATCGGCCTGATCGGCAGCAACGGGTCGGGCAAGTCGACCCTGTTGCGGGCGATCGCCGGGCTGCTGCCGGTGGAGCGGGGCGGCGCGATCTACGCGTCCGGCCAGCCGTCGCTGCTGGGCGTCAACGCCGCGCTGATGAACGATCTCTCCGGCGAGCGCAACGTGCAACTGGGCTGCCTCGCCATGGGCATGACGCCCGCCGAGGTGAAGGCGCAGACCGCGGACATCATCGAGTTCTCCGGGATCAACGAGCGCGGCGACTTCAGTTCGCTGCCGATGCGGACGTACTCGTCGGGCATGTCGGCCCGGTTGCGCTTCTCCATCGCCGCGGCGAAGAAGCACGACGTGCTGCTGATCGACGAGGCGCTGGCGACCGGTGACGCGAAGTTCCGCAAGCGCAGCGAGCAGCGGGTGCGCGACCTGCGCGCGGAGGCCGGCACGGTGTTCCTGGTCAGCCACTCGGAGCAGTCGATCCGGGACACCTGCGAGCGGTCCATCTGGCTGGAGTCCGGCGTGATCCGCGCGGACGGCCCGACCGGCGAGGTGATGAAGGAATACGAGGCCTACGTCAACAAGTAGGCCCCGTATCCCCCAGCGCTTTACCTGACCGACAGGTGCACGTGGTTGGTGTGGTCGCTCGAGGGGTCACCATTGCCCCTCGAGTACGCCTTCCAGCCGCTGCTGGGCAGCCAGATGCGCTTGAACCAGATCGTGTACAGCACGCCCAGCCGGTCCGCGTTGTCGACGAAGTAGTTCGCGAGCCTGGTGCCGTAGTCCTTGCTGGACCCGCTCGCGACCCCGCCGAAGCCGTTCTTGTCGGCGGCGAAGTCACAGGCCCGGCCCTTGGGGTGCTCGCCGGTCGACTGATGGCGGAAACACGCCACGAAGTGATTGAAGCCGGCACCCTGCGCCTGCTGCATCGCGTGCAGCAGCCGAGGCGTGATGCAGCCGTCGGTGGTGGGGTCGTTGACCGTGCAGCCCTCGGCGGGCAGCGAACCGTCCTTGTTCCGTGGCGCCGCGCTTGCCTTCTTGCTGCTCCCGCCGTCGGTCGGCTGCGGATCGTCCTGCCCCGCGTTGGCCTCCTTCAGCGCGTTCTCCGCCTGGGCCTTGCGCTTGGCCATCAGGTTGAGCTGTTTCTGCTGGTCGCGGATCGCCTGGTCGACGGCGAGCTTCGCCTTCGCCTGCTCCTCGCGGTTGGACCGCAGGTCGGAGACCGCCTCGTTCTCCTGGGCGGCGACCGTCTGGAGGGTCTCGGCACGGTCCAGGAAGCCGCTGGTCGAGTTCGCCGAGAGCAGCGCGCTCATCGGGCCCAGCCGGCCGGCCGTGTAGGACTGGCGGACGATCTTGTCGACCGTCGCCTGACGCGGGCCGAGCTCGCTGTCCAGTCTGGCGATCGCCGCGGTCAGTTCGGCCTGGCGCTTGCGCGACCGGGCCAGGGCCTCTCTCGCCTCGACGAACCCGCGGGATGCCGCGTCCAGCTGCTGGATCAGGCTCTTCGAGCCGCCCTCGCCGTCGTCACCGGAGCCACCCGGCGCGGCCGGGGCGGACGTGGCGGTGGCGACGGCCAGTCCGGTGGTCGCGACGACCAGCGCGCACAACGCCGCCAATCGCCGCCGGACAGATTTCTGCCGCACAGCAATTCCTTCCGTCGGCCGCCGACCGGGTTAGCTGACGGGTTCGGGACGGAAGTAATCCCTACCGCTGCATGCGGATTCACCCCAACAAAACCTGGGTCCCCGGCTCACCCGTGCGGGCGATTAGGCGGCGATCCCCCGGGGCGGGGATCGCCGCCACCATACCCAAGGTATCGATTGATCGACAGTTGTCGTACGGTGAGCAATCCGATAGCGACACACCGTTAGTCCATGACGGATGGTTGCCGTACCGTCACGCAATTTCTGTTTTCGGTGCCCTGAAGCATTCCGCGCTCTCGGGTAAACTCGCCTGCGGTCTGCCGCGGAGGCGCCGCCCCCAGGGTGCCGGGCAGGCCACCGCCCAATCGCCGCCAGGCGAGCCGGGGAACCAGGTTTCGTTGGGGTGCATCCGCATGCAGCGGTAGGGATCGCTTCCGTCCCGAACCCGTCAGCTAACCCGGTCGGCGGTGACCCGGAAGGAACCTGAATGACCGTACGACATCGCCGGTGGCTCACCTCGGCCCTGGCGCCGCTCGTCGCTGCCGCGCTCCTGGCGGCGCCCACCGCACCGGCCCATGCCGAACCCGGCACCGGCAGCGGCACATCGGACACCGCGGACGAGCAGGCCAGCGGCGACGAGGACGACCTTCTGCTCAACGACGTGCTCGAGTCGTCGAACCGTCGCTTCGTCACGGCGAAGGCCGCGGTCGCGAAGTCGACCGCCGCGCAGAAGCAGCTCGCCATCGACATCAAGGCCGCCGAGGCCCGCCGGGACAAGCTGGTTCCCGAGGTCAACGCGATCGCCGCGAAGCAGTACCAGACCGGCAATATCGGCACGGTCAGCTACCTGCTCGGGAGCAACAGCAACGACGACTTCCTCTCCAAGGCGGTCTCGCTCAACGAGATCAACAGCCTGCACGACCACTCGCTGCGCCAGCTGAACCAGGCGATCGACGAGGTCAACGCGAAGAAGGCCGCGCTGGACGCCGAGGTCAGGCAGCAGCAGACCAACCTGGTCGCGATGAAGAAGCAGAAGGAGGCCGCCGACAAGGCTCTCGCGCTGGTCGGTGGCGACGCCCTGACCGGCGGTTTCGTCGACGCCAAATCGGCGGTGGCCGCGCCCGCGCCGCGCAATTCCGAGGGCGGCTTCTCACCGGAGAGCTGCTCGGTCGACGACCCGACCACGAATGGCTGCATCACGGCCCGCACGCTGCATCTGTACAAAGAGGTGAAGAAGGCCGGCTTCAACAGATTCGTCGGCTGTCACCGCGACGGGGGCCCGTTCGAGCACCCGAAGGGCCGCGCCTGCGACTGGTCGCTGCAGAAGAGCGGATTCGCGGTCGCGCACAACGCGGACATGAAGAAGTACGGCAACGACCTCATGGCTTTCCTGGTGCGCAACGCCGACCGGCTCGGCATCTATTACGTGATCTGGTCCAAGAAGATCTGGTTCCCGGCCAGCGGCTGGAAGGCCTATCACGGCGTCAGCGACCACACCGACCACGTGCACGTGTCGCTGCTCTGACCGCGAACGAAAAAAAGGGGGCCCCCGGTCGGGCGGCCCCCTTTTTTCGTGCCGTTACGAGGTGGCGCGGCGTACCGGTGCGCGCCCGGCCGGCTGCGTCGGCGCCGGGCCGACCGGCACGGGCGGCGGGATCGGCACGCTGACCGGCTTCACCTGGGTCACCTCGACCTCCTTGCCGTGGTGCACGAGCACCAGGCGGGCCGAGCCGCCGCCGTTGCGCAGCGAGTACGTGACCTCCTGCGGCGTGACGTTGACCCGCAGCCGCAGACCACGCCAGAGCAGCGAGAACTCCAGGTTGCTGATCCGGCTGGGCAGGCGCGGCGCGAACGACAGCTGACCGTTGAAGTCGCGCATGCCGCCGAGCCCGGCGACCAGCGCGATCCAGGAACCGGCCAGCGACGCCACGTGCACGCCGTCCCGCGCGTTCTGGTGCAGGTCGTGCAGGTCCATCAGGGCGGCCTCGCCCAGGTAGTCGTGCGCCAGCTCGAGGTGCCCGGTCTCGGCGGCCATGACGGCCTGCACGCAGGCCGACAACGAGGAGTCCCGGACCGTACGGGCGTCGTAGTAGGCGAAGTTGCGAGCCTTCTCCTCGGGCGTGAACGCGTCGCCCCGGATGTACATGGCCATCACCAGGTCGGCCTGCTTGACCACCTGCTTGCGGTACAGGTCGAAGTACGGGTAGTTCAGCAAGAGCGGGTACGCCTCGGGCGGCGTGTTCTCGAAGTCCCACTCCTGCAGCCGGGTGAAGCCCTCGGACTGCTGATGAACCTGAAGTTCCCGGTCGTACGGGATATGGACCGCGGCCGCCGCGTCCCGCCACGAAGCCATTTCCTCGTCGTCGACGCCCAGCTTGCGGGCCAGGTCGGGGTGACGCTTCGCGGCCTCGACGGCGGTGAACAAGTTCTGCTGCGCCATCAGGTTGGTGTAGATGTTGTCGTCCACCACGGCGGTGTACTCGTCGGGGCCGGTGACCCCGTCGATGTGGAACCGCCCGTGCCGGTCGTGGTGGCCCAGCGAACGCCACAGCCGCGCGGTCTCGACCAGCAGCTCCAGGCCGACCTCGCGCTCGAAGTCGTAGTCGCCGGTGGCCTGCACGTAGCGCCGCACCGCGTCGGCGATGTCGGCCCCGATGTGGAAGCCCGCCGTGCCGGCCGGCCAGTACGCCGAGCACTCCTGGCCGCGGATGGTCCGCCATGGGAAGGCCGCGCCCTGCAGGCCCAGTGTCTGCGCGCGCTCCCGGGCCAGATCCAGCGTCGAGTGCCGCCAGCGCAGCACGTCGGCCGCCGCGGAGGGCTGGGTGTAGGTCAGGGCGGGCAGCACGAAGGTCTCGGCGTCCCAGAACGTGTGGCCGTCGTAGCCGGGGCCGGACAGGCCCTTCGACCCGATCGGGCGCTGCTCGGCGCGGGCACCGGCCTGCAGCGTGTGGAACAGGCCGAAGCGGACCGCCTGCTGCACCTCGGGGTCGCCCTCGACACGGACGTCGGAGTGGTCCCAGAAGGCGTCCAGGTAATCCCGCTGGGCCTCGACCAGGCCCTCCCAGCCGTCCAGGCGGGCGCTGGCGAGCGCGGCACCGACCTGGTCGCGGATCGCCGGCAGCGACCGGCTGCCGGACCAGCCGTACGCGGCGAGCTTGACCACGCGCAGTTTCTGTCCCGGCTCGAGCTTGGAGGCGACGGTCGTGCGCAGCCAGTCCGGGTGGCCCTCGGTGGTGATCGCGTGCTTGCCGGGCGCCTCGACGAGGTGTTCCATGGCCGCGGCCATCCGCAGGTCGCTGGCCTTGGTACGGTGCACGAGCAGCCCGCCGGAGCGCTGTTCGAGCATCTCCTCGGCCTGCAGCGGGTGGTCGAGCACGGCGGCGACGCGCGGGTCCTTGCTCATCGGCGGCAGTTGCTCGTTGGCGACCAGTTCCGACTGCAGGATCAGCCGGGCCGACGCGTCCAGCGGCTCGACCTCGTACAGGAAGGCCACGACGGCACGCTGGGTGAACGACACCATACGTACGGTCCGGACCCGGATCGCCTGACCGGACGGTGACACCCACTCGACGTTGCGCTCGAGCGTGCCGGCCCGCAGATCGAGCACCCGCTCGTGGGACCGCAGCTCGCCGTACCGCACGTCGAACGGCTCGTCGTCGACCAAAAGCCGCATGAGCTTGGAATTGGTCACGTTGATCATCGTCTGGCCGGACTCCGGGAACCCGTAGCCGGCCTCGGCGTAGGGCAGCGGGCGGAGCTCGTAGAACGAGTTCAGGTACGTCCCCGGCAGGCCGTGGGGCTCGCCCTCGTCCAGGTTTCCGCGTATCCCGATGTGTCCGTTGGCCAGCGCGAACACCGACTCGGACTGGGCCAGCAAGTCCAGGTCGAGGCGAGTCTCCCGGATGTGCCAGGGGTCGACGGGATATGCCCGTTCACGGATCACGGTGGTGCCTCTCG
>NZ_CAKUCL010000294.1 GCF_934643405.1 uncultured Actinoplanes sp.
TTCATGCGCCGCCTGTCGCCCGACGGCGACGGGCGGGGCCAGCTGGTCGCCGAGGTCCTGTGCGGCGAGATCGTCGGGCTGTTCGAGTTCGCGTCCGCGCGCGGCGACCGTGACATCCGGCTGATGCTCGTCGCGACGCTGCTGCTCAACGGCGCCGCCGTGGTGACCTGGCTCTACCCGCGCCGCCTGGTCGACCTGGGACTGACGCTCGGCTGGTACACGGTCCTGGGGGTGCTCGGCCCGGTCGTCGGTGTGCTGGCGTTGCGGGCGGTCGGCGCCGGGGCGCTGCGACGAACGTACGTGGCCGGAAGTTTGCTGGGGGCGCTCGGCCTGGCCATGCTGGCCACCGCCCCGCATCCCGCGCTCGCCGCGGCGGGCGTGCTGCTGACCACCGGCGTGGCGTACCCGGTGACCCGCGCGGTCAGCACCATCTGGGTCAACCGCCGCGCGGCCGGCGCCGTACGGGCGACTTTGCATTCGTTCCTCTCCCAGGCCGAGACGTCCGGCGAGATCGCCGGCGGCCTCGCCCTGGCGGCGCTGGCCGCCGCCACCGGCACCACCGCGACCCTGCTGACGGCCGCCGCGGTGATCGCCGCGGTGGCCGTCGTCACGGCGGCGGTCCGCTAGAAAAATGGACGCTCGTTCATTATCGTCGGCGGCATGCAGAACCGGGCCAGCCGCACCGCCGAACAGGTGGCGCTGTTCCGCGCCCTCGAGACGGCCCGCCGCCGCGACCGGATCTTCAACGACCCCCTCGCGATCCGTTTCCTGACCCCGGGCCATCGCGCGCTCGCCCGCTGCGCCCGGATCCGGCCGATCGGCCGCCGCCTCGAGGCGTACATCGACACCCGCTGGTCCGGGCCGCGTGCCTCGGCCGTGGCCCGCACCCGGCTGATCGACGACCTGGTCACCTCGGCGGCCGCGCAGCAGGCGCTGATCCTCGGCGCCGGCTACGACAGCCGCGCCTACCGGCTGCCCGCGCTGGCCGGCGTGCCGGTCTTCGAGGCCGATCATCCCGCGACCCAGTCCGCCAAGCGTGACCTGCTGCACCGCGCGGTCTCCCCGGCCGGGCGCCGCCACGTCCGCTTCGTCGCCGTCGACTTCCTTCACGACCACGTGGGTACGGCGTTGCACGCGGCCGGCTTCGACGAGCGCAAACGAACGGTCGTCGTCTGGGAGGGCGTCACCAACTACCTGACGGCCGCCGCCGTCGACACCACCCTGCGTGACCTCGCGGCCCTGCTCGCCCCCGGCAGCCGGGTCGTGTTCACCTACCTCGACCGGGCCGTGCTCACCGGCGAACTCCCGGAGGCCGGCGAGTGGCACGCCGCGGTCGTCCGCCAGGGCGAACCGTGGACCTTCGGCCTCGACCCGGCCGGTCTCACGGCGTACCTGGGAGCCCGGGGTCTGCGGTTGCTCTCGGACGTGTCCACCCGCGACGCCGCCGAGCGCTACCTGGCCCCGCTCGGACGGCACGAGAACGCGGCCGCCTTCTACCGCGTCGCCGTCGCCGAGGTCCGCTGATGCCCAAGGTCAGCGACGCGCACCGGGCCGCCCGCCGCCGCCAGATCCTCGACGCGGCGGGCCGCTGCTTCGCCCGCGACGGCTTCCACCGCACCTCGATGCAGGACATCGTGCGCGAGTCCGGGATCAGCGCCGGGCTGGTCTACCGCTACTTCACCGGCAAGGACGACGTGATCGCGGCCATCGTCACCGAATGGCACGACCAGCGCGCCGCGTTGCTCAGCGGGGACACGCTCGACGACCGGGCCGCGGCGTACCTGGACTATCTGCGCTCGGTGGGCCGCCCGGAGAACGCCGCGCTCCTGCGCCTGGGTGTGCAGGTGTGGGCCGAGGCGCTGCGCGATCCGGCGATCCTCGCGCTGTCGCGCCGCAACGTCGACGACCCGCGCGCCGCGACCGCCGCGGCCCTGCGCGACCACCTGCCGCCCGGCGCCGACCCGGACGCGCTGGCGCGGGTGCTCATCGCGATCTATCAGGGCCTCGTGCTGCAGACGGCGTGGGACGGCGACGTGGACAACGAGGCCTACGTACGGGCGGTGCGGGCGCTGCTCGACGGACTGCTGCCCGGGAGCTGAACCGCGACACCGGCCGATCGTTCATCGTCACTCACTCGTCCAGGGGGTGTCGGCGCGCTCACCCGGTCGATAGGTTTCGGTCCGTCCCCTCTGGCGAAAGGCGTCCACAATGGTGCAGCCGCGACCGCGGACCGACCCCGAACCGCCGTTGCTGAGCATCCCCGCGTACCGGCCGGCCGAGACCTTCAGCGACACCACCCGCCGGCTGTGCGGAGCGCCCTACCTGGACGCCGACTTCGGCAACGCGGTGATCCGCGAGGTCGTCGAGGGCGAGCGCAAGGCCGTGCCCCCGTCGTACGGCTTCGACCTCGACCCGGTGGTGCGGCACTGCCTGCGCGCCCGGCGCCTGCTGATCATCCGGTACGCGATCGTCACCGCCCTGCTCGTGGCCGGCCTGTGCGCCACGCCGGTGTGGACGGTCTCCTGGCTCGGCTTGTGCGCCCTGATCGTGGCGTGGCGTTCCTCGGCGGCCCGGGAACTGCCCCGCGGGGTGCGGGGACTGGTCGCCGCCACCGCCGTGGTCGTCATCCTCTGCGCCGGCGGCTACCTGCTGATGCAGCAGCTGTTCGGCGGCATCATGGCCGGGGCGCTGGGCGGCTCGCTGTACTCCGACGGCCTGACCGGCTCGGACCGGTTCACCACCGCGATCGCCGCCGGCGCGCTCGGCGTCTGGCAGCTGGTGCCGCTGGGCCTGGCCGGCGCCATGTTCCTCACCCTCTTCCTCTCCCGCCGGCACGTGTACGGCGTGATCACCACCGAGCTGGCCCCCGGCGCCCCCGCGTCCGCGCCCCGCACCGGCAGCCCCCGGGTGGAACGGCGGCTCGCCCTGGTCGCGGCGATGCAGCGCGGCAACGTGGTGGTGCACGAGACCGACCCGTTCACCGGGGCCGGCTGGATCCGGCACAGCTGGTCGTTCGCCGTTCCGTTGAAGCCGGCCGACGGCGACGGACGCGGCCTGGTCCCGATCGACGGCGCCGCGCTCAACCGCCACGTGCACAACGCGATCCTGGCGCTGCGCGACGACCAGCTGATGCCCAACGAGCGCATCCCGAACGTGTTCGTGGTGCCGTACATGGCGGCCGACGGCTACCGGCGCGCCGACGACCCACTGATCGACCCGCACACCCGCACGCCGCGCACGCTGGCCTCGCCGGCGACGATCGCCGCCATCGAGAGCTGCCCGCAGGGCGGCCTGCGGCACTACCTGCGCGCGGTGGTCCCGGCGAACGGCAAGGAGGTCCGTACGCCCGACGGCCGTCTCGTGCTGCCGGCCCAGGACTCGGGCATCGGCGTGACCGCGTTCGTGCACCTGGCGGTCGAGGGCGGCATGCTCTACACCGAGTTCGTCGCGACCGTGATGCCGCAGGTGCGACGCCTGTTCCACCTGGTCGACAACCTGCGCCCGGAACGCATCCAGGTGCACGCGGCCACCGACACGTTGTGGAACTTCGCCCGCGAGAACATCCTCGGCCCGGCCCGCCTGCTGCGGCTGGGCTGGGACTCGATCCGGCTGGGCGCGCGGATGAGCCGGTCGGCCAGCACGGCCGACGAGTTCCGGTTCTACGACTACGGGGCGAGGTTCAGCGTGCGGGAACTGGCGGCGGAACACCCGACGGTCAAGTTCCTCCAGCAGCTCGACGGCGGCAAGTACATCAAGATCCTCGACAAGGCGGTCAACGAGGCCGTGCTGGAGTTCCTCGAGGACTGCGGCGTCGACACGGCCGAGTACCGGGCGGTGGCGATGAACGTGGCGTACGACTTCAGCCACGCCACGCTCAGCGGCCAGCAGAACTTCGGCAACCACAACGTCAACGTCCACAACGGCGCTGCGCGGGCGGCCGCGCGAGTCCCCGGCGGCGGAGGTGCCCGTGCCTGAGTCAGGTTTCAACTTCAGCGGCGCGTCGTTCAGCGGTCAGCAGAACTTCGGCGACCACAACACGAACACGCAGAACAACTACGGCACGCCGCTGGACCAGGTGTCGGCCCTGCTGGACACGATCCGCGCGGCACATCCCGACCCGTCGGTGGCCGCCCGGGAGACCGAGGCGTTGCGGGGCGAACTGGTCGACCCGTCGCCGCAGGCGCGGCAGTCGATCGAGTCCCGGCTGCGGGCGCTGGCCTCCTCGGCGACCAGCACCCGAACGGTCGCCGAGGCGGTCGCCGCCGTCGGCGTCCTGGTGGCCGCGCACTGGCCGTTCTGACCCCGCAGCCCGGGCTTGTCGCAGCGGCGGCGGGGCGAGCCGTCACGTCCATGGTGGACAGGCGGTCTCGGGCCGAGTGGCACCAGGGCCGGCTCAGTGCTCGGTGAGGGCTCTCAGCGCCGGTGGAGGCAGCGGCCCGTCACTGAACAGCAGGCGGATCGCGGTGGCATTCGGGGTTGCCGGCGTCGCGGCCCGCCAGACGCGGGTGAGGCCGGTGCGCTCGACCGCTCGCAACGAAGCAGCCGCCGATCCCGACGAACTCGTCGCCGTGCCAGGCGGTCCACATGCCGAGGCCGTCCCGGTCCCAGGCCGCGCGCCAGTTCTCGACCATCCGCGACGTCTGTGCCGGGTCGTCGTGCCGGGTCAGCGGGTCCGCGCCCCACACCCGCGGATCGCGGTACAGCTCGAACAGGCGCCGCACGTCCGCCTGCCCGGGCGGACGCAGAACCAGCCGCGCCCCGGACATCTCGGGCTCGGTCACGGCACTGATGATTGGCGGTCTGCGGGGCGGCTGGGAGGATGCGCGACATGGGACGGGAATTCAGCCTCGCGCAGGCCTCGGACGCGGTCGGGGAGATCGGGTGGCGGGTGGTGCTCGGCAATCTGTGCACCACGGTGCCGGTCGGGTCGCTGGCGGACGGGGCCGCGGTGGTGACGCGGGCGGTCGCGGTGGCCGGCGGCGACGCGCCGCTCGGCGTGGACCTGAGGGCCGGCCGGGTCGTGCTCACCCTGCGGGGGCCGGCGGCCGTGGACGTCGCCCGGCGGATCAGCGCCGAGCTGCCCACCCGGCCGGGACACGTGCAGGCCCTGGAGATCGCGATCGACGCGCTGGACATCGCGGCGGTGCGGCCGTTCTGGCGGGCCGTGCTCGCATATGTGGACGACGGCGGGTCACTGGTGGATCCGCTGGAGCAGGGACCGCCGCTGTGGTTCCAGCAGATGGACGCGCCCCGGCCGCAGCGCAACCGCATCCACATCGACGTCAGCGTGCCGCACGACGAGGCGGGCGCGAGGATCGCGGCGGCGGTCGCGGCCGGTGGGCGCGTCCTGTCGGACCACCGCGCGCCCTCGTTCTGGGTGCTCGCCGACGCCGAGGGCAACGAGGCCTGCGTCAGCACCTGGCAGGGACGTGACTAGATCTTGTCGCGGGAGCGGGCCGGCAGACCCATCTCGGCGGCTATCGGGTTCCAGCGGGCCAGGAAGACGACCTTCGCGGCCCCCGCCTGGTCGGAGGCCGACCGCCCGTCACGTCGGGCGGCGGAACGGGCGGCCGTGCTCCCGCAGCCCTCGCTCAGCGTGGGCTGGGTCCACCGTACGTAAGCCTCGTCCGCCTGAAGCGAGTGCTGCAGCGCCGTGCTCAGCTCCCGCCGCAGCTCCTCGCCCTCGGGCAGCGCCGAGAGGTCGGCCGAGGCCACCTCGCTCAGCTGGGCGCGCCGCTCCTCGCCGACCGTCTGCATGTCGGTGAGGGCGCCGTCCAGGTCGGTGCAGCGGTTCACCCGGTCGATCGCCTGGTTGAGCCTGTTGCGGCTGGCGACGCTGCGGTCCAGCAGGGCGTCGATCACCGCGGCCTGGGCGAGCCGGTCGGCGGTCGGCGTGGGGGCCGGGTCGGTGGTGGGATCCGTGATGGGTGGCGTCGGCTCGGGCGCGGCCGCCGTCGTCGTGGTCTGGACGGCCGTGGGCTGGTCCACGGTGTCCCGTCGCAGATAGAGGCCGGCCGCCACGACACCGATCAGCACGAGCACAGCGACGCCCGCGGCGACAGGCAGCAGGCCGCGGCGTGTGGGCGGCGGGGGAGGGGGAAACCCGGGGACCGGCTCGTGTTCGCGCGCCGGCCGATACCCGGAGGCCGTCTCGTATTCCGGCGGCGGCGCCGACAAGGCCGTGTTGCACCGCGCGCACGTTCCGGCGAACGGATCGTTGTCGAGTCCGCACGTAGGGCACACCATGCGGGCAGAATATCCAGGCGATCTCACCACCGGTACGCCCGGCTGTGCGATACGTGACGACCGTACGGTTCGGCGGGGCACCCGTCGCGGGGGATTGCCCGGCGTCGATAGGTTGTCGGCATGCGACTATCAACGAGGTCGACACTGGTGCGGGCCGCCGTGGCCGGCGCCGTCACGATGGGTCTGCTCGCCGGGCCGAGCCTGCCCGCCGCCGCCATCGCCGACGGTGAGCAGGTGCCGAAGGGCCGCTACGGCTTCTCGGTGAAGCTCACCATGACCGGCATCCCCACGGCCGACGGCGGGCGCCGCAACAGCGCGTGCTCGGGCGCCCTGGTCGCGCCGCGCTGGGTGATCACCGCCGGTCACTGCTTCCGCGACGCGGACAACGTCCGTGTCGACCACCCGGTCGCCGACCGGACAACAGCGACCATCGGCCGTACGGACCTGACCGACACCAGCCGCGGTCACGAGCTGGAGATCGTGGCCGTCCGGCAGTCCCCGACCGCGGACGTCTCCCTCGCGCAGCTCGCCGAACCGGTCCGCGACGTGCGCCCGATCCGCCTCGGCCACACCCCGCCGGAGATCGGCTCGGTCGTCCGGGTCACCGGCTACGGCTCCACCACCAGCACCAACCCGGCCCCGGTCACGTGGCTGCGCACCGGCCGGCTGTCGGTGGTCGCCCTGAGCGACTCGGTCACCGGCCTGACGGGGTACGCGCCGGCCCGCGACACCACCCCGTGCCCCTACGACTCGGGCGGCGCCTACTTCCTGGAACGCGAACACCGGAGCCCGGCGCTGGTCGCCGTGGTCAGCAACGGGCCGAGCTGCCCGCACACGTCGACCGAGAACGGCGCCCGCACCGACAACATCACCGGCTGGATCCGTGACGTGATCTCAGCCCGCTGACCGCCGCCACTCGCGATCCCAGCCGTCACAGGCGTCCTCGTCCTCGTCGGTCAGCTGGTCCAGCAGGTCCGGACCGTCCTGCCCGACGTCGACCGTCGAGCCGACGAGGCCGAGGAACGCCGCGCAGTCCCGCCCGAAGCCCTTGACCATCCGGTCCGCGCGCACCAGGTGGCCGCAGCGGGCACACCGGCGACGACGCGGTTCAGGGTCCATGCGGCCAGTATGCCTCCTACCTCACCCATAGACTTTCCCTGGTTGCCGCCTCTACATCCTGGGCGGCCGCGGCGAACCCGTCGGCACGGACGCAACCGCGAGCTCTTCGCTGGGGCCATCCGCGCGGCGGCGTGCGGCCACGCGGGCGACCTGGCCACCGAGTTCGCCGGCCGTCGCGTACCTCGGCCACGTCGCCGGCAGAGCCGGGCTTCGCCGGCGCGCTGATTCCCCGCTTCCCGCCTCAATCTCCGCGCCGCCCGACGCCTGGTGCGAGGGCGCGTGGCTGCGACGCTCACCGGGCGGCTCGAGTGGCAGGAACTCGCCCGGATCCGGTCGCTGCGGCCGGACATGCCGGTCCGGCACGCGCACGCCCGGCCTGCCCGGCGGCAACCGCGACGGCATGGTCGCGGGCACGAACCCTTGGGGCCGGGCGGCCGGCTGCGCGCCGGCGCGGGCACCGGCCTGGCCGGCGGCCACACCGAGGAGTACGCGGCCCTGGGCGTCGACGAGTTCATCGTCTCCGACTGCCGGCATCTGAAGGAGGCGTACCGGTTCGGTTCGCCGCGGGCGCGCCGCCCGAACCGGCCGGCGGGGATCCCGCTCGCCGGTGTGCCGCCGGCCCGGCGGTTGTCGCTGCCCGGCGGGGTCCGGGTCGCCGAAGCGCGGGGCCTGCGTCGCTGTCCCGGAGGATCCCGTTCGCGGGCGTGCCACCGGCCCGCCCAGGTCCCCGTTGCGGCGGAGGAGCGCCGGGGTCAGGCGACCAGCGCGAAACGTCCTCGCCGTGTCTCGTACAGGTCCTCGACCACGTGTCTCGCCCACCTCATG
>NZ_CAKUCL010000295.1 GCF_934643405.1 uncultured Actinoplanes sp.
CCGGCGTGAAGCGTTGCGTTTGAGCGCCTCGTCCCAGCCGGTCGTCAGACGTTGCGCTTCAGCGCCTCCTCCCAGCCGGGCAGTGCAGCCGCGGGGCGGCTCGGGGTGCCCACGTAGTCGGCCGACGGGCGGATGATTTTGCCGAGCCGCTTCTGCTCGAGGATGTGGGCACTCCAGCCCGCCGTCCGGGCGCACGTGAACAGCGCCGTCAACATCTCCGACGGGACCTGGGCGAAGTCGAGCACGATGGCGGCCCAGTACTCGACGTTCGTCTCCAGGATCCGGTCCGGCTTTCGTTCGCGCAGCTCGGCCAGGGCCGCCTTCTCCAGCTCCAGCGCGACCTCGTAACGCGGCGCGCCCAGCTCGCGTGCGGTGTCCCGCAGGATGCGCGCCCTCGGGTCCTCGGCCCGGTAGATCGCGTGCCCGAAACCCATCAGCCGGTTGCCGCTGTCCAAGACCTTTTTCACGTACGCGCGTGCGTCGCCCGAACGTTCGACGTCCTGCACCATGCCGAGGGCCCGCGCGGGCGCGCCGCCGTGCAACGGGCCGGACAAAGCGGCCACCGCGGCCGACAAGCAGGCCGGCACGTCCGCGCCCGTGCTCGCCACGACGCGCGCGGTGAAGGTGGACGCGTTCATCCCGTGCTCGGCCGCGCACACCCAATAGCGGTCGATCGCCGCGACGTGTCGCGGGTCCGGCTCGCCCTGCCACCGGATCATGAAGCGCTCGGTCGCCGTGCGGCCCTTGTCGACGATCCGTTGCGGGACGGCCGGCAGGCGCGCGCCGCGCGCTGACTGCGCCACGTACGACAGCATCGTCACGGAGGCGCGCGCCAGATCGGACCGGGTCTGCGCGTCGTCGATGTCGATGATCGGCCGCAACCCCCAGTACGGCGTCAGCATCGACACCGCGGCCTGCACGTCGACGCGGATGTCACCCGAGTGCACAGGCAGCGGGAAGGGCTCGGCGGCGGGCAGGCCTTCGCGGAAGTCGCCGTCCGCGAGCAGCCCCCACACGTCGGCGAACGACACCGTCCCGGCGAGCTCGCGGATGTCGACCCCGCGGTAACGCAGCACCCCGCCGTCCCGGTCGGGCTCGGCGATCTCGGTGTCGAATGCGACGACACCGGCCAGTCCTGGATTGACAGTCAACATGTTGACAAGATGAGACACGACTATGTTGATGTCAATGTTGATCCAGTCAATATGAGAGCATGTCGACATGACACCGCGACCCCACGACCCTTACGGCTCCCGCGACAGCCGGCGCCCCGAGTCGGCCAAGCGCCGGGAGCCGGCCCAGCGCCGGGAGCCGAGCTACCGCCCCGAGCCGGCCCACCGCCCCGAGCCGGCCCACCGCCCCGAGCCGGCCCACCGCCACACGCCGCCCATCGGCCGCACCTCGCCCGACGACCAGCTCCTGACCACCGACGAAGTAGCCCGGCTGCTGGGGGTCAAGCCGGCGACCGTCTACGCGTACGTCAGCCGCGGCCTGCTCGCCAGCCACCGCAACGCGGACGGGAAGGGCAGCCTGTTCGCGAAGCCGGCGGTGGACGCCCTGCTGGCCGGCCGCAAACGCACGACCACGCCGGGCATCCAGACCGGCGTCACGTTGATCAAGGACGGCGGCCTCTACTTCCGGGGCCGCGACGCCATTGTGCTGGCCCGCACCCAATCGTTCGAATCGGTCGCCACTCTCCTGTGGACAGGCGAGCTCGAGCACGTCCCGCTGCGCCCGTCCATCGAGACCCTCGAGACCGCGAGCCGGGCGGTCGCCGCGCTGCCCGCCGCCGCCCGCATCACCGACCGCCTGCGCGTGATCGTGGCCGCCGCGGCCGCCGCCGACCCGCTGCGGTTCGACACCTCCCCGGCCGCCGTGGTCGCCACCGGCCGCAATCTGCTGGCCACCATGGCGGTCGCGCTCCCGTTCGGCGTCCTGCCCACCGAGCAGGGCGCCGCCGAGCGCACCGGCGAGACCTCCCTGGCCCGTACGCTGTGGTACCGCCTCGCCCCCCGCGACCCGCGCGCCAAGGACTGCGACACCATCAACGCCGCGCTGGTGCTGCTCGCCGACCACGACATCGCCGCCTCGACATTGGCGGCGCGCGTTGCGGCATCCACCAGAGCTCATCCGTACGCCGTGGTCAGCGCCGGACTGGCCGCCCTGGACGGCCCGTTGCACGGCGCGGCGAGCGGCCTGGCACACGCGGTGCTCGCCGAGGCGATGGACCGGATCGACCCGGTGGCCTCGATCGCCGACCGCCTGCGCGAGGGTGGGCCGGTCCCCGGGTTCGGGCACCGTCTCTACCCGGACGGCGACCCGCGCGCCACCGCCCTGCTCGACCTGCTCGACGACGGCCCGGTCCGGCGCTGCGCCACCCGCCTGATCGACGCGATGCGCGACCGCTCCGGCGTCCACCCCACGATCGACTTCGCGCTGGCCGCGTTCAGCCTGCAGAACCGCATGCCGCCCGACGCCGGCGAGGCGATCTTCGCGGTGGCCCGCACGGCCGGGTGGCTGGCCCACGCGCTGGAGGAGTACGCCGACCGCCCGCTGCGCTTCCGCCCCACCGGCCTGTACGCGGGCATCCGCCCGGCCGCCGCGCCGGAGAACTGACCCGGGCCGGGTCGGGTGCGGAAGGGGCCGCTCTCGGCTGGGGCAGCGAAGTGTGGGCCCGTCGGCCGCGGCACCGCACCGAGGTGGCGCTCGAGCCGCGTTCGGCTCGCGTCGAAGCGGCGAGGGGCGGGGGAGCGGTGAAGGGGCGCCGTGGGAGCGGTCAGGGGGCGCCGTGGGAGCGGTGAGTGGCGTGTCGGAGCGGCGGGGGGTGTGGTGGAGCGGCGGGGGGTGGTGGAGCGGCGAGGGGGTGTGGTGGAGCGGCGAAGGGGGCGTGTGGAAGCGGCCAGGGGGCGTGGGAGAGCGAGCGGCGAAGGTCGTGTCCGGAGCGGCGAACAGGGCGTGTGGGAGCGGCGAGCGGGCGCGTCGGGAGCGGCGCGGGAGCGTGTAAGAGCGGCGAGGGAGCGCGCGGGAGCAGCGAAGGTCGTGTCGGGAGCGGGCAGGCGGCCGCGAGGTGACGACGGCCCGCGCGGGGCCGGGGGAGGCCAGCGGGCCTCAGGCGTGGGCGGCGGCGAACTCGACGATGTCGGTGATGCCGGGGGAGTAGCCGTGATCGGTGTCGACCAGCAGGGTCGGCAGCGGAGCGGAGATCGGGCGCCAATCCGCCGCGCTGACCGGAGTGCCCCGGTGTGCCGCCCGGGCGCCCCGCGCCGCGAGGCGTTCGCGGGCGATGTCGGGGGTCACCACGCAGCGGATCACCCGCACCGACGCCGACGAGGTCAGGTCGAGCAGCGGGCGCCACAGGCCGTTCTGGAACGCCGCCTCCGCCACCACCGTCACGCCCGCCCGGATCAGGCCGGAGACGGTGTCGACGAAGGTGCGGTACGTCCGCAGCAGGTCGGTGTCCGGCGTCCGGGCGTGCACGATGCCCTCGCGGATCTCGTCGCGGCAGATCGCGGGGCAGCCGATCTCGGCGGCCAGCGCGTGCGCCAGCGTCGTCTTGCCGGCGCCCGGCGGACCGCTCACCACGATCAGATTCGGGCAGGGATCGGCGGCGGGGGCACCGGGCGACATCGGACGATCGTAACGGCTCACCGGGCGCCGATCGGCGTGTCCCGGACTTCCGCGTACGGCGGTTCTTCCCACGCCGTACCCAGCAAGGCCGTGGTCAGGAAATCGGCGAGCAGACCGGTCGTGACGGGGGCGCCGCCCAGCGGCGAGAACTGGTCGGTGCGCGCCCGGTCCACCCAGTCGTGGCGGCCGGCTCCCACGGCGTACGGACCCGGGCGTCTGATCGTGATCGCCCGCCGCGAGCGCCGCCCGGCGGTCGCGAGGACCGCGAGAGCCAGGAAAACGCCGCACGGCCACCAACCTGGCCCCGCCGCGTCAGTGGGCCGTCACCAGGTGCCCGACCCGCTCGGTGGTGGCGCGCGCCCACCGCCCGGTGGTGGCCAGCCCGAGCCCGAAGATCACCACGCCGAGCCCGACGATGATCCACCACGCGGGCCGGCTCGCGCTGACCAGGTCGGTGCTGGTGGACACGACCGCGCCGATCACCGCGACGCCCAGCGCGCCGCCCACCTGCCGGCTGGTCGACGCGATCGCGGCCGCCACACCGGCCTGCTCGCGGGGCATGCCGGAGACCGCGGTGTTGGTGATCGGCGAGTTCACCATCGCGAAGCCGAAGCCGAACACCAGATAGCAGGTCAGCAGGTACCAGGCCGGGGTGGTGGCGGTGATCCGGGTCAGCGGCAGGATACCGGCCGCGAACGCGGCGCCGGCCAGCAGCAACGGGACCCGCGGGCCGCGCGCCGCCACGATGCGGCCGGAGATCGGCGCGCCGACCAGCGTCATCGCGGCCATCGGCAGCGTCCACAGGCCGGCGTGCAGGGTGTCCAGCCCGCGCACCTCCTGCAGGTAGATCGTGTTGAGGAACAGGAAACCGGCCAGCGACGCGAACGCGGACACCGCGATCAGGGTGGCGCCGCTGAACGGCGCGCTGCGGAAGAAGCGCAGGTCGAGCAGCGGCTCCTCGCGGCGCGGCTCGTAGACCAGCAGCGCGATCAGGGCGGCGGCACCCACCACGAAACATCCGGCGATCACCGGGGAGGTCCAGCCCGCCGACGGGCCTTCGATGATCCCGTACGTGACCAGGGCGAGCACCAGAAGCACCAGGGTCTGCCCCACCGGGTCGATCCGGCGCGGACGCGGTGCCCGCGACTCCGGCACGAAGCGGCCCGCCAGCAGGAACGCGGCCACGCCGACCGGCACGTTGATCCAGAAGATCGAGCGCCAGCTGAACGAGTCGACCAGCACGCCGCCCAGCAGCGGGCCCGCGGCCAGGCTGAAACCGACCACGCCGCCCCAGACGCCGATCGCCCGGGCACGCTCCCGCGGGTCGTGGAACGTGTTCGTGATGATCGACATGGCCACCGGGTTGAGCATCGACCCGCCCACCGCCTGGACCGCCCGGAACGCGATCAGCCAGCCCAGGCTCGGGGCCACGCTGCACAGCAGGGAGCCGACGGTGAACAGGACCAGTCCCGTACGGAAGACCCGGCGCCGCCCCAGCCGGTCGGCGGTCGACCCGCCCAGCACCAGCAGGCTGGCCAGCACCAGCGTGTAGGCGTCGATCACCCACTGCAGGCCGGAGGTGGTGGCGCCGAGGTCACGGCGCAGGGCGGGCAGCGCGATGTTCACGATCGTGTTGTCCAGCCCGACGATGAACAGGCTCATGCAACAGATCGCGAGGACGAGATAGCGGCGGGGCACCGACTACATATAGCCGCGCAACCCGCGCTTCACCCGGAGGGATTGGTCACAGCGAGGCTTGACGCCATCCGGACGCGTACGGCGGAGCCTTTTCCGTTTCGGAATTCCTCCGCTGGTAATGGGCCATCGCCGGCTTCGGGCAGTGCCGCGAAACCCGCCGTGAGACGCACCGCACGACTGTCGACGGCGCATGATCGGCGTCGTAAGGTGGTCGAGCGGTTGAACGCACGGTAACGAAGGGTGTCTCCGATGCGGAGCTCAGTTCTCGAGGTGCGCACGAGCGCCGACGGCAGCGTGGTGATCGCCCCGCACGGCTCGGTCGGGCTCGACAAGGCGGTGGAACTCCGCCAGGTGCTGGTGCACACCGTGCGGCGGGTCCGGCCGTTACGCCTGATCCTCGACCTGGCCGACGCTCCCGAGCTGGATCCGATCAATGTCGGCTCGGTCGCCGCGGTGTGCGACCTGGGCGACGATCTGCACGTCGCGGTGTTCGTCCACAACCCCACCAGCACGCTGGCGCGGCAACTCACCGCGGCCGGAGTCCCTCACCAACGGTTACGACAGACGCTTCTGTGAAAGCGCCATTCGGATTTCCGGTGAAACGGTGCTGCCGCGGGTCGCGGAAATTGCCGTGGCGGCGTGGCCGGACGTTCGAAACATTTCCGCGTCGCCGTGGTGAGCTGGGAAATCCCAACTGCGGCCGCCGTGACCGGCCGCTGCCCGCTGGGCCGGTCGGAACCCGGCGATCCGGAGGCCGCTGCGGCGCGGGAAAAGGACTGGACGCGACGAGGCGCCGGTCTGTAGCTTGCAGCTGATCGTGACACCGCCCGAGGAGGTGAGACCCATGAACGCTGTATCGATGTGGGTGCTCCCCGTTGCCGTCACGGTCGGGCGATCGACGTAGGTGTCGCCGGGAGCGCCGCCACCAAGGCCTCCCGAAAGGCAACACCCATGCACTCTTCCGACGTCTCCGAGTCGTCGTCGCCGGCCGCCGGCACCGATCGCCCGCCCCTGATGCTCGACGTGATCATTGCCGGGTGCGGGCCGGCCGGTGCGATGCTGGCCGCCGAGCTGCGGCTGCACGATGTGCGGGTCCTGGTCCTGGAAACCGAAACCGCACCCGTGTCGTTCGCCCGCATCGTCGGCCTGCACATCCGCAGTATCGAGCTGCTGGCGATGCGCGGTCTGCTGGAGCGTGTTCGCGAACACGCAAGGCAGCGTCCGGCCGGCGCCTACTTCGCCGCCATCGACAAACCGGCGCCCGAGGGCGTGGACTCCGCGCACGCCTACCTGCTGGGCATCCCGCAACCGGTCATCGTCGGCCTGCTCGAAGAGCATGCGATCAGGCTGGGTGCGTTCGTACGGCGTGGTTGTGCGGTGGTCGGCCTCGAGCAGGACGACGACGGGGTGACCGTCGAACTGGCCGACGGGCGACGGTGGCGTTCGCGCTATCTCGTCGGTTGTGACGGCGCGCGCAGCACGGTGCGCAAACTGCTCGGCGTCGCGTTCCCCGGCGAGCCCTCGCGGACCGAGACGCTGATGGGCGAGATGGAAGTGGATGTGCCGCCGGAGGAGATCGCCGCCAAGGTGGCCGAGATGCGCCGGACCGACCGGCGATTCAGCCTCGGACCGGCCGGCCCCGGGGTCTATCGCGTCATCGTTCCCGCCGCCGGCGTCAGCGATCGCGCCGGACCGCCCACCCTCGAGGACTTCCGGCACCGGCTGCGCGCCGTCGCCGGAACCGACTTCGGCGTGCACTCACCGCGCTGGTTGTCCCGCTTCGGGGATGCCACCCGGCTGGCCGACCGTTATCGGGTCGGCCGGGTGCTGCTGGCCGGCGACGCCGCGCACATTCATCCACCCATCGGCGGCCAGGGTCTCAACCTGGGCATCCAGGACGCCGTCAACCTCGGCTGGAAGCTGGCCGCCCAGGTCCGCGGCTGGGCGCCGGACACGCTGCTGGACACCTACCAGGCCGAACGTCGCCCGGTCGCCGAGGACGTGCTGGACAACACCCGCGCCCAGATGGAACTGCTGTCCACCGAACCGGGCGCGCGGGCCGTACGCCGGCTGCTCACCGAACTGATGGACTTCGACGAGGTGAACCGTCACCTGCTCGAGAAGATCACCGCGATCGGCGTCCGCTACGACCTCGGTGAGGGTCCCGAGCTGCTCGGCCGCCGCCTGCCGGACATCGACGTGAAACAGGGCCGCCTGTACGACCTGCTGCACGGCGGTCGTGGCCTGCTGCTGGACCGCACCGAACGCCTGACCGCCGGCGGCTGGTCGGATCGGGTGGACCACCTCGCGGATCCGGCTGCGGCTCTGGATGGTCCGTGCGTCCTGCTGCGCCCCGACGGGCATGTCGCCTGGATCGGCGACGATCAGCGGGAGCTGGACGATCACCTCCGGCGCTGGTTCGGCGCACCCGGGTTGTCCGCGGGCCGGGCGGCGGCCGGCCGCAGGCGCGACGCCCGGCGGATCGGGTGATCCGCCGGGCGTCTCGGGCCGGGCACTCAGTTCGTGGTGTCGAGGAGCTGCTTCGCCCGCTCCGGCCAGCTGGCCAGCGACGGGGCGGAGCGCATCCCGGCCGCGGTGATCGCGGCGCGCAGCGTGACGGCGTCGGCGTCGGCGACCTGGCGGTAGGTGGTGATGCCGCCGGCGGCGAGAGCCATCGCCATCTTCGGGCCGATGCCGGGGATCCTGGTGAGGTCGTCGGGCTCGGCGACGGCGACCGCGACGGGCGCGGGCACGACGTCGACCGGCTCGGTGGCGCCGGCGTCGGCGGCGACCGGCTCGGTGGCGACCGGCTCGGTGGCGCCGGCGTCGGCGGCGACCGGCTCGGTGG
>NZ_CAKUCL010000296.1 GCF_934643405.1 uncultured Actinoplanes sp.
AGGCCGGCCAGCGCCGCTCGCGAGCCCGCGGCTCGTGCCCGCAGCGCCGCCGCCGGGCTGATCCGGCTCCACACGTCCGGCAGCGCGCGCCGCACCATGGCCGGCGCGAACCCGAAGAACGCCGCGGTGACCGGCCCGGCCCCGACCGGGCCGAGCGGCGCCGCCCGCCCGGCGAAGTATCGGCGCCAGAACCCCCTCAGGCCCGCCGCCTCGAAGAGAGGCCCGGTCTGCGGCGCGAAATACGTGACAGCGTGCAGGGGCTCGAACAACGACCACATCTGCCGCTCGACGGACATCGATTCCATGCCGCCAGCCAACGCGTGCCGCCGCGCGTGGTCAAGACCGCCCCGGGTGGGTAAGCACCACCGGTGATCCTCAGCAGCCGATGGACCCGCGTCGCCGGCCTCCGCATCCACGACATGCACAGCTCCCGGGCCACCGGCCTGCCGATCGTGATGCTGCACGGCCTGGCCGTCTCGCACCGCTACCTGCTGCCCACCGCCCGCGCGCTGGCCGGGCGTCACCCGGTTCTGGTGCCCGATCTGCCCGGCTTCGGGCGAAGCGCGAAACCCCCGGCCGCGTACGCCGTGAGCCGCCACGCCGAGCACCTCTCCACCTGGCTGGACACGCTGGGCCTGCGCCGGGTCTGCGTGGTGGGCCACTCGTTCGGCGCCGAGGTGGCCGCGCGCCTGGCGGTGCTGCGCCCCGACGCCGTGGCCGCGCTGGTGCTGGCCAGCCCCACCTGCGATCCCGACGCCCGCACCCGCACCGCGCTGATCGGCCGCTGGCTGCGTGACCTCACCGTCGAGCAGCCGTGGCAGGCGCCGATCCTGGCCCGCGACGTGGCCGACGCGAAGCCGTGGCGCGTCTTCGCGACGATCTCCCACTCGGTGCGCAACCGGATCGAGGACGATCTACGCCGTACCCGGGCACGGCCGCTGGTGCTGGGTGGCTCGCTCGACCCGGTGGCGCCGCTGCGCTGGCGGGCCCGTCTCGCCGCGATGACCGGAGGCACCCACGTCACCGTCCCGGAGGCCGCCCACAACGTGCTGACCACCTCACCGCGGCGCAGCGCGGCGGCGATCGCGGCGCATATCCGGGCCCACCCCGGGGTAGACGCGCCGCCATGCGTATCCGATTCCTCGGCGGCCCGCTGGGCTGCCTCGCCATGATCGTCCTGTCCGTGCTCGCCTCGATCATTCTCACGGTGGTGCTGAACGCGGTGATTTAGGCGCGTGTGACCTCCGGCCGGCCGGGTAATCGGCGCCTTCGGTACCCAGTCGAGGAGGCAGCAGGATGACGGACGACAAGGTCGAGCGGGGCGCCGCCGAGGAGGGGTCGGGCACGCCGGTCACCCCGACCGAGGTGGACGCCTCCCGCAAGCCGCCGAGCCAGGAAGGCGGCCGGGACGACAAGGAGCCCGCCGGGAAGGGCGAGCAAGCCTCGGAAGGATGACGGCCCGTGCGATGCCGCCGGTCGGGCGCCGGCGGCATCGCATCTCACCGGGGACGGTGTGCCGGGAAAAGCTTGTCGATCACGGCGAACTGGCGCACGGTCACGAACGACGGGTTGGCCGCCTGCGGCTGGCGCAGCACCTCGAGATCGGCCAGCCGGGCATCGGCGCGCAGCGCCTCGCGCGGCAACCAGGTCGCCGGGTCGGCGATCTCCAGACGCAACGGCACCCACCAGCCGTCCGCCTCACCCCCGCGCACGGGTTCGCCGGCGAGCCGGCCGAGACCCCATATCCCGTACCGGACCCGGCGGTTGCGGCTGCCGCTCCCCCAGAACAGCACCGGCTGCCCGGCACGCATGAGCTCGAGACGGTAGCTCTGCCGCACGCACCACCGCGAGACCCGCCGGTCGCGCTCGAACCGGTCGAGCAGATCGGTGTGGTCGGCGTTGCCCTTCACCATCCAGGCGCCGAGATCGTCGAGGCGGACGCTCCTCACGATCGTGCGGCCCGGGCCACCTGGCGCGGCAGCGGGCCGACGTCCGAGCGCCGGCCGGGACGCATCGCGGCGTGCCACCGGCCCGGGCCGGCCCCGTCCCGGGCGGCGAGCGCGTCGGCCACCGCGCCGGTGGCGAAGCCGTACACCGCCTTGTGCAGCACGTCCACCACGAGCTCGCGGCGCGGCCACGTCTGCGGCGGCGCGCCCACCCCGGTGGCGTTCTCCAGGATCTGATCGGTGGTCAGCCGGGTCACCGTGAACATGCCCGACGCCCATGGGCCGCGCAGCCCGGACTGCGCCATGACGCTGCGCAGCACCCCGGTGAGCGCGCCCTGGCCGTAGTGCATCGCCAGGTTCCGCCGGCGCGAACCCGGCTCGTCCGGCAGGCCGGCCAGCCGGGACAGGACCCGTCCCGGGACGTACGAGTCGGGTCGCCCGGTGAGACGCTGCTCGACCTTCTCCGCCGCCGTCATCACCGCCGCGCCGGCCAGGCCCGCCACCAGTCCCTGCCACATCGCTCGTTTCAGCACGCCGGCGGCGTACCCGCCGGCCGGGGGCATACACCTGCCGGGCGAAGAATCAGGTGCGCGACCGCGTGACGCAGAACTGGTTGCCGGCCGGGTCGGCGAGCAACCACCACGGCTGCCGGGCGTCCGGTTCGGCCCGCAGGATGGCGCCGCCCTTGAGCAGGGCGGACGGCTCGGGGTCGCGGATCACCAGGTGCCAGCGGACCCGGCTGGGGAATCGCTCGACGCCGGGCACCGGGTCGAAGACCAGGTAGTCCCACGGGAAGTCCGGGGCGCCGACGACCGCGGCCGCCTCCCCCTCCTCGATCATCCGGCCGCCGAGCACCGCGGCCCACCAGCGGGCCAGCCCGTGCGCGTCGGAGCACTTGACGACCAGTTCGAACATGCCGGGCGGCCGGTCGTCCGCGGCCGGGAAGGCGCAGAACTCGTTGCCCTCCGGGTCGGCCAGCACGTACCACGGGTCGTCGCCGGGCGGCCGGACCACCCGCGCCCCGGCGTTCAGCAGGTGGTCCGGCTGCGGTCCCGGCAGGCGCAGGTCGATGTGCACGCGGGCGTCGTCGGGCGGGGGCGCGTCCACCTCGCGCAGCCGCAGGATCTCGCGCAGCGGACGGCCCGGCCCCGGCAGGATCCGCAGGCCGCCGTCGCCGTCGAGGCTCTCGCGGCCGCCGAGCGCGACCTGCCAGAAGGCGGCCTCGCGTTCCGGCTCGGCGACGTCGAGCACCAGCCCGTCGAACTGGGCGATCGGATGTGCGGCCCGGCTCAGAGTCTCGGAGAGCATGCGCCACGGTTTACCGCAGGGGCGACCCGGCAAACTCAATGATCAACCTCGATCGGGTGAACCGGGTCAGCGCCGTCAGCGGCGTGTCAGCGGCGTGTGCGCCCGATGTCAGCGGACCGGGCCACGCTCGTCGTCGAGGGCCGTGCCAGCATCGCGGCCCGCGACGGAGGGAGGACACCATGAGCGATCTCGTGGTGCGCGCGGAGGGACTCCGCAAGCGATTCGGCAAGACCCAGGCGCTGGACGGGGTGGACCTGGCGATGCGCCGCGGCACGGTGCTCGGCGTGCTGGGCCCGAACGGCGCCGGCAAGACCACCGCGGTGCGGGTGCTCGCCACCCTGCTGCGCCCGGACGCCGGCCGTGCGGAGGTGGCCGGCATCGACGTGCTCAAACAGCCGCAGCGGGTGCGCCGGCGGATCGGCCTGACCGGGCAGTACGCGAGCGTCGACGAGGACCTGACCGGCACCCAGAACCTGGTGCTGATCGGTCAGCTGCTCGACCTGACCACCCGCGACGCCAAGCGCCGCGCGGCCGAGCTGCTCGACTGGTTCGACCTGTCCGAGGCCGCCGGGCGTCCGGCGAAGACCTACTCCGGAGGCATGCGCCGCCGCCTGGACCTGGCGGCCAGCCTGGTCGGCAACCCCGAGGTGATCTTCCTGGACGAGCCGACCACCGGCCTCGACCCGGCCAAGCGCGAGGACATGTGGGGCGTCGTGCGGACCCAGATCACCCAGGGTTCCAGCGTGCTGCTCACCACCCAGTACCTGGAGGAGGCCGACGCGCTCGCCGACGAGATCGTGGTGATCAACCACGGCCGGGTCATCGCGCACGACACGCCCGACGGCCTCAAGCGGCGGGTCGGCGGTCTCACCCTGCGCGTCCGCCCGTCCGACCCGGTCAAGGTGCCGGACGCGCTGCGGGTCCTGGACGCGGTCGCCGCTGCCGGCACGAACGCCTCGACCGACGCGGCCGCGGGCGCCCGTCCCGGAGCGGTCTCCGTGCCGGTCGCCGACGACACCGCGATCGACGCCGCCGTGCCGGCCCTGCGCCGGGCCGGCGTCGAGTTCACCGAGCTGGGCCTGCACCTGCCCAGCCTCGACGAGGTCTTCCACGCGTTGACCGAAGAGGGCGCCATGCCCGAGACGAAGGAGGAGGAACTGGTGTGACGACTCTTGACGTCCCTGTTCGCAACATCGTCGGTGACATCGACAAGCCGCGGGGCGGCGCCCTCGCGGCACTGGTCAGGCACAGCGTGGCCCTCGCGCGACGCAGCCTGATCAAGACCGTGCGTACGCCCGAGGCCCTCATCGACGTGACCCTGCAGCCGGTCATCTTCCTGCTGCTGTTCACCTACCTGTTCGGTGGCGCGATCGCGGGCGGCGACCGGCACGCCTACCTGCAGTTCCTGCTGCCCGGCATGCTGGCGCAGTCGCTGGCCATGGGCGGCATCGCGCTCGGCCAGAACCTCAACGCCGACATCGAGAAGGGCGTCTTCGACCGCTTCCGCTCGCTGCCGGTGGCCCGGTCGGCGCCGCTGGTCGGCGCGGTCGCCGCGGACATCGTGCGGTACCTGACCGTCTGCGTGGTGATGCTCGGCTTCGGCACGCTGATGGGCTTCCGGGTCGAGACCGGGTTCGTCCCGGCGGTGGCCGCGGTCGCGCTCTCCATCGGCTTCGGGCTCTGCTTCTGCTGGATCTCGGTGTGGGTCGGCATGCTGGTGCGCACGTCCGGCGCCGTACAGGGAGTGATGTTCCTGCTGGTCTTCCCGCTGTCCTTCGGCAGCAACGTCTTCGTGCAGACCAGCACGCTGCCCGGATGGCTGCAGGCCTTCGTGCACGTCAACCCGATCACGCCGCTGGTCGGCACGATCCGCGGGCTGCTCGTCGGCGGGCCGGTGGCCGGACACCTGGGGGCGACGCTGGCCTGGATGGCCGGCCTGCTGGTGGTCTTCGTGCCGCTGGCCCTGCGCGGTTACGCCCGCCGGGCCTGAGCGGGACCGTCAAGCGCGGCGCTGTCCCTCGCGGGCAGCGCCGCCGGGCGCAGCCGCGCCGGGTCGACCTGGACCAGCGCCTCCTTGCGGTCGAGCTGCCAGCCCATGTCGTACGCCTCGGCGAAGCCCGCGTCGCCGAGGGCGGACCGCAGCCGGCCGGTCATCTCGGCCGCGTGCACGTCCGAGCGATCGTGCGTGCCCCGCAGCCGGGCGGCCGCCCCGATCAGGAACGCCGCGTCACGGTGCCGCGCGTACAGCTCGGCGAGCTCGGCCGCGGTGATCGCCACCATGGACAGGATCGGCATGTCCCGGCTCTCCACCGCCGCCTCGTACGCACCGGCCAGCGCCGCCTCCGCCGCCGGCCCGTCGCCCAGCCGGACCGAGAGCGCCGCGCGCACCGAGCCGATCAGCGCCCGCCCGTGGTCGCCGCCGAACGGGAACCCGGACGCCATCTCGGCCTCGGCCCGTTCGACCAGCTCGCGGGCGCGGTCCAGGTCACCGATCCGCACCCACAGCCCGGCCTCCAGCACGTCGACCAGCATGGCCAGCTCGGGCGAGGCGGACCGCTCGGCCCGTTGCCGCGCTCCGGCGATCATCGCGATCGCCCGGTCGTTGTCGCCGCGCCGGGTGTGCAGGTCGATCCACCGCAGGTCGATGAAGACCTCGTCGCTGAGGCTGAGCGAGCCGAACTCCCGGGCGAGCGACCGCGCCCGGCTCAGATCGGCCAGCGCGCCGTCGAGGTCGCCGTCGTACTGCCGGACCAGGGCCCGCATGGGCAGCGTGGTGGCCAGCCCCCACCGGTCACCCACCCGCCCGAAGCACTCCAGTGCGGCGGCCACGTCGACGCGGAGCTGGTCGAGGTCGCCGTCGTTCTCGGCGAACTGCGCGCGGAACAGCCGCGACAGCCCGGACAGCCACACGTCCGGGCCGTCGACGAGCCGCTGGATGATGGCGAGCGCCGCCTCCTGCCGGCGCAGGAAGAACAGTGTCATCGCGGCCAGCGCGCCGCTCAGGCCGGGCAGCGCGGGATAGGCCAGCAGACGGTCGGCGAGCGACTGGAGCTCGGCCTCCCGCTCCTTGACCACGTCGCCGGACCCGGCTCCCGGGACGCTGATCCGGTTGAGCATCAGCACCGCCTCGGCGCACACGCGCTCCAGCGTCTCCGGCCCGCCGGGCACGGCCAGCGCCTCGGTCAGCCAGTACACGGCGTCCGCGTGCCGGCCGAACATCTGCCAGTACCAGGCCAGGTTCATCGCCAGCCGGACCGCGCCGGCGGCGTCGCCGGAGTCGCAGAGGTGGCGCAGGGCGGCGAGCGCGTTGTCGTACTCGGCGCCCATCACCCGCAGCGCGGCGAGCTGGCCGGGGCCGCGCAGCTGCGGGTCGTGGCGGGCCACCAGCGCGGACAGGTAGCCGGCCGCGAGATCACGGGCGGTGCCCAGCTCGCCGCGCTCGGCGAGGCGCTCGGTGCCGTACTCCCGCAGGGTCTCCAGCATCCGGTACCGGCCCGCGTCCGGGGCGAGTTGCAGCAGGGACTTGTCCACCAGGGCGGCGAGCAGCTCCGGGATCCCGGCGGCGGGCACCGGGGTGCCGGCGCACACCGCGGTGGCCGAGGCGGGCGTGACGCCGCCGGGCAGGATCGAGACCCGTTCGGCGACCGTACGCTCGTGGCCGCCGAGCAGATCCCAGCTCCACGCGATGACTCCGCGCAGGGTGCGGTGGCGCGGCGAGGCGGTCCGGCTGCCCGTGGTGAGCAGCCGGAACCGGTCGGACAGCCCGGCGGCGAGCCCGGCCAGCGACATCGTCCGCAGCCGGGCCGCGGCCAGCTCCAGCGCCAGCGGCATGCCGTCCAGGCCGCGGACCACCTGCTTGACCTCGGCGAGCGTGTCGTCGTCCACGTCGAACCCGGGTCGCACGGCCGCGGCCCGCTCGGTGAACAGCCGCACCGCCGCGGTCCGCCGCGTCTCGGCCACGTCCGCGTCCGGGCCGGGCAGGGCCAGCGGGCCGAGCGGGACCAGCGCCTCGCCGTCCACCGCGAGCGGCTCCCGGCTGGTGGCCAGCACCCGCAGGCCGGCGCAGCGCGGCAGCAGCGCCGCGATCAGGTGGGCGACCGCGTCGATCAGGTGCTCGCAGTTGTCCACCACGAGCAGGCTCTCCCGGCCGTTGAGCTGGTCGACCAGCACGTCCAGGTCGGTGCCGTCGGTCCTGATCCGGCCCGAGCCCTCGAACAGCGCGGCGCCCCGCAGGCCGATCGCGGCCAGCACGGCCGCGCCCACCTTCGCCGGCTCGGTCACCGAGGCCAGGTCGACCAGCCAGGTGCCGTCGCGGTACTCGTGGCGGTGGCGGCGGCCGGCCTCCAGCGCGAGCCGGGTCTTGCCCGCCCCGCCCGGCCCGAGCACGGTGACCAGGCGGCCGGCGGCGAGCAGCCTGTCCACGCGGGCGAGGTCGTCGTCGCGGCCGATGAAGCTGGAGACCGGCGCGGGCAGGTTGCTCGGCGGCGCGTCGTCCGGCTCCGGCGCGACCGGCTCGGGGACCGCCCGCAGCAGGCGCAGATGCCGCTCCCGCAGCGCCGCGCCCGGGTCGGCGCCGAGACGGTCGGCGAGCTCGGCACGGACCAGTTCGTAGAGTTCGAGCGCCTCGGCCTGGCGGCCCTGGGCGGCGAGCGCGTCCATCAGCAGCGCGGCCAGCCGTTCGTGCGCGGGATGCGCGGTCCGCAGGACGGTCAGCCGGTCGGCGGCGGCGGCCGCCAGGCCCAGGGTGAGCTCGGCCTCGGCCAGGTCGGCGGCGGCCTCGACGGCGGACCGGGCCAGCCGGGCCGCGACCGCGGGCATCACCTCGGCGATCACCGCCGGTTCGGCGCCCAGCTGGTCGCCCCACAGCGCCACGGCGTCACCGAGCAGCTCGGCGGCGGCACGCGCG
>NZ_CAKUCL010000297.1 GCF_934643405.1 uncultured Actinoplanes sp.
CGGACCTGAGCTTCGCAAGCGTTTACGCCTCTGACGATCCTTCAGTCGTTAGAACATGAGTTCGATTATGGTGCCGCGTGCTCTAGCACTGGTTGAACCGCCGTTACGGGCCGAACCGGCGCGATGCCTTCCTGACCCGTACGCCGTCGGGCTGGAAGGTTCTCGGGCGCATCGGCGGCTCCGCGGGTACGCAGGTTGTGCACTACTTCGAGACCCCGACCGCCAAGGTACCTGGGGCCAGATGACCGCCGGCCGTCAGCGCCCTAGGTAGTCATCAACCGAGTCGCCGGGAGTAGCGCTGGCCGGCGACGTACAGAAGAGTGTCGTACTGATGGACGCAATGTCGGTGCGTGACGTTGTCCAGCGTTGTGGAGGTCGTGCCGCTGCGGCCCGTGCGGTGAACCACTCATGAGATCAGGAGTTGTCAGCGGGATCCCTCCTCGCTTCAGAGCCACAGGGGACGTCGTTAATGCGCGTGCAGGGTGCACATCATGGTCTGCGGTTCGCTGTCGGCCTGATGGAATTGCTTTCGTGGCCGGCGAGGTCGACACCGACGAGCTTGGCGATCTGCCGTGGCAACAACTGCCTGACGGTCCGGTGCCGTCGATGATCCGCCGCGTCGACACCTTTCCGACGACGGGCTACGGCAAGGCGGACCGGCAGCGACAGCTCGATGCCGTGGGGCTGTCGCGGTGACCGTCCGCGGTGAGGATCACGCTTCCGTACCGGTGCCACTGCACCGTAATCGCAACTTCGCGCTGCTCTGGGCCGGCCAGGCCGTCTCGCACCTCGGCGTGCAGATCTCGCAGACCGCGCTGCCACTGCTGGTTCTGGCCGTGACCGGTTCCGCGGCCCAGGCCGGCCTGCTCGCCACCGTTCGTTTCGCCGTAGTCTTCTCGCTGCAGCTGTTCGCCGGCGCCCTGGTGGACCGGTGGAGCAACCGCGTCGTGATGCTGATCTGCGATGCCGGCCGGGCTGTCGCGCTCGGGAGCGTCGCCGTCGCGGTCGTCGCCGATCGTCTCACCTATGCCCACCTCATGGCGGTCGCCGTCGGCGAGGCGGTGCTGGGCGTGTTCTTCGGCCCGGCGGAGACCCCTTCGGTACGGCAGGTCGTGCCGCCCGGCCAACTGAAGGAGGCCGTCGCCCGCAATCAATTGCGTGGTCAGATCGCCACGCTGATCGGATTCCCCCTCGGAGGATGGCTGTTCGCCTGGCATCGTGTGGCGCCCTTCGCCGTCGACGCCGTCTCGTACGCGATCTCGTTCGCGGCCATCGCGTTGATCACGGTGGGCCTCGATCCGCTCACCCGAGGCCGCCGGCCGCGTCCGCAGGGTCTGATCCGGGAGGTTGGGCGCGGGCTGTCGTGGGTATGGCGCGAGTCCTTTCTGCGCTCCTTCACGCTCTGGCTGGCCGTCGCCGGGGTGCTCTTCAGTTCGGTAAATCTGGCGGCCACGGTGTTGGCGCTGTGGCGCGGTGCGTCCGGCCCCGAGCTGGGCTTCATGTACGCGATCATCGGAGCCGGCGGGCTCGCCGGCGCGCTGCTCATTCCGCGTATCCAGCGTCGGCTGTCGTCGCGGGCGATCGTGCAGATCTTCGCCATCACGTCCGCCGTGGCCTTCGGCGTGATGGTGGTCGCGCCGTCGCCCTATCTGATCGGTGTCGCCAACGCGGCCGCGTTGCTGCTGGCGCCGTCGCTGAACGCCATCCTGTTCGGATACATCCTCACCCACGCCCCGGACGACATGCAGGGCCGCGTCACGAGCGCCACCCTCCAGATCGCCAATGCCGGCGCCTTCCTCGGCCCTGTCCTCACCGGTGTGCTGCTCGACTCGCTGGGCGCCCTGACCACGCTCGGGTGCTTCGCCGGTGTCATGGTGCTGCTCTCCGCCTGGGCGTTCCTCCCCGGTTTCGCCCGAAGCCGGCCACGGAATCAGGCGGAGATGTGATTGCCGAGGCCCGTCGTGCCGACGGCCGAGGGCAGCCCTAGCGCTGACAGCCTCGTCGAGGGATCCGCGAAGCAGCTTTCGCAGATGGCCAGGAATCGTCGGCCATCGCCTGCACCCGGGCGCGGCGTAATCGCCTCCCTGGGCTGCGCATTCGATCATTGGCCCGTTGCGCCTCAGCTCCACATCTTGAGGGCCGCGTGGTGTCTCGCTGAGGAAGCCTTGTACGCCGGGCCGCGAGGCGGGTCTTCGTGGCGTGATCGGCCGTCCCGGGCGACGCCGGCCGGGGGAGTGGGGTCTGACTCAGCCGCTGGTCGAGCGGAGGACGCGAAACGAGGGCGGATCTCGATGTTGGCTGGTGGTGGGTGTCGAGATCCACAAACCGATGAGCAACGGCGGCATGCCCCATCCACCACCCTCGCACTGGAGTAGCGCAAGCGGCATCATCCCGGACGGCTTCGGAACCGCCCGGGATGAAAGGCTTGTAGCATGTGGACCGGAAGTCGTCGGCTCGATCTCGACCGGGGGCTCCCGCTTCACCCCTGGTCAGGAGACGATCAACCAGGCGCGACTGTTGATATTGAGCAATTTCTTGGTTCGTACGGCCCGCGTCCTTGCCAAATCCGTAGTGTTTCGAGTGAGAAGGACGCTTCGACTGGGCGCCGGCGATATGCGCTGAGAGAGCGGTTGAGACGGGCTTCCCGGCGCTCAGCGCGACAACGCGGCGGCGACGCGTGCTGCGGTGTCCTCCGTACCCGTGAAACCCTCGTAATCGAGGTACTGGTTGGCGGCGAAGGTGATCGGCTCATCGTCGCCGGTTCCGCCGGTTCCGTCGTGGCCGGCCACGATCTGGGCGATGTTGGTGTTGTCCATGAGGCCCTGCCGGTCGTCGGTGGGCTGGGTGTGCCAGTTGCCCAGCAGGTGTCCGGCCTCGTGCGAGATGTAATCACCCAGCACCTCACCGATGTAGCCGACACGGTTGCGGGAACCCGTCAGGTACGCGTTGATCGAGAACGGGTCGGCCGACGCCGGCGCGCTCAGGATGTCCAGCAACACGACGGAGGTCTCGGCGGTGGCGAAGTTGCCCGGGTCGACGGACTGGGAGATACCGATGGTGGGCAGTCCGCTGTCGGCGATCGTGCCGCCGACGACGACCCGGCTGACGTCGGGCCGGCCGAACAGGTCCGGACTGTCCGTGCTCGACACCACGCGTACCGCAGATCCGCGGCCGACCGACTGCAAGTCCCGCCGTACGGTCGTCGTGATGGCCTTTTCCAGCGGGACCTCGTCGGCAGCGGTCAGGCCCCACGCGGCGAGGAACGAGCGCAGCGGCGGGAAAGCCCGGGGACCGGGCGGATCCGGGACCGGCAGTCCGCTGGACGCGAAGATGGCGGGATCCACTTTGGCACCGTCATAGTCCAGGTAGAAGGTCTGGACATGACGGGTTCCGTCGAGTCCGGGCCGGTGAACGACCACGGTCAGCTGGTAGGATCCGCCGCTGCCTTCGACCTTCACGTAGTGCCAGCCGTGGGTGACAGCGATGTGGTCGGTCGACAGGGCGCCGCGCGGAAGCGGGCTCGACGCCGGATAGAGAGTGGAGGCGTCACCGGTCGACCCGTGCACGTTCCGGCCGCTCGGGTCAAGGATGGTCAGCTTGGTCGGCGATCCGACGGCGGCAGCGCCGAGCACGTCGCCGGGGCGGAGCTGAACTGCGTAGACGTCCACGTCAGAGAGCGCGGAGATGATCGTCAGGTGGTAGGCGCCGGTCGACGTGGAGCCGCTTCCGCTGCCCGCGTTGAACGGGTCGGCGGGAAGGCTCCCCGAAGCGGTGACGGCCGCGTAATAGGTGCCTGCTTCGGCGACCTGATGGGTCAGGACCGGGTTGATCTCGTTGACCCGCTCGTCGTTGAAGTCAATCCGGGTGCCGGCGGCGTCGTACAGGACGATGGCGGGGTCGAGGGTATCGATGTCGGCCGTCGCCTTGATGATGATCGTGGCGCCTGCCGCGGCGTTGATGCGGTAGAAGTCGAAGTCGCCGGTGTCAGCGTGCGGGCCGTCGCCGATGACGCCGGTTGTGGTGATGCCGGGCCGGTCCGTACCGATGCCGGTCTCCGCTGCGAGGCTGATCGAGCCGTCGTCCTCGGTGTCAGCCGGCATCGGCGTCGTGGCCTGCGACGCGGGCGACAGCGCACCGTCCACGGTCGTCGATGGGGTGCCAATACGTTGGGCGGTGCGGAGGCTGTCGTTACGGCCCCGCGTCCCGGACGGCTCCTGCTCCCGGACGATACGACTGGCGCCGGCTGGGCGAGGCGAGGCCGTTTTTTTCGACCCGCGGTTGAAGTGCTTGCCGGGAATGCCGCCGGCCGCGGTCATCGCGGGTACGGTACTTGTCCCACCGGGTGTGTCGGCCTGGGCACTTGCGGGTGTCGGCACCATTAACGGCAGCGCTGCTGTGGTCAGCACCGCGGCGGCCGAGCCGATCGCCCTGTTAAGGGTCAGTTTCATGCACCCTTCAACGGGCCGGTGGACGCGAGTGTTCACCCTGGACGGTGAGACACGGCGTACAAATGCGGGCGTCTCCGCCTCCATCAGGGCATCAGCGACGAGCGCAGTACGTCTTCGCGGGTATTCGGGATAGTTCCTTATCCACTCAATCGAACATACGCCGCTCCAGTCATGACGGATAGCGGCATAGCCAGAATGCGAACCGGACCACTCGACCGGCATCACTGCTTGTGCGCGACACCGAAATACGAATTCAACGCCTCACCGCCAGCCGATTCGTCGTCACGAAGCTGAGGAACGTAGCAGTTTGCTCCGTCGTCCACACCGCCACCGACTGCCGTTCTCCCGTCCGCCGCCACGCCACAACACGACCTCGATGCCTTCGACCATGTCGTCGAACCAGATTTGGAACTGCCGTCGGGAAAGGTGGCAGTGACCCGCGCTACCCACCTGCCGGACGAGGTCGGACCGGGTTCAAGTCTCTTACCAGCAGACAGGCCACCGGCCGCCTAAGCACAGCCCGGAAGACGCCGGGGACCACCTCGAGTGTCAACTCGTTCTGTGGCCAACAGACCAAGGTCGGGGCGTTCGGGTTCTGAAGCAAAGACCTTCGCCTTGGGGATATTGACGTCGTTGCTGGCTCCGGTGGTCAGCGAAACGGGCCACATGACGCACGCCGGCAGAGGCGCCACCGCGGCCGGTGACGCCTCCGTAGTAACGATCAGGAGACGTTGCGACAGGCGGTGCCGTCTGACTTGTCGATCTGGTTGTTCTGGAAGAAGCTGCCGCACATGCGCGTGCCCTTGGGGACCTTGAAGTCGGTGTTGAAGTCGAACCAGGCGTAGCCGGTCGAGCAGCCACTTCTGGTCGAACTCCACACGTAGTCGCGGCGGCCGTCGCCGTACTTGATGTAGAGCAAGGCTCGGTAGCCGCACATGTTTTCCCATGTCGCGTACGCGGTTCGGGCGACTCGGGTGTTGAGGCCGGTGGTGAGGCAGACCAGGCCGCTCGGGTTAGGGGTGCTCGCGGTGCAGCCGGAGCCGAAAGACGGCTTCTTCTCGGCGGCGGCGGCGGGTGAGGCCAGCGCGGCTACCAGCGTCAACGAAATGGCCGCCACTGCCGCGAGCCGGCGTCCGACGGATCTCTTCATGGAAAGTGCCTCCTAAATTCGGCTTTGCTCGAAATTTAGGCGGGTATCACCTCTTCCGTACCCCGCTGTCCGGGTCGGAGATTCCGGCCATTGCCCCTAATCAGCCCGGGTTACCTGCTGGCCGCCGCAGGCCACTGCTCGTCACGATCAGGGGTCCTGCGGTCGAGTGACATGGGCGCAGAGCGGACGTGACACGGTGAATTCTTCACGACCATGCGGGCAGCGCGTCCGTGACCTGCGGAACCGCTTTGTCGCGCAATGACTGGCCATGCCCCCGAACGTGGAGTTCGGCGGCCGGCCGAGCCGGGCGCAACCTCGGACTAGCCACGTTGACGAAGGACCTTTTCGAGAGCACCGTGGTTGCGTGCCGCGAAGGCATCGACGGCGCGGTCACCGAAGACGCACAGGCTCTGCTCCCACGGGTGCCCGACGATCCCGAATGCGTGGTCGCGTCCGACGAAAATGGTGTAGTCCCCATTCGGGAAGAGTCCACCAGTATCCCATCCCGGGACCTCGGACGGCGCGTCCACGGAGTTCGGGCGGAACAGGGCCGATGGATGGACCCAGTCGTGAAATGCCACGGTCTCGAACCGGTCGGTGCAATCCTGCAACGTCCCGAGAACAAGACCGGCTACGACCTGAACACCGGCAAGAAACCCGCCAGGACAGGTCCCGCTGTAAATGGCCGACAGGTCCCAGACCACCGAGGGCGCCGGCTCGGCAATCGCTGGCCAGTCCTTCGAGGTGGTGCCAGCGCGAAACCGGAACCTCTCGGCGAAGTCGGACCACAAGACCTTGCCGGCTTCCCAGTCGAGACCCACCCAGCCACCCACGTCCACAACGGCAGGATAGCGACGAGTGCGGCCCTGCCCGGGCATCACCGAGAGACCGGAAAGCGGGCGATGGTCCGGACCCCATGTCGCGATGGCCGGCTGCACTGGGCCGGGTAGCTTCTGGACATGCGTCGACTGCTGCCTCTTGCTGCGTCTGTGTCGCTGCTGGTGGCGTGCAGCGGGTCGCCGTCGTCTCGGTCCGCTGAGGCGCCGGTGAGCGTGGACGACGCCTCGGCGGTGCTGCGCCAAGTCGCGGCGCTTTCTGCCGAACGCACACGCGCGTCGGCCGAGCTGGTGTGCAACGCGCTGGCGGGCAGTTGCGACGGAATGTCCAGCGGGTATCGCGCCAACCCGATGTCAGCCCCGTCGTCGCCGCCGTCGATCGTGTGCGATATCGCTCTTCCCGCGATTCCCGGCCAGGCCGGCCCTCGAATCCTGGTTGTCGCCGGCCGGGATGCCTCGGACCAGGCATATGCCGGCCAGGTTCTGGTCCTGCGTCGCAGCGGCCGCGTGGTCCTGCACGAGCCGGCGTTCTGGAAAGGAATCCGCTATACCCAACTCGCCCGTGGCCGAGCATGGGACGGGACCGCTGGTAGTGCTTCCCGGCGCGCCGCGCATGACGCGGCGGTACGCAGCGCCTGCACCAACCCCACGGCGTTCGCAGCCGCCGTCACTGCGGCAACCACAGCGCCGCGCGCCGGGAATACCCGATAACCCCTTCGACGCGGCTGGCGCACGGTCAGACAGCCCGCGCGCTGGCCTGCTTCTCAGCGGCTGCTCGGCATCGCCGCGCCGGCACCGACTCCGACCGCCTTTCGCAGACCCGCGCCGGCGCCCGCTCCTGCCGCCCTGGCAGACCCGCGCCCGCACTGAACAGCCATCATGGGCGCAGCTCTGAACCGGACAATCCCGCGGAGTGGTCTGGAAGAACAGGATGCAGCCCACCGAGCCTGGCGTGGACGTTCTACCGGTGTTGCTCGAGATCTGCGAGGGCTGCTTCGTTCACGCCGGTCGCGGCACATGCAACCGTCGGCGACCGCCGAAGCGCAACTACCGCGGCGGGGTTCCTGGCTTACTGGGCGACGGTGGCGGCCGCGCGGCGTAGGGCCGCGGCGAGGTCGTGACCGGTCGGCGCGGTCTCAGGGTCGATCAGCCACTGCATCAGCACGCCGGTCAGCAGCGCCTGATAGAGCGAGCCGACCGCGGCCGTCGTCTGCTCGTCGGCCTTGTCGTTTCCCTCGTCGAACAGCGCGGCCAGCCCGGCCCGGGCCCCGGTGAGGCCGGCGGCGAGCTGCTCGCGCACCTCGGGCTGATGCCGGCTCTGGGTGACCACTTCGAGCTGCATGGCCCAGAGCGCCTGGTTGGCCCGGAACGAGCCGCGGCGGCCGCAAGCGTGGCGTCGACAACCTCGCCACCGCCAAGCCCACGGAGACCGCCACGCAGCTGCCCTGCGGAACCTGTTCAACCGATTCCTCGGCTGCCTCCACCAATGCCTAACCACCCGCCAGACCTACAACGAAGCAAAGGCCTTCCCGCCCCCGATTGCGGCCCCGGCTTGACAGCTACGGGAGATCGGAGGTCTTGAGCCACTCCTCGCCCTGCAGCGACGCCCGGGACTGCGCAGGCCAAATGAGAGCCACACCAAGGTGGGCAGCCGATGTGAGAGCGACAGCCCGGACGTCTGGACCAAAGCCTGGCCGGGCCGTGGTCCTAGAG
>NZ_CAKUCL010000298.1 GCF_934643405.1 uncultured Actinoplanes sp.
GCTGGGACATCTTGCGTCGGCCGCGCCAATAGGCGACGCGGCGGCCGATCGGCAGCTCGTCCACGGTGCCTCCCCCGACTCGCGCGGCGACCCCCGCCGGCGAGCCCCTCTGTCATGTGCAGTCTGGACCCTCCACGTGCGCGTACGTCGCACAGCGTGTGTGATCGTCTGCTCACCGATGCTCGTAGTTTTTGTTGCAACTTGCAAAGGGTGGATCTGCCGAAACAAACGAGGCGTGTCTCGCTTGGATACGGTCCCTTCGGCTGATATAGCACCGGGCCACCTAGATCGGGGGTTATCGAGCCATGCAGTGGACAGTGGGTCGTCCGTTCGTACCGCTCGTCGATCAGCTGGACCGGGTGCGGCTGCGGCGGGCCGCGACGGAATACATCAGACACGGCTGGCCGGTGACGCCGGGCGCGTGGCTGACCGGCCACCGCTTCACCTGCGGCCGTCCGGGATGTCCGATCATGACGTGCCATCCCGCGCTGGAGTCCTGGGAACGTCCACTGGACTCGCCGCGCACCTGGTGGCGGCACCACCCTCAATCGGTTCTGCTGGTCACCGGCGGTGCGTTCGACGCGCTGGAGGTGCCGGCCTTCCTCGGCCTGCGCGTGCTGGGCACGACCCGCCTGCACCGGGGCGTGGTCGACGCGAGCGGCCCGGTCGCGGTGACCGCCGGTGGCCGCTGGATGTTCCTGGTGCGGCCCGGCGTGCCGCTGCGCTCCGAGGTGGACCATCGCCTGGACGTCATCCGTCACGGCGAGGGCTCCTGGATCCCGGCCCCGCCGAGCCGCCTGCTCGAGGGCCGGGTGCGCTGGGCCGTCACCCCGCAGGAGTGCGGCTGGCGACTGCCCGACGCCGACGTGGTGCAGGGACTGCTGGTGGACGCGCTCGGGTCGGCGCGTGCCCCGCAACCGACCGTGCCCCGCCAGTTGTCCGCCGCCCGGCTTGATCACTGAGTGGACGGACGCCAGCCACCGCCCGACCGCCGGATCGTTGACGCTTGGAGCGGACGGTTCACGGGCATGGGCGGGGGCACGCATGTCGCAAGACAACGTAGTGGCATCTCGGGTCACGGTCGAGTCACTCGATGGAGTGAACCTGCGTGAGCGGTGGGCCGGCACCCGGCCGGGCGGTTCGCGGCCGGCGAACTCGCGGCCGGCGAACTCGCGCCCGAGACGTTAGGCCGGCCTCTTCGGACGGGCGCGCACGTGGATCCGCGCCCCCTGCCGATCGAAGATCGAGAGGAACTCGACCGGGCCGCCCTCGGCGCTGCCGAACCAGTGCGGCACCCTGGTGTCGAACTCGGCGGCCTCTCCCGGCGGCAGCACCAGGTCATGCTCGCCCAGGATCAGCCGCAGCTTGCCGCTGAGCACGTAGAGCCATTCGTAGCCCTCGTGCGTCTTCGGCTCCGGATGCTGCCTCTCGCCCCGCGAGATCAGGTGCTTGAACGCCTGCGGGCCGCCCGGCGTGCGGGTCAGCGGGAGGATCGTCTGCCCGTACGCCTGGATCGGTCGCGCGTAGACCCGGGGATCACCGGTCTGCGGCGCCCCGACCAGCTCGTCCAGTGGCACGCGATAGGCCCGCGCGAGCGGCAGCAGCAGCTCCAGCGTCGCCTTGCGCCCGCCCGACTCCAGCCGGGACAGCGTGCTCACCGAGATGCCGGTGGACTCGGCCAGCGCGGTGAGCGTGATGCCGGACTGCTTCCGCAGCGCCCGCAACCGCGGCCCGACCTCGCGAAGCACGTCCTCGCTCGCGCCTCCCTCCGCCGCCCCGCCGCCCGCCGGCCCGTTCCGCGCCGCCCCGCCGCCCGCCGGCCCGTTCCGCGCCGCCCCGCCGCTTGCCGGCTCACCTCTTGCCGCCCCGCCGCTTGCCGGCTCACCTCTTGCCGCCCCGCCGTTCGCCGGCCCACCCCTTGCCGCCCCGCCGTTTGCCGTCATGGCAAATATGTTTCCCTGTTCCGGCCACCAGCGTCCACCATCGGTACATGACATACGACGTGATCGTGATCGGCGGCGGACCGGCGGGGCTGAGCGGCGCGGTGGCGCTCGGCCGGGCGCTGCGCTCGGTACTGGTGATCGACTCGGGCGAACCGCGCAACGCCCCGGCCGACGGCATCCACAACTTCCTCACCCGCGACGGCATGACCCCGGCGCAGTTCCGGGCGGCCGGGCGGGCCGAGGCCTCCTCGTACGGCGTCCGGTTCGTCGACGGCCGGGTGGTCGACGCCCGGCCGGGTTTCACCGTCACGCTGGCCGGCGGCGACTCCTACCAGGCGGACCGCCTGCTGGTCACCACCGGGCTGGTCGATCGGCTGCCGGACATCCCCGGGCTGGCCGAGCGGTGGGGGTCGACGGTGCTGCACTGCCCGTACTGCCACGGTTACGAGGTCCGTGGCAAGGCGATCGGCGTGATCGGTTCGGATCGCGCGGCCGAGCAGGTGCGGCTGTGGCGGCAGTGGAGCTCCGACGTGCTGCTCCTGCCGCTCGACGAGATCGACGGCGTGGAGCCGGGCGGCGTACGGATGAAAGACGGTTCTCTGGTTTCGCGGGATTACCTGGTAGTGGCCCCGCGGATGGCGGCGCGCGCGGACTTCCTGGACGGGCTCGGGCTGGCGTCGCAGGAGCATCCGGCGGGGATCGGCACCTACGTCCCCGCGGTGGATCCCAGCGGACGGACCGCCGTGCCCGGGGTCTGGGTGGCCGGCAACGTGGCCGACCCGATGGCGCAGGTGATCAGCTCCGCCGCGGCCGGGCTGACCGCGGGCGCGATGATCAACGTGGATCTGCTCCCGCCAGCTCCCGATACGCACTGAGCACGGCCTCGGTGCGTTCGGCCAGCTCGGTGCCGGTCTCCGCGGGCGGGGCGCCGGCGCTGAGGCCGGACAGCACCAGCTCGGCACGGCGCACGGTCTCGCCGATGTGCCGCTCCCGCAGGAACGTCTCGCCGGCCAGCGCCGCCGTCTCGATGCCGGTCAGGATGCGATCGGCCTGCTCACCGGTCTCCTGCCACAAGCCCTCCACCCGCTCACGCTGGCCGGTCAGGGCACGCCGGGCGGGGCTGGCGGCCGGCAGACCCTCTTCCCGTACGGCGTGGAGCCCCTCGCGGAGGCGGCGGATCTCCTGCCGGCGCACCATGATCGTGGCCAGCTCGTCGAGGGCCCGGGTGAGCGCGTGACCGGCCGTCACCGGATCGATCATCCCGGAGAGTGCGGGCCACGTGCGGCGGACGCGACGGGCGGTGACGACGGCCCGCCGGTAGGCGGTGCGCTCCTCGGCCGAGATCAGCACCCGGACGTCGTCGGCCTGCGGCGTCTCGAAGATGCCCGGCTGGGCGGCGCGGGCCTGGCGGCGCCAGATCGCGCCGACGGTCACGGCGGACGCGCTCGCGCACAGCCACCAGGGGACGCCGGCCGCGAACAGGACGGCGCCGGCGAAGAGCAGCGGCAGGGCCAGGCGGGCGGCGAAGGTGATGCGGTCCTCGCGGGTGCGGCCGGTGGGGGCGAGCGGAAGGGCCTCGACCAGCGAACCGTGCCGGTGCCGGCGGATGCGGCCGGTGCGCGGTGGTACGCCGTACGGGGAAACGATGATCTTCTCCGCGTCGATCCCGATGTGCAGCTCGCCGGGCACCCGGCGGTCGTGTCCCCTCAACCGGCTGATGCCGATGCGCAGGTCGGTCGGCACCCGGTTCTCCCATCGTTGTCTTCCGCCGGGCGGGGCCCGTTCTCGCTTCGCTGCCTTCGGCCGAGCGGTTCCGGTCCCGCATCGCCGGCATCTACCGGGCGGGCCCGCTCTCGCTTCGCTGCCTTCTGCCGAGCGGTTCCGGTCCCGCATCGCCGGCACCCTGCCGGGCGAACCCCGTCCCTCATCACTGGCTTTGCCGGCTCATTCGTCGCCTTCTTCTGCCGGGCGGGCCCGATCGCCGAGGGGAATCCGACCGGGCCCGCCCACCAGCGGGGTTCTCCCCGGTGGTGCCACAAGAGATCGGTGGCGGGAAGGGCGAGTTGAGGGGGCCTACGGGTGCAAAACGGTCACTCGAAAAGCCGGAACACGAAGCGTTCGCGCCACGGCCTGCCCGACTCCTGCGACTCGATCGTCTCCAGCGTCGCGACAAACTTCTCGAACCGGGCCCGCCCGAGCGCCATCCGGATCACCGACGCGTTGATCCAGATGAGCTGCACCGGCCGCGGGTCCCCGGACGCCAGCCGCTCCCGCAGCGACTCGATGTCGCGACAGGGGGACGGTCCGTAACCGAGGGCGCCCGCGATGCGGTGGTGAAGATCGGCTTCGTCCAGCACGAACCGGCCGTCGATGATCACCTGCACCGGCCCACCCCCATCGGCAGCAACGACCCGCCTGCCGCGCCCGGGTCGCCATGTATCGGGATATCCCTCGATAGAGGTCTCGCCGCTGTTTTAAGGTCGGGAAGTGGATGTTCGCGCGGCCATCGCGGTCGAGCGCCGCCGGATAGCCGACCTGGTCGACGGGTTGGATGCGGCGCAGCTCGACCGGCCCAGCCTCTGCGGCGACTGGACCGTCAAGCAGGTGGCCGCCCACCTGCTCGCGGCGGTCGAGTTCTCGCCCGGCGCCGCCCTTCGGACTTTCGTACGGTGTGGTTTCCGCCTGCACAGAGCCAACGCTCAGATCGCCGTGTCCGTCGCCCGGCGGCCCGCCACCGAGCTGGCCGACGGCTTACGGCGCCACGCCGAGACCGATTTCCGGCCGCCGGTGGTCGGCTATCCCGGCCAGCTGACCGACCTGCAGGTCCACGGCCAGGACATGCGGCGCCCCCTCGGCCTGCCGCACGGCCTCACGCCGGATGGCTTGCGCGCCTCGCTGACCTTCCTGACCGGCGGCCGAGCGCCCGGCTTCACCTCGAGGCGCCGCTTGTCCGGCCTGCGTCTCGCCGCGTCCGACCTGCCGTGGACGTGGGGTTCCGGCGCCCTGGTGACCGGCCCGGCCGAGGCCTTGATGATGGCGATGACCGGCCGCCCGGTGGCCTTGGCCGAGCTGGACGGCCTCGGCGTCCGAACGCTGGCCCACCGCATCTCCTGACGGCGCCTCCCGCGCCCCGCATTGATCCACAAAACTGTCGGAGGGCCGCCCTAGGGTCACCCGCATGAATGGCACCCCTCTCCAGACGTCCCCCATCACCCTCGACCGCCACATGATGCTCGGCGAGATCGACTACCAGGTGACCGCCTTCCCCACCGAGGACCACCGCATCGAGCTCTGCATTGTCAGCAGCGACGGCGACGGCCAGGTGGTGAGCGAGATCAGCGGCGGCATCTCCCCCGCCGACCTGCCCCCGCTGACCGACGTCCTGACCTCGACGCTGGCCGGTCTGATAGCCATGACCCAGCCCCCGTCGACGGTTCGCGTCCCTCCTCCACCCGACCGCCGGGGCCGCTTCCCCAACCAGGGCACCCGCTGGACCCCGGAGGACGACGACCGCTTGGTGGCCCGGTACCGCGAGGGCGCCCGCCCGCGCGAGCTGATGGACGAGTTCGGCCGCAGCAATGGCGGCATCCGGGCCCGCCTGGAGTATTTGGGCGAGCTGACACCGGGAGGTCGCTGGCGCCCGCCGCCACCGGCCGAGGCGGCCGCTCCGGCGGCAGCTCAGCCGACGGCAGTTCACGCTGCCGCCGCGTCCGAGCCGGTTCGCGCCATCGATCCTCCTGCATCCCCCGATCCCGGTGCTCCTGCCTCACCTCCGAAGGCCGAGGCCGACTGACCTGCCCACCTCGTCGGCCGGGCGCCCCTGAGGCGCCCGGCCCACAATCTCCGCGAAGGCGGACCACGATGACGTTCTGATTCCTCCGGCTCGGCGCCCTTGGACGCCGGCCTCTTCGTCACCAGCGCGCGAGAGGCGCGCACCCGGCCCGGCCGTTCGAGCCTTCGTGATGCTCAGGCCTCGACGGCTCAGCGCGGCGTCCGAGGCGGTGAAGCTGCCGCCGCCGGCCGGTGCGTGCGGCCCGAGGGCCGTCGCCCTCACCCGATCGTGCGGGACGGCGCAATACCGGCCGGACGGGTGAACCCGGAAGGCGGTCATGTCGGACAACGCGGGCGATCCATCGCGGCCTATCGCGGTGAAGGTGCGAGTGGGTTGCGTGTGCGGGCGGCCCTCAGACCGGCCGCCGCGCGCACCGATCAGAGCCGGACCAGGGCCGTGATGAACCGACGCGAAAGGCAACGAACATGGGTCTGCGCAAGGTTCGAGCCGCCGCGCTCGGCGGGATGATGCTCGCGGCTATCTTCGCGCTCCCGCTGCAAGCCACGGCCGCCAGCCGTCCCGGCGACGAGAGGGCGGCCGCCAGCCGTCCCGGCAACGAGGGGGCGGCCGCAACGGCAACCACGACCGAGCAGACCGGCACGACCGCCGACTGCCGTTACCGTTCGACGGCCCGGCCGGCCACGACGACATCCCGCAGCCCGGTCACCCTCAACGTCGTCGCGCACGAGGACGACGACCTGCTGTTCATCAACCCGGCGGTCAGCGACGACATCGAGGCGGGCCGCTGCGTGGTCACGCTTTTCGTCACCGCGGGCGACGCCGGCCGGCGCCCCAGCTACTGGCGTGCTCGGGAACAGGGCGCCATGGCCGCCTACGCCGAAATGGCCGGCACCCCGAACGAGTGGGCCGAGGACACCATGGTCGTCGCCGGCCGCGGCATCGCCCGGTTCACGCTGCTCAACTCGAGCATCTCGCTGCTCTTCCTCCGCCTCCCGGACGGGCACGGCAACCCGGCCCGTCCCGGTGAGACCCTGCAACGGCTGTGGCGCGGCGAGATCACCGCGGTGCGCCCGCTCACGTCGGGCGACCGCTACACCCGCAACGGCCTTGTCGCCACTCTCACCGCATTGATGGACGCCATCACCCCGGACGAGATTCGCACTCTCGACTACATGGGCAGCTACGGCGACGGCGACCACAACGACCATCACACGGCCGCCTATTTCACCTACGAGGCGCAGAAGCACTACCGCACTCCGCACCACATCTCCGGCTACATGGGCTACCCCATGGAGAACGAACCGGAAAACCTTCCCGATCCCGTACGGGAGGAGAAGCTAGCCGTCTTCCTGGCCTACGCCCCGTACGACGTGAAGGTGTGCCAGTCCGCCGACTCGTGCACGGCCAATTTCTACGGCCCTCGGTTCACCCGTTCGGTAGCCACCCACAGCGAGTTCCGCAAGGACGCCAATGTGGCCCGCTCGGCCCGGGTAACCGCTTCGGCGGCCCAGCACGCGGCCTACACCGCGGCCATCGGAACCGGAGAATGGGCGACCCCCGGCCGTACCGGAGCCTGGATGTCCTTGACCTGGCCGACCAGCCGCCGCCTGGCGCAGATCGACCTGCGCGACCGCACCAATTCGAGAGACCAGGTCCTGGCCGGCCTGCTGGAATTCTCCGACGGCACCAGAATCAGGGTCGCCGCCCTGCCGAACAACGGCGCCACCAAGCATTTCCGCTTCCCCCCGCGAAACGTGACCGGCGTCCGCCTGAAAATCACCGCGGTCTCCGGGACGACCAAAAACGCGGGCGTAGCCGCGATCAGCGCCTACACGGCCCCCAGCGCGCAAGGCGCCCCGAACTAACCGGACCGGTCGGTCGGCTGACCTTCCGACGGCCCGGCGACCGGCGGATGTGCGGGGAGACGGAATGTTCGAGGTGGCGGGACCCGTAGCGACCGATGCCGGCATGCAGGCGCTGTGGAACCCCGAGCGCTTCGCACCGTCGTCGACTACGACTCATGGGAAGACTCGTTGCTCGAGGACGGGGACATCCTCCAGCACGTCCGGGCGGGCATGCTCGTGCCGATCAACCTGGGGGATTCGGCCTTCCAGTTCGTGGTCCGTGTCGGCACCTGCGAGCAGATCGCGGACCTGACCGAGCGCGAGCGGGCACGACTGCTCGTCACCTCGGATCCCTACCTCGTCACCTCAGCCGGGGTGCTCCACCTGAGCGGGTTGGAGGACGTGTCGGCGAACACGGACGAAGACGTCCTCCACGTGGCGGCACCCGCCGGCCGTTACACGGTGACCGTCAACCCATCGATGGGGAGAGCGATCCGGACTCCCGCAC
>NZ_CAKUCL010000299.1 GCF_934643405.1 uncultured Actinoplanes sp.
AGGTTGACGCCGAGGACGCGCTCGTAGTCGGCCGGGTCGAATTCGCGGCCGTCCGGCCCGGGGCGGAACCGCGCCGGGTCCGATCAGCGCGGCTCCGGCCGGCAGCCGGCGGCCACGCTGCTCGCCGCGGCACGGCGCAACGTGACCGGCGCGGACGTGTCGTCGAGCCCGACCTCGCCCGTACAGCAGCAGTTGCTGGCTCTGATGAACCAGAGCCGGGACCGCGCCGGGTGCGACGAGCTGTCGGTGGACCGCCGCCTCATCGACGCCGCGAACGAGCACGCCGCCGACATGGCCCGCCACCGCTACTTCGCCCACGAGTCGCCCGACGGGGCGGGCGCGGGGGACCGGGTGAAGGACGCCGGGTACCGGTGGAAGCGGTACGGCGAGAACATCGCACGCGGCGCGGACAGCTCGTACGAGGTGTGGGACGGCTGGATGCACAGCCCCGAGCACCGGCACAACATCCTGGACTGCCGGCTGGACCAGATGGGCATCGGGCTCGCGCTCTCCGGGGACGGTACGCCGTACTGGGTCCAGGATTTCGCGACGCCGATGAACTAGCACCGCATTCCGCTCACCTTCCCCCGGCGCGCGCCGATGGCCCTCCCAGGTTCGCGCCACCGTCTCCACCAGGACCGCGCGGCTCGCACCGCTGTGCTTCGATGTGCGTCACATCATCCTGGGGAGGACGAAGGTGGGACAGACAAGGGCAACCGTCCGCCTGGCCGGGGCCGCGCTCGCGACCCTGGCCGGCGGCCTGGGCGCGGTGGCGCTGTCACCGGCGCCCGCCGGGGCCGCGCCGGCCGCCAGGGTGGTCACCAAGGCGGCGGCCGGATGTGCCACCGGCACGTACCAGAGGCAGGTCGAGGGCTACCTCCGGAAGATCGGCGGCTACGGCACGCTGAGGGTCGACGGCAGGCAGTCCGCCGCCGACTGCGCCGCCATCAAGAAGTTCCAGCAGCGCTTCGGCATCCGGCCGGCCGCGGGCCAGGCCGGGCCCACGACGTACGACGTGGCCCGGCGCCTGGCCGCCACGAAGCTCGCGGCCTGCAAGCCGAAGAGGTCCGGGGTCACCTTCTGTGTGGACCTCACCCACCAGACGTCCTGGATCATGAAGAACGGCCGGAAGCTGACCAGCCCGACGGTGATCCGCACCGGCATGGCGGGGTACCGCACGCCGGCCGGCACCTTCACCGTCAACAAGCGCACGAAGAAGGAATGGTCCGACCCGTACCACGTCTGGCTGCCCTACTGGCAGCGCTTCAACGGCGGTCGCGGCTTCCACCAGACGACGACCTACCTGCATGACAAGTGGCGCGGTTCGCACGGCTGCGTGAACCTGCTCCCGCGCGACGCCAAGACCTACTGGGACAACGGCCGGATCGGCATGACCGTCAAGGTCTTCGGCCGCCGCCCCGGCACCTGATCCCGCTGCGACCGCGGGGGTCAGGCCGCGGCCTTCCGCCGTACGTGCGTGGTCAGCACGTCGTGGCGAGCGAAACGGCGCTCGACGCCGGTCGCCGTGACCACGTGCAGGCCCTCGCGGGTGAGCGTGTAGCGCACGTCGAGCAACCGGATCACGGTGTCGTCGTGGTGCACGACGGTCAACTCGTCGGCTCGGAGCATCGGGTTCACGTCCTTCACGGTCACACTGCCGCGGGTGGTACGGATCGGCCAGGGGGACGGTTCACTCAGCGTGTGCGTCAGTGTCAAGGAACACCGGGGCGACCTGCTCGTATACGTCCGGTTCGTCACTGTCAGCTAGGTGACCGATATGCAGTCGGGTAACCGGAAGCGATCACGGCCGGTACTGCGCGCGATTGTCGGCATAAAGTGGCCGACGTGGCCCGTGACGAGACACCCCCCTCGACGGCCGGCCCGGGCGCCTCGTCCGGCGGCCCGTCCGCGTACGGGGCCGGACGGCGGCCGATCGTCCTGGCCCTCGCCGCCGTTCTGGCGTTGTCCCTGACCGCGGCCTCGTGCGGCGACAAACCGACCGGGATCAGCACCGCCGAGGTCGGCCGCGGCACGGTCGACGAGATCGTCGAGGCGCCCGGGTCGGTGACCGCGCGCGCCGCCGCGACGGTCAGCGCGCCGTCCGCCGGCACCCTCGCCGAGATGCGCGTCGAGGCCGGCCAGCAGGTCGGCAAGGGCCAGGTCCTCGCGGTGATCGACGCGCCCGAGCTGGAGGCGCGGCGCGACTCCGCCGAGCGGGCGGTCGACCAGGCGTCGTCCGCGGGCGTGCCGGTCGGGGGAACGGCCGGGTTCGCCGCCGTGCGCCGGCAGACCGACCAGCAGGCGGCCAAGGCGTTCACCGACGCCCGCACCGCCGCCGCGAAGATCACCGACCCGGTCCTGCGGGACGCCCTGCTCAAGCAGGTGGACGCGGCGCGCGGGCAGTACGCGGTGGCGTCCTCGGCCGCCGCCGAGGCGCTGCGGTCGGTGCAGCGCGGGGTCTCGTCGCTCGGCGCGGCGGTGAGCTCGCTGTCGGCCGCACAGCGACTGCAGGCGCAGCAGGCGTTCGAGCTGGCCGACGCGGCGGTGGAGGCGCTCACCCTGCGCGCGCCGGTCTCCGGGGTGGTGCAGCTCGGCGGCCCGGGCACCGCGGCCACGCCGTCGCTGACCGACCTGATCGGGTCGGCGACCGGTGGCGCCGCCGGTGCCCCGGCCGGCGGGTCGTCGGGTGGCTCCGGGCTGCCGGGCGTCGACACGGCCGTGCCCCGGGGCGCCTTCGTGGCGGCCGGCACCCCGATCCTCACCGTCGTCGACGTGACCAGCCTCGGGCTCACCGCCGAGGTGGACGAGACGGACGTGCTGCTGGTCAAGCCCGGCGTCGCGGCCACGGTCGAGCTGGACGCGGCGACCGGATCCACGTATCCGGCCCGGGTGAGGGCCGTCGACCTGCTGCCGACCACCTCGGCGCGCGGCGGCGTCTCGTACAAGGTGCGCCTCAGCCTCGGCCGAGGGCAGAACGCGGACGGCGGCACCGCGCCGACACCGCGGCCCGGGATGAGCGCCGTGGTGCGGCTGCGGGTGCGGCAGGCGAGCGACGCGGTCACCGTGCCCGCGTCCGCGATCGTCAGCGCCGACGGCCGCGACACCGTGTGGGCGGTCCGCGACGGCCGGTACGAGCGGGTGCCGGTGACGCTCGGCGTGCAGGGCGAGGACGTCGTGCAGGTGACCAGCGGCCTGCGGCCGGGCCAGCGGATCGCGGTGGGTGGCACCGATCGGATCAGCCCCGGCGACAAGACGTCATGACCGACGCGATCGTGGCGGTCGACGTGACCCGCACGTACGAGCTGGACGGCGTCTCGGTGCCGGCGCTGCGCGGGGTGTCGCTGACCGTCTCGGCCACCGACTACCTGGCGATCGTCGGCACGTCCGGCTCGGGGAAGTCGACGCTGATGCACCTGCTCGGCGGCCTGGACCGGCCCACCAGCGGGACGCTGCTGATCGGCGGCCGGGACGTGTCCACGCTCAGCCCCGGCGAGATGGCGCATCTGCGCAACGAGACCATCGGCTTCGTGTTCCAGTCGTTCCACCTGCTGGCCCGCACCACCGCCCGGGACAACGTGGCGCTGCCCCTGGTCTACCGCGGGATCTCCCGCCGCGAACGCCGGGAACGGGCGGCAGCGATGCTCGAACGGGTCGGCCTGGCGCACCGGCTGGACCACCGCCCGAACCAGATGTCCGGGGGCGAGCAGCAGCGGGTGGCGATCGCCCGGGCCCTGGTCACCGGCCCGTCGGTGCTGCTGGCCGACGAGCCCACCGGCAACCTGGACTCCACCACCGGCCGGTCCGTCCTGGCCCTGCTGGAGTCGCTGAACGCCGACGGGGTGGCCGTGGTGCTGGTGACCCACGACCGGGACGTGGCCGCCCGGGCCCGCCGCCAGATCGTCATGCGCGACGGCCTGATCGTGTCCTCCTCGTCACTGGTGTCCACCACCGCGGCACCCCCGCAAGCCGCCCCGCCCGCGGATGCCTCGTGAGGATCGCCGAGGCGTGGCGCGTCGCCCTGGACGCCCTGCGCGCCGACCGGTTGCGCAGCGTGCTGACCATGCTCGGCGTGGTGATCGGCGTCGGCGCGGTGGTCGCGCTGGTCTCCATCGGCACCGGCACCAAGCACCTCGTCGAGCAGCAGGTCGAGGGCCTGGGCTCCAACCTGCTGATCGTCGTGCCCGGCCGGCTCGACGCCGGCTCGCCGCCGACCGTGTCCACGATGACCCTCGACGACGTGGACGCCGTGGACCGGGTGGTCGGCGACCCCTCCCGGGTGGCGGTCACGATCAGCTCCGGCGAGACCGTCCGGGCCGGCTCCCGGTCCGCCTTCGCCAGCATGCAGGGCGTCCTGGAGACCACCCCGTCGGTCTTCGTCCGGCGTCTGGACCGCGGCGCCTACCTGACCCGCACCGACGTCAGCACCGGCCGCCGGGTCGCCGTGCTGGGCGCCGGCGTGGCCCGCACGCTGTTCGGCGACCGCGACCCGATCGGCCGCCAGGTCACCATCGCGGGCGTCCGCTTCCGGGTGATCGGCACGTTCGAACAGCTCGGCCAGAGCCTGGGCGTGGACCGCGACAGCGAGGTGCACGTCCCGGTCACCGCCGCGCAGCGCCTGCTCGGCACCGACCGCATCGACGGCCTGGCGATCCGCGCCCCCGACCGCGAGACCATCGACGCGCTCGGCTCGGCGGTCGTGGCCGCCCTGGTGAAACGACACCCGGACACCGACTTCAGCGCGGTCACCCAGGAACAGATCCTCGGCGTGCTGGGCGACATCCTCGGCGTGCTCACCGGCGTGCTGGCCGCCATCGCCGGGATCAGCCTGCTGGTCGGCGGGGTCGGCGTCTCCAACATCATGCTGGTCTCGGTCCGCGAGCGGACGAAGGAGATCGGCCTGCGCAAGGCCGTCGGCGCCCGCCCCCGCGACATCGGCGTGCAGTTCCTGCTCGAGGCCGTGCTGCTGACCACGATCGGCGGGGTGCTCGGCATGGCCCTGGGCATCGGGGCCGCGCTGGTGGTGGACCGTCTGTCCCCGGTGCCGGCCGCCATCACCTGGTGGTCGCTCGCCCTGGCGTTCGGCGTCTCGGCCGCGGTCGGCATCATCTTCGGCGTCGTGCCCGCGCAACGAGCCGGCCGCCTGGACCCGGTCGTGGCGCTCCGAACCGAATAGGGACCCCGTGAAACCGCGTACGCCCCCCGCTCCGCTGCTCGTCCTGCTGTCGATCACCTCGGTGCAGTTCGGCAGCGCCGTCGCCCGCACCCTCTTCGACGACCTCGGCGCGGCCGGCGTCACGCTGCTGCGCCTCTTGCTGGCCGCGGTGATCCTCGCCGTCGCCACCCGGCCCCGCCTGCACCGGTGGTCCGGCGCCGCCTGGCGGGCCGCGATCACGCTCGGCGTCGTGATGGCCGGGATGAACCTGATCTTCTACCTGTCGCTGCGCACGGTCCCGCTCGGCATCGCGGTCACCGTCGAGTTCCTCGGCCCGCTGCTGCTCGCGCTCGTCCAGACCCGCCGCCTGATGGACCTGCTGTGGGCCGCGCTCGCCGCCGGCGGCGTCGCCCTGCTCGGACTGCACTCCGGCGGGGCCGCCCCACTGACCGGACTCGTGCTGGCCTTCGTGGCCGGGCTCTGCTGGGCGGCGTACATAGTCTTCAGCGCCCGCCTCGGCCGCGTCGTGCCCGGCACCGCCGGCCTGACCGTCTCGCTCGCCGTCGGCGCGGTCCTGGTGCTGCCGTTCGGCGCGTCCGGCGCCGCCGCGCTCGGCGACCACCCGGTGCTGCTGCTCGGCGGTGCCGGCGTCGCGCTGCTGTCGTCGGTCGTCCCGTACGGGCTGGAGATCAACGCGCTGCGCCGGATCCCGACCCGCGTGTTCGGCATCCTGATGAGCCTGGAACCGGCCGCCGCCGCGATCGCCGGCCTGCTCGTCCTGCGCCAGCGGCTCGGCACCGCCGAGATCGTCGCCCTGGTGCTGGTGACGCTGGCCAGCGCGGGCGTCACCCTGGGCCACCGGGACCGCGCCGATCAACCCATTGCGGGCTGAACACTCAGATGTGCCGGATCCGCGCCGACAAGCCTGGGGACACCTAGGAGGACGTCCGTGCGGTACCGGCTTCGCGACCAGCAGGGGGCAGCCCGCTCGGTCGCGTACCTGCTGCTGGCCGGCGGCCCGCTCAGTTTCGTCACCGGGATCCTGCTCGTGCCCGGCCAGCGGCATCCCGGCCCGATCGCCGGGTTCACCGCCCTGGCCCTCGCGCTGACCCTCGGCGGGGTCGTGTGCCGCTGGCAGCCCGAGCGCGTACCGCAGATGTTCTGGTCCGTCGTGCCGTTCCTGGCGGTCCTGCTGATCAGCGGGCTGAACGTCGCCACCCGCGACGCCAGCACCGGCTCCCAGCTGTTCTACCTCTGGCCGGTGCTGTACGCCGCGAGCTTCCTGCGCCGTACCGCAATGATCGCGATTCTGTTCCTGGTGACCCTGGGCCACGCGGCCGTCGTCTTCCCGATCCTCGGCGCGACGCAGGGCGCGCTCGACTGGGTGTCCCTGACCGTGGCGCTCACCCTCACCGCGGTCGTGGTGGCGTCGCTGCGGATACGCAACGACCGGCTGCGCGAGGTCCTGCAGACACAGGCCCTGGCCGACCCGCTGACCGGCGTCGCGAACCGGCGCTCCTTCGACGGCGAGCTGACCCGTGCGGTGGCGCAGGCGCGCCGCAGCGGCCGGCCGGTGGCGCTGCTCACCCTGGACATCGACCACTTCAAACAGATCAACGACTCGTGGGGCCACGCCGTCGGCGATCAGGCGCTGCAGCAGGTCGCCGCGGCGCTGTGCGCGGTGGCCCGCCGCGACGAGGACGTCGTGGCCCGGCTCGGCGGCGACGAGTTCGTGGTGCTGCTGCGCACCGATCAGGCCGGCGCCCGGCGCGTCGCCGACGAGATCCGGTCGGCGGTCACGGACGGCGCGTCCCTGCCCGGGGGGCCGCCCGGGCTGAGCATCGGCATAGCGCTGCTGCCCGATCACGCCGGCACGGGGGCCGAGCTGGTGGCCGCCTCGGACGGCGCGCTCTACGCGGCGAAGTCGGCGGGCCGGGGACGCACCTCGGTGGCGCAGCTCGTCACGCTTGACGCCTGACGATCGGGCGCTCGGCGGTCGGCTCGTCGAAGGCGTCGCCGGCCGCTCTCGCGGGCTCCGCCGGGCTTGCATCCTCCGCTGGGCTTGCGGCGTTCGCCGGGCTTGCGGCGTTCGCCGGGCTTGCGGGCTTCGCCGGGCTTGCGGGCTTCACCGGGCCCAGGATGTCGGCGGTCTCCCGGGGATACGGACCCCACCCGTCGCGCAGCACATGGATGTAGACGGCCTGGAGGCAAACCCCGATCCGCTCGGCCAGGTCGGTGTCCTCCGGCTTCCCCAGCCGTACGGCACGGGCGAAGTGATCCAGCGCCTCCATGTGCCGCCCCTGGTCGAAGCAGCTGCGTCCCGCGTTCTCGTGAACCACGCTGCGCAGGGCGTCCGGGACGGCCGCGCCCGTGGCCTTGGCGAACAGCCGGTCCGCCTCCTTGTGGTCTCCGCGCAGCCGCAACACGTGAGCGAGCTCGGCCTGCGCGATCACGATCGACTGCGTGTCCCCGGCCGACTCGGCGTGGGCGAGCGCGAGCCGGCTGGCGGCCGCCGCCATGCCCAGCTCACCGAGGAGGCGGTACACCTCCGCCCGTACGCTCAGAAGCCCCGCCTTCGCCACGTTGTCGACCTCGTCGGCGAGCGGCCCGTCCAGGCGTTCCCCCAGCGCGCGCAGAGCTTCCCGGTCGTCGACGACCTCCCGCAGCGTCCCGCCGTCGAGCCGCCACCGGATCGCCTCGAGATCGGCCGCCGAGAGGGCAGGCCGGTTGACCACCACCTCGGCGCCGGCGTCGGCCTCGGGGCTCGCCGGGACCGTGACCGCGGCCGCACCGAGCGCCGCCTCGTCACCCGTGCCGCTCCCGCCAGGCGAGTGCACGGTGATGGACGGCTCCCCGGCGAACGCGACCCCGTGGAACAGCCCCGTGATGTCCAGGTCGACCACGACGCGCTGCCGTTCCGCCGGGCTCGGCCC
>NZ_CAKUCL010000300.1 GCF_934643405.1 uncultured Actinoplanes sp.
ACGCAGCGCAATGCCCTTCGGCGAGCGCCCCGGCCCGGCCCCACGCAGCGCCATGCCGGACGGCGCTCCTCGATACGGCGAAACCCCTGGCCCGGCCGCTCCCGGTGCCATGCCCGGCAGCGGCTCGCGCTACGGCGACACGCCCGCGCCGGCCCCCCGCAGCGCCATGCCCTTCGGCGAGCGGCCCGGCAGTGCTCCGCGCAGCGGCATGCCCGACGGCGGCCGCCGAGGCGCGACACCGCCCGGCAGTGCTCCGCGCAGCGGCATGCCCTACAGCGATTCGCCCGGTACGGCACCCCGCAGCGGAACCCCTTACGGTGGCGGCGCCTCTTACGGCGGCCCGGCGGCCGGCAATCCGTACGGCTCCGGTGCCGTCGCCCCGCGCAGCGCTCCCGGCTACGGCGGTTCGGCAGCGGCCGGCGGCATTCCGGCAGGCGCCCAGCGCAGCGGCATCCCGTACGGCGATGACCAGTACCGCGGTGGCCGCCGCCGCGCGGCCGACGACGACAACCCGCCACCGCCCGTCGGCCGGCGCGCCGCGCCTGATCCGGCCGCCTACGGACAGCCGGCAACCCCGGACGCGTGGCGCCGCGACGAACGCCCGGACCGCGGCCTGGCCACGCCCGGCGACACTCCGGGCTGGTCGAGCGACCGCCGCCCCGGCGGCTACCAGAGCGACGTCAACGGCGCTCCGTCCCGCGGCGACTGGCGCACCGACACCGGCCGGTCCACCCTTCCGGCAGGGCCGGGCGACTGGCGCACCGACACCGGCCGGCCGGCCCTTCCGGCAGGCCCAGGCGACTGGCGCACCGACACCGGTCCGGCCACCCCGGCACCCGGCACCGACTGGCGGACCGACACCGGCCGCGGCACGCCCGCACCCGGCACCGACTGGCGGACCGACACCGGCCGCGGCACGCCCGCACCCGGCACCGATTGGCGGACCGACACCGGCCGCGGCACGCCCGCACGGGGCACCGACTGGCACTCCGAACTGGATGCGGGGCAAGCGCCCCCGCCCGGCGAACCGAACGGCTGGCCGGACGAGCCCGGCCGGGCCGCACGCCCCTATCGGGACAGCGCCGCCGGCGACTGGCGGAAGGACCTGTCCGACCAGAGCAACCTCGCCGAGGGTGAATCCCGGCGCTTCGGCACCTCGGACTACATTCCCTTTCGGTCGAGCGGCTCAGCCGCCGTCCCGAGGTCGTCGAACTTATCCTCCACCTCCACCTCGCTGATCTCCCCGGTGCCGCGGGAGCCGCGCGAGACGCCGGCCCGTCCGCCGCGGACCAGCAACGGATATCAGGGGCTCTCCGGCTCCTACGAGCGCCGCGCGATGACGGGCGGCTTCCCCACGAGCCGGAGGAGCAACCTGCTCGATCCGGACGACGAGGAGGATGAACAGGAATCCGGCGGTCCGCTCGCCGCGGTCGGCTACACCGTCATCTGGTACGGCGTACCGGTCGTCCTGTTCCTCGGCTACATGCTCGTGACCGGCTCGCAGGCGCAGGCGCTCTCGACGCTCGGCAAGGCCGCGCCCCAGTTCGGCATCTCGCTGGTGCTCAGCGTCCTGGTGGCGGTCGGCATCCGCTGGGTGAGCAGCTCGTGGAAGGCGATCAGCGTCGGGCTGGCCGCGGCCGTCGTCGGTGGCGGTCTGGCCACCGTGCTGAGTTCCGCGATCACCGGCAACAGTCTGAGCTGAACCAGGGCAAACAAAACGGCGCGCCGGGCACGAGGCCCGACGCGCCGTTCGCGTCCGGAAGACGGATTACTTGGCGGCCACCACGTTCACCGGGAACGTCGCGGTCACCTCGGGGTGCAGCTTGACCTGGACGTTGTACGCCCCGGTGGTCTTGATGTGCCCCGGCAGCTCGAGCCGGCGACGGTCCAGCGACGGACCGCCGGCAGCCTTGACCGCATCCACGATCTCGGCCGGCGTGATCGAACCGAACAGACGGCCACCGTTGCCGGACCGCGCGCTCAGCGTCACCTTGAGGCCGGCGAGCTGGGCCTTGACCTCGTTGGCCTGGCCCAGGTCACGGATCTCGCGCGCGTCACGGGCCCGCTTGATGACCGCGACCTGCTTCTCGGCGCCCTTGCTCCACTGGATCGCGAAGCCCTGCGGCAGCAGGTAGTTACGGCCGTAGCCGTTCTTGACCTCGACGATGTCGCCGGGGGTGCCGAGACCCGACACCTCCTGGGTGAGGATGATCTTCATATCGGTGATCCTCCTCAGCGCGCCGTCGCCGTGTACGGCAGGAGCGCCATCTCACGGGCGTTCTTGACCGCGCGGGCGATCTGCCGCTGCTGCTGGGACGTCACCCCGGTGACCCGGCGGGCACGGATCTTGCCCCGGTCGGAGATGAACTTCCGCAGCAGGGCGGTGTCCTTGTAGTCGATGTAGGTGATCCCGTCCTTGTCGAGCGGGTTCACCTTCTTCTTCGGCTTGCGAAGCGCCGCAGCCTTAGCCATTGCTCTTACTCCTGATGTCAGAGAAGCCCTGTCGGGCTAGAAGGGAGGCTCATCGTCGAACGAGGAGCTGTTGCCGCCGCCACCGCCGCCGGAGCGGCTGCCGGAGGCCGGAGCAGCCGTCGCCCACGGGTCGTCGAAGTTGTTGTTACCTCCGCCGCCACCGCTGGGCTGCCGGTTGCCGCCACCACCACCGCCGGAGGCGCCGAAGCCGCCGCCACCGCCGCCGCCGGAGCGACTCATCCGCTGCACCTTCGCCGTGGCGTACCGCAGCGACGGGCCGATCTCGTCGACCTCGAGCTCGTAGACGGTGCGCTTCTCTCCTTCGCGGGTCTCGTAAGACCGCTGGCGCAGCCGGCCCTGCACGATCACCCGAGCGCCACGCTGCAGCGACTCGGCGACGTGCTCGGCGGCGTCACGCCAGATGTTGCACGCGAGGAAGAGTGGCTCGCCGTCTTTCCACTCGCCCGACTGACGGTCCAGGGTCCGCGGCGTGGACGCGATGCGGAACTTGGCAACCGCCGCACCCGATGGGGTGAAGCGCAGCTCGGGGTCGTCGGTGAGGTTACCGACAACCGTGATGGTGGTTTCTCCTGCCATGATCTACTCCTCGCCGCTGTTCTCGTTCGTAGGAGGTTCTCAGAACCCCCTGACAAAAACGAGCTTCATCGGTTGTCACCTTGCAGTGCGGCGAAGCCGCCGAGGTAACTCAGTTGTCACCTTGCAGTGCGGCGAAGCCGCCGAGGTAACTCAGTTGTCACCTTGCAGTGCGGCGAAGCCGCCCAGGGTGATTCAGCGGGTCTCGGGCCGGATGACCTTGGTGCGGAGGATGGACTCGTTGAGCCGCAGCTGACGGTCCAGCTCAGCGACGGCCTCGGGGGTCGCCTGAAGGTCGACGACGGCGTAGATGCCCTCGGCCTTCTTGTTGATCTCAAACGAGAGCCGGCGACGGCCCCACACATCGAGCTTCTCCACCGAGCCACCCGCGGTCCGGATGACATTCAGGTACTGATCGAGCGACGGGGCTACGGTGCGCTCCTCGAGCGAAGGGTCGAGGATCACCATGAGTTCGTAATGACGCAAGACTTTCTCACCTCCTGTGGGCTATGCGGCCACGGTCTTTCCGTGGCAGGAGGTCTTGTGTCGTATCGCAACGAAAAGCCGTGGGCGGACCCACGGCCACACTGCGAACCGGCCAAGCATACCCAGGCCACGACGGGCGACCAAAAGAAGGACCCCGCCGGATGACGGGGTCCTTCCTGGTGGAGCCGCGGGGCGTCCGATCCGCTTTCGCTGGGTGGGACCTGGGGAGGAACGACCACACCGATGAGGTTGGACGCGGCCGCCCCGCGGAGCTTGTAGGTCAGAGACTACGCGAGTTTCGCCCGATTTGCACGTTGCGACACGATTGCCCGAATAGCCGCCGCTCCGACGCCGAGCACGCACACCGAAGCGATCACCGCGAGCAGCCCGATCGGCGCGCCCTCGGGCATCGGCGCCATCGCCGCCACCGGCTCCGCCGCGGCGCTCTCGGTGGGCGGTGCGGCCGGCGCCGCCGCGTCACTCTCCCCGGCCACGGCCGGGAGGTCCGCCCGCGGCACGTCGGTGGCGAGCGTCCTGGCGTCCCCCGGCGGCATTCCGGCGAACGTGTGGGTGCGGTCCCCGGCCGTACGGGAGATGGCCTTGACCTTGGTCTTGGTCTTGGGTCTCGCGGTGGCACCACCCTGGGGCATGGACGCCAGGGAAGAGGTGCGCAGGCCCGGCTGGTGCGCGCTCGACCGGCGAGCCGACGAGGGACGCTCGGCCGCGGATGCGGGGCCGGGCACCAGCGAACCGGACGGGTTACCGGACCCGGACGGCGCGATGGCCAGCGAGGCCTGGCCCCCGGACGGCGCCGGGGTCGGGTCGGGCATCGCCGCCGCGGACGGGGAGGCGGTGACCATGACCGGGCTCGTGTCGTCGCCCAGCGCGCAGTTGGGCTTGAGCACGACCGCCGTCGTGCCGCGGCGGAAGACCACGTCGGTGGCCGCGTCGTCCGGCAGGGTGCCCTTGGTGTCGCCGCCGAGTTCGAGCCGGGCGCTGTACCCGGTGCGGTTCACCACCCGGACCGTGCTGTCCGCGGGCACCGTCATCGACTCGATGTCCGGCTGCGACCGGCAGGACAGGCCCAGCATGCTGCCGCCCTCGAAGGTCACCTGCCGGCCGGTCTCGCTGAGCTGTTCGGCGCTCGCCGTCCCGTTGGCCAGCATCGGCGCTCCGAAGATCAGCCCGCCCAGCGCGAGCGCCGTCATCCGGTATCGGAACTGCCGCGACATGCACCATCTCCCAGTTCGAGCCGGTCGGCCCGGCCGTCAGCGTGATACCTGGTGCTAACGAGCCCCGTCGGAGGGCGGTGACGCGCACCGCGAAACCGTCGTATCCCCGTCGTAGTCTCGACCCATGCGCATCGGAGCCCATGTCGATCCCGCCGACCCGCTGGAGGCCGCAGCCGCCCGCGGGGCCGACGCCGTGCAGTTCTTCCTCACCGACCCGCAGGGTTACAAAACGCCCAAGCCGCGTGAGGATGCGGCCGCGCTGCGGGCGTCCGAGGTGGACGTCTACATCCACGCGCCCTACATCGTGAACGTCGCCTCGCCCAACAACCGGATCCGCATCCCGAGCCGCAAGCTGCTCATGGCGCACGCCCGGGCGGCCGCCGAGCTCGGCGCGAAGGGGCTGATCGTGCACGGTGGTCACGTCGGCAAGGACGCCGATCTGTCCGCCGGTTTCGACAATTGGCGCAAAGCCTTCGAGTATGCGGAGAAGGACGGCGGTCTGCCCCTGCCGATCCTGATCGAGAACACGGCCGGCGGCGACAACGCGTGCGCCCGCCGCTTCGACGATCTGGCCCGGCTGTGGGACGCGGTGGGCTCGTTCGGCGCCGGGTTCTGCCTGGACACGTGCCATGCGTTCGCCGGCGGCGAAGACCTCACCGGGGTCGTCGACCGGGTCAAGGCGATCACCGGCCGCATCGACCTGATCCACGCCAACGACTCCAAGGGCGCATTCGACTCCGGCCAGGACCGGCATGACAACCTGGGCAATGGCAAGATCGATCCGGAACTGGTGGTGGCCGCGATCCGGGCCGCCGGAGCGCCGGCCGTCGTCGAGACGCCGGGCGGCGTCGAGGGGCAGACCGCCGACATCACTCTCCTTCGGGAGCGGGCGGGCCGCTGACGCGCCGACAAGGGGAGGGTCATGACCACCGAGCAGCCGAAGCCGACCGCTCGGCCGGACGAGGCGCTGCGCCCGGCGGCCCCGGCGGCGGTCCGCACGGACGCCCCCGCGTCCGAAGTGGGCAGTGGTCACGGCCGGGGCGGGAGACCGGCGGCGGAGAGTGAGGTCGCCCGAGCGGCCCGGCTGACCGGCGGCGAGCCGGCCGCAGCACCCCGGCCGGCGAACGCCACCGAGCCGGCCAAACCCGCCGAGCCCGCGAAAGCGAGCGAACCAGACGAGAGATCGGCGATGACGGCCGAGGCGCCGGCTGTGGCCGGCAAGCCGCCCGCCGCCCGGCGCGGTCTCTTCCGCAGGCGGCCATCCGCCGAGTCCGCCATACCAGACCCATCACCCGAAGCGACGAAGCCGGCCGAGGCGCCACAGCCGACGGACGTCCAGAAGCGGATCGAGCCTCTCCCCGCCGAGCGCCCGCCCGGCGCCCCGCAGGACCCCTGGACCGCCTTCGCCACCGACACGGAACGCCCGCCCGGCTGGTTCGGCCGCACGATCCGCACGGTCCGGCGTTCGTTCATCCACGAGTACGCCCTGGTCACGTACGCGAGCGTGGTCCTCGCCGTCGCCCTGACCTGGCCCACTCTGCAATATCCGCTGCACACCCTGCCGCAGGACATCTGGGACCCGTCGCGCCAGGCGTGGCAGATCGCCTGGAGCGGCCACATCCTGATCACCGATCCGGTCCGGTTGTGGCAGTCCAACGCGTTCTACCCTGAGCCCAACAGCTTCGCGTTCGGCGACAGCCTGCTCGGCTACGCCCCGGCCGGCATGCTCGGCGAGGGTCCGCTGGCCGCCACCCTCCGGTACAACATCCTCTTCGTGCTGGCCCACGCGCTGCTCGCGATCGGCGGATACGCCCTGGTCCGCCAGCTCGGCTCGGGCCGCACCGGAGCGGCCGTCGCGGCGGTCGCCATCGCGTACGCACCGTGGCGCCTCGCCCAGGAGGGCCACCTCGACATCGTCTCGGCCGGCGGCATCCCGCTCGCCCTGGCCATGCTCGCCCGCGGTCACGGCTGGTCGCTACGGCACGGCCGGCGCCAACGCCGTGCGGGTTGGGCCGCCCTCGGCTGGCTGGTCGCCGCCTGGCAGGTCAGCCTGGGTTTCTCGCTCGGCGTGCCGTTCCTCTACGTCCTCGGCCTGATCCTCGTGATCATGCTGATCGGGGTGCCGTTCCGCTGGTGGCGACGCCCCGCCCAGCGCCCGGTCCTCGGCTGGCGGCTGCTGCTCACCGACTCCCTCGGCGCCCTCGTCGTGGCCGGCGTCTCCGCGCTGATCGCCATCCCGTATTTCAAGGCTCCCGACGGCAGCAACGCCAAGGCCGAGATCACCTTCTTCTCGCCGCCGCTGCGCAGCCTGCTGATCGGTCCCGCCGAGTCGCGCATCTGGGGTGCGCCGCACGAGGTGCCGCGCTCCTCGCTCGGCTGGCCTGCCGAAATGAGCCTGCTACCCGGTTTCGTCCTCTATGCCCTGGCGCTGGCCGGCCTGGCGTTCTCCATCTGGACCCTGTGGCAGCGCTTGCTCCTGCTCGTCGCGCTGGCCGCCACGACCATCCTCACGCTCGGCACGAACTTCTTCGGCGGCCGCTGGACGTACCTCCCGCTCTTCGGCCATCTCCCCGCGTCGCTTGGCCTGCGCATCCCCGGCCGCCTGATGTTCTGGGCGACCCTGTTGCTGGCGATCCTGGCCGCCGGCGCGGTGACCGAGTTCGTCCGCCGCGCCGAACACCTCGCCGAACAACGCATCCCACCGTGGCCCGGCCCCTGGCTGCGGCTCGCCACGCTGATCCCGCTCGCGCTGGTCCTGGGCGAAGGCTGGAACGCCACCGCGCATCCGCTCGTCCCCGCGCAACCCACCGCGATGCGCACGGTGAGCGGCCCGATGCTGGTCCTGCCCACCGCCGCGCTCACCGACCAGACCGTCATGCTCTGGTCGACGACCCGTTTCCAGCCGATAGCCAACGGTTCCGGCGGCTTCGCGGCCGCCCGTCAGGCCGAGCTGCGCCGCAACGTCACGACGTTCCCCGACCAGCCGAGCATCGACTACCTGCGGGCCAACCACATCACCACGGTCCTGCTGCTGCGCTCCGAGGTCGCCGGCACCCCCTGGGAGCGAGCCGGCGATCTCCCGGTCGAGGGCCTCCACATCCGCCGGGAGGATCTCGACGACGCGGTCATCTTCCGCTTGGACCCGAGCTGACGAGTACGGTCGTGGCAGCGGCACAACCGCAGAACGCGGCCACCCGGCTTTGGCGGGCCCGGCTGGGTGCCACGAACGCCCTCACCCGGCCGCCGGGCGGAGCTGCGG
>NZ_CAKUCL010000301.1 GCF_934643405.1 uncultured Actinoplanes sp.
CCGAACATCGCCTTGGCGAAGTGGTCGAGCGTGCCGCGCAGGTGGGCCATCGTGATGCCCTCGTCGACGACCAGGCCCTCGATCTGGTGGAAGACCGGGCTGTGCGTGGCGTCCAGCTCGTCGGAGCGGTAGACCCGGCCCGGGCACACCACGTAGATCGGGGGCTGGCGGGTCAGCATCGTGCGCACCTGGCCGGGCGAGGTGTGCGTGCGCATCACCAGGCCGGGCAGGTCCACGTAGAAGGTGTCCATCGAGCCGCGCACCGGGTTGTCCGGGCCGATGTTGAGCGCGTCGAAGTTCGCCCACTCGAGCTCGAGCTCGGGACCCTCCACCACGTCGTAGCCCATGCCCTGGAACAGGTCGCCCATGTGCTCCATCAGCGTGGTCAGCGGGTGCCGGGCGCCGCGCGGGCGGCGGTCCCACGGCAGGGTGACGTCGACCCGCTCCTCGACCAGCACCCGCTCGGCGCGTTCCACCTCGAGCGCCGCGTGCCGCTCGTCGAACGCGGCCTGCACGGCCTGGCGGGCGATGTTCACCCGCTTGCCGGCGTCGGACTTCGCGGCCGGCGGCAGCGAGCCGATCTCCCGGCGGGCCAGCGAGACGGGCGAACGGTCGCCGAGGTGCGCCGGCTTGAGCGCGCCCAGCGCGTCCAGGTCGGTCGCGGCGGCGAACGCGCGGCGCGCCTCGCCGACGGCCTCATCGAGCGCGGCCGGGTCGAGCAGGGCGGCCTGCTTCGGATCGTACGGATCGTTGCGGTAGGACATGGTCGGGCGAACTCCCTCACACCTGATGAGCCATCGGCAGTGTACGGAGGCGCGGCTGAGCCGCAGCCCGCCGGTCAGGGAGTGTCAGGAAGTCAGGCGCAGCGCCGCTTACCCAAGCCCGCGACCAGCGGGCCGGCTAAACAGCTTCGTCGCACGTGACATGGCGCAAAGCATATCGCGTCAGGCGTCATGCACGGCGACCACGATCCCGGCGTGCCCCGGAATGGGCGAGTCCATCGTGGTGAGCGCCACCCCGGCCGCCTCCAGCGGGATCTGCGTGCCGACCAGCCGCCGGGGCTCCAGCGCGCCGGAGACGATCAGGTCGAGCATCCGCGGGTAGTCGGCGGCGGCCATCCCGTGCGAGCCGACGATCTGCAGTTCGCGGGCGACCACCAGGTCCCACGGCAACGGCGCCCGGGTGTCGGCGCCGAGCATCAGGCCGACCTGGACGTGCCGGCCGCCGGGACGCAGCGAGCGCACCGAGGCCTCGGCGGTCTCGGCCGACCCGTACGCGTCGATCGCGATGTCCGCCTCGCCGTCGATCTCGTGCACGATGACCGCGCCCAACGAGGCGGCCAGCGCGTTGGCGGCCGGCGACGGGTCGAAGGCGAGCACGCGCAGGCCCATCGCACTGGCGATCATCACCGCGGACAGCCCGACGCCGCCGCAGCCGAAGACCGCGACGGTGGCGTCGTCCGGTACCGGCCCGTGCCCGGTGAGCGCCCGGAAGGCGGTGGCGAACCGGCAGCCGAGGGCGGCCGCGCTGACGAAATCGACGGCGTCGGGGAGCCGTACGAGGTTGGTGTCCGCCGCCCGGACCACGACCCGCTCGGCGAACGAACCGGGATGGGTGAAGCCGGGCTGGGTCTGGTCGGGACAGATCTGCGCCGCCCCGGACCGGCAGTACTCGCAGCGGCCGCAGCCGTTGACGAACGGCGCGGTGACCCGCTCGCCCACCGCGAAGCCGCGCACCTCGGGCCCGGCCTCGGTGATCACACCGGCGAACTCGTGCCCGGGCACGTGCGGCAGCGGGACCGGCTCGTGGCCGCGCCAGGCGTGCCAGTCCGAGCGGCAGACGCCGGTCGCGCGCACCGCGACCACGGCGCCGTCCGGCGGGCACGCGGGCGGCCGGACCTCGCGGATCTGCGGCTGCGCGCCGACCGCGTCGTAGACGACCGCCCGCATCAGCGCTGCGCTCGCGCGGAGGCGTAGAGACAGACGGCGGCGGCCGCGGCCAGGTTCAGGCTCTCCGCACCGCCGTAGATCGGCACCCGCACCCGGCGGTCGGCCGCGTCGAGCAGCGCGGACGGCAGGCCGTGCGCCTCCGACCCGAACAGCCAGGCGGTCGGCGCGGCGAGCACGCCGTCGTCGGCCAGCGAGTCCAGGTCGTCCGAGCCGTAGCCGGTCGTCGCGAGAACCTGCAGGCCGGACGCGCGAAGGTCGTCGGCTACATCGAGCGGGGCACGCACCACATCTACATGAAACAACGAGCCGGCCGACGCGCGGACGCATTTGCCGTTGTACGGGTCGACCGCGTCCCCCGCGAAGATGACCGCGCCCGCTCCGGCGGCGTCCGCGGTGCGCAGCACGGTGCCCGCGTTGCCCGGGTCGCGGATCTCGGCGGCCACCGCGACCAGCCGGGGCCGTTTCGCCAGCGCGGCGGCCAGCGGCACGTCCACCCGCTCGCAGACCGCGACCAGGCCCTGGGGCTGCACGGTCTCGCTGAGCGCCTCGATCGCGTCGTCGGTGACCAGGGAGACCTCGGGGGCGAGCGCGACCAGGTCGGCGTGGCGGTCCAGGGCGGCGCCGGTGCCGAACAGCTCGAGCACCACGCCGGCGGCCAAGGCCTCGCGGACCGCCTGCGGGCCCTCGGCCAGGAAGCGTCCGGTCTGATCACGGTCCCGGCGGCGCTGCAGCCGTCGGGCGGCGACCACCCGCGGCGTACGGGAAGTGAAGGTCATGGGCCCCTCGAACATGAGGCAAAGCGCCCCCCGAAAGGCTCGGGAGGCGCTTTGGCGACTACTACGCGACGGTCAGGCAGCCTGCGCGGCCGCGCCGCCGGTGCCCTCGGCCGCGACGGCAGCCCGGGCGACCTCGACGATCGCCGCGAAGGCCGCGGCGTCGTTGACGGCCATGTCGGCCAGGATCTTGCGGTCGACCTCGACGCCCGCCAGGCGCAGACCCTGGATCAGGCGGTTGTAGGTCATCCCGTTCGACCGGGCCGCCGCGTTGATACGGGTGATCCACAGCTGGCGGAAGTCGCCCTTGCGGTCACGCCGGTCGCGGTACGAGTACTGCATCGAGTGCAGCACCTGCTCCTTGGCCTTGCGGTAGAGGCGGGAGCGCTGACCGCGGTATCCGCTGGCGGTCTCCAGCAACGTGCGACGCTTCTTCTGGGCGTTCACCGAACGCTTGACGCGTGCCATCTCGGTACTCCTAACAGGGGAACTTGTGTGGCGCTCGCGTCAGCGGCCCAGCAGCTTCTTGATGCGCTTCTCGTCGGCCTTCGCCACGACGACCGTACCGGTCATCCGGCGGGTCACGTGGGAGGACTTGCCCTCGAGCAGGTGGCGCTTGCCGGCCTGCTCGCGGACGATCTTGCCCTTGCCGGTGACCTTCACTCGCTTGCCGGTCCCGGTGTGGGGCTTGAACTTCGGCACTTGAGCCTCTTTCTGGTCTTTCCGCACCGCCGGCGGCGGTGCGGAAAAGCTTGCCTACTCTGCGGTGGTGTCGGTCGCTTCGGCCGCCGGTGCCTCGGCACCATCGCCCTCACGCGGCTCCCGCGGCGGGCGGGCGTTGGCCGCGACCGTCGCAGCAGCAGCTGCCTTCGTGGCCCGGTGAGGGGCCAACACCATGATCATGTTGCGGCCGTCCTGCTTGGGACTGGCCTCCACGAAACCGAGTTCCGAGATCTCTTCGCTGAGCCGGCGCAGCAGCCGGAAGCCCAGTTCGGGCCGGCTCTGCTCACGACCGCGGAACATGATCGTCACCTTGACCTTGTCGCCCGCCTTGAGGAACCGCACCACGTGACCCTTCTTGGTCTCGTAGTCGTGCGGGTCGATCTTCGGCCGGAGCTTCATCTCCTTGATGACGGTCTGCTGCTGGTTACGCCGCGCCTCGCGGGCCTTCAGTGCGCTCTCGTACTTGAACTTGCCGAAGTCCATGAGCTTGCACACCGGCGGCCGCGCCATCGGAGCAACCTCGACCAGGTCCAGGTCGACATCCGCGGCCAGCTGGAGAGCGCGCTCGAGCGGGACGATGCCCACCTGCTCACCCTCGGGGCCGACCAGACGGACCTCACGAGCCCGGATCTGTTCGTTAACGCGTGGTTCGACGCTGATGGGGCCTCCTCAGAACGTACTGTTTTCGCCTTCCGCGGCTGCCCAGCCGCGGTCGCGCTGCCAATGTCGGTCGGCCCCTGGCTCACCCACGTCTTCTGGGTGCCGGGAAAGCAGAAGGCCCCGGCGCATGCCAGGGCCCGCTCGACCGGTCATCGGCGCCCAGATGAGGACGCACCCCGAGCCTCGGATATTCCCGAGACCGGGTGACCGGACCCGGCCACTCACGTGACTCGGGTGGGAACCAGCGGGCTCCTCTTTCGCGCCCCCCGGAGCGGGGAGCGTGGTCGACTGACGGCCAGTCTATCAGGCCTTGACAGCGGCGGAATGAAGGGCCCGCAGCGTCCGTACGCCGTCGACCGCGTAGTCCTTGTCGGCGGCCTGCAGCGCGTGGATCGACACCTGTTCGTCGTCGTTGAGCTCCAGCTGCGCCCACGGCGAGTTCCGGTCGAACCGCACCGCCCGCACCACCGACCAGGGCAGGTCGTACCCGCCGACCACGTTACGGATCTTGATGTGCTCGGCGTCGGCGGTGACCCGCGGCCGGCAGAACGCCAGGATGCCCAGCCCGATGAGGACGCCGAGGCCGATCATCGCGGTCTGGTCGCCGCGCTCGAACTGGCCCGAGTTGTCGAATCCGGCCGAGCCGCGCAGGCCGAAGCTGAGCACGGTGAAGAGCACCACCACGAAGGCGGCGGCCGGCCCGGCGATCCAGCGGATCTTCCGCGGGCGATATATGACGGCGTCCACGACGAACAACCCTACAGTCGGCAGTTGGCGATGTCGGTGACCAGGATGGCCCGGGCCCCGAGCTCGTACAGCTCGTCCATGATCCGGTGCACCTCCGCGCGCCGGACCATCGCCTGCACGGCCACCCAGCCCTCCCGGTGCAGCGGGGACACCGTCGGCGACTCGATGCCCGGGGTCAGGGCCGTCGCGTTCTCGAGCAGGTCGGCCCGTACGTCATAGGCGAGCATCACGTAGGAGCGCGCCACCAGGACGCCCTGCAGACGCCGGATGAGCTGGGCGACGCCGGTGGCCTCGCCGCCGGCGCGCCCGATGACGATCGCCGAGGAGCGCAGCAGCGGCTCGCCCAGGGTGACCAGACCGGCTTGCCGCAGGGTCGCGCCGGTCTCCACCACGTCGGCGATCACGTCGGCCACGCCGAGACGCACCGCGTTCTCCACGGCCCCGTCCAGGCGGACCACGTCCGCCTTGAGGTCGTGCTCGGCCAGGTACCGCTCGACGACACCCGGGTACGCGGTGGCGATGCGACGCCCGGCGATCTCGTCCGCCGACGACAGCGTGCCCGCCGGGGCGGCCCAGCGGAACGTGGCGCCGCCGAAGTTCAGGTCGAGCAGTTCCTCGGCCGGGACGCCGGAGTCGACCAGCAGGTCACGTCCGGTGATGCCGAGGTCGAGATCACCCGATCCGACGTACGTGGCGATGTCACGCGGCCGCAGGTAGAAGAACTCGACGTGGTTCGCCTCGTCGCGGCAGACGAGGTCTTTCGGGTCGGTGCGCTGGCGGTAGCCGGCGTCGCGCAGCATCTGCGACGCGGGCTGGGACAGGGTGCCTTTGTTCGGTACGGCGATGCGCAGCATGGACGTGCTCCTTCGAGTCGGAAGATCGGCGAGGCGGCACGTCAGAGATGTCGGTACACGTCCTTGAGGTCGAGACCCGTCGCGATCATCAGGACCTGGGCCTGGTAGAGCAGTTGGGAGATCTCCTCCGCGGCCCGCTCGGGGCCCTCGTGCTCGGCCGCCATCCAGGACTCGGCCGCCTCCTCGACGACCTTCTTCCCGATGAAGTGGACCCCGCGCTCCAGCGCCGCGACGGTGGACGAGCCCTCGGGCCGCTCCACCGCCTTCGCCTGGAGCTCGGCGAACAACTCTTCGAACGTCTTCACGGCCGCCATTGTGGCAAGTAGTCACGGGATGACGACGAACCACCCCAGCAGGTGGGACGTGCCCTAGGCTGCCGGTCATGGTCAGCCGAAACACCCTCATCACCACAGGCACCGCGGCCGTCCTGCTCGCCGCGCTCGCGGCCTGCTCCCCGGTCGACGACAACAGCGCGGCGCCGAGCACGTCCGCGTCCGCCTCGGGAAACGTCTGCCCGCCGGGTGCGCTCGCCACCAAGACGCCGGGCAAGCTCACCATCGGCACCGACAGCCCGGCCTACGAGCCGTGGTTCAGCGACAACAAGCCGAGCAACGGCAAGGGCTTCGAGTCCGCCGTGGCATACCAGGTCGCGCAGCGGCTGGGGTACCCGGCGGAGAACGTGACCTGGACCACTGTGACGTTCAACAACGCGATCGCGCCGGGCCCGAAGGACTTCGACTTCGACATCAACGAGTTCTCGATCACCCCCGATCGGCGTAAGGCGGTCGACTTCTCGTCGCCCTACTACCTGGTCCGGCAGACGGTGATCACCACGAAGAGTTCGAAGATCGCGACCGCGAAGACCATAGCCGAGCTGAAGAACGCCAAGCTGGGCGCCCAGGTGGGCACGACCAGCTATCAGGCGATCACCGAGCTGATCAAGCCGGCGGTCCAGCCGCAGGTCTTCAACAACAACGACGACGCCAAGGCCGCGCTGGTCAACGGCACGGTCGACGGCATCGTGGTGGATCTGCCGACCGCGTTCTTCATGACCTCCGCCGAGCTCAAGGACGGCGTGATCGTCGGCCAGCTGCCGCAGGTCGGCGTGCCCGAGCAGTTCGGCCTGGTGCTCGACAAGGACTCGCCGCTGACCGGCTGCGTCAGCGGGGCGGTCGATCAGCTGCGCCAGGACGGCACCCTGCAGGTGCTGGAGAAGACGTGGCTGGCCGGTGCGAGCGGGGCCCCCGAACTGCAGTGAGCCCGGAGCCCTATCAGCCCAGCCAGCTCCAGCAGGGCCGGATCGCCTTCCGCCGCCGGAAGGCGATCCGCTCGGTGCTGCTCGCCGCGCTCTCCACGGCGGTCCTCGGCACCCTGCTCGGCGTGCTGATCACCGGGGCGCCCGGCTGGGACCGGGTCAAGCAGTCGTTCTTCGATCCCCAGATCGCCCGCCGGTTCCTGCCGCAGATCCTGGACGGGCTCTGGTTCAACATCCGGGTGCTGGTGGTCTGCGCGGCCTGCGCTCTCACGCTGGGTCTGCTCATCGCGGTGCTGCGGACGCTGCGCGGTCCGGTCTTCTTCCCGGTACGGGCATTGGCCACCGTCTACACGTACTCGTTCCGCGGCCTGCCGCTGATCATCGTGATCTACCTGTTCGCGTTCGGCGTCCCCGGGCTCCGCCTCACCGGCACACCGAGCGTGACCGTGCTCGGCGGCGCGGCCATCGTCGTGACGTACGGTGCCTACCTCGCCGAGGTGTTCCGGGCCGGCATCGAATCGGTGCACCCGAGCCAGGTGGCGGCCGCCCGCTCGCTCGGCCTCAGCTATCGGCAGTCCATGCGGTTCGTGGTGCTTCCCCAGGCCGTACGGCGTGTCGCTCCCCCGCTGCTGAACGACACCGTGGCGCTGCAGAAGGACGTCGGGCTGATCTCGCTGGCCGGTCCCATCGACGCGATCCGGGCCGCGCAGATCGGCGTCGCCCAGACCGCCAACTTCACTCCGTACCTGGTGGCGGGCGTACTGTTCGTGCTGCTCGCGCTGCCGCTGATCTTCGTCACCGACTGGGTGACCCTGCGCGCCGCCCGGCGCCAGAACGCGGGGACCTGATGCTGCTGACCTGTACCGGCATTCGCAAGACGTTCGGGCCGTCGGTGGTCCTCGACTCCCTCGACCTGGCCGTGGACGAGCACGAGGTGGTCGCGCTGATCGGCGCCTCCGGATCGGGCAAGTCGACGCTGCTGCGCTGCGTGAACCTGCTGACCGAGATCGACGACGGCGTGATCACGCTGGACGGCGA
>NZ_CAKUCL010000302.1 GCF_934643405.1 uncultured Actinoplanes sp.
CGCGGCGGGCGAAGCGGCAGCCGACGACGCGGCGGGCGTCGGGGCAGCCGGCGGTCCAGCGGTCGGCAACCCGGCGGACGAGGCGGGGACCGGCGACCCAGCAGTCGGCAGTCCGGCGGCGGGTGATCCGGTGGACGGCGCTGCGGGGACCGGCGACCCAGCGGTCGGCAGTCCGCCGGCGGATGGTCCGGTGGACGGCGCTGCGGGGACCGGCGACTCGGCCATGGAGATGCTCCTCACTTCTCCCGGACTTGCTATGCGGAGGCACCCCTCCGCTAAGGTGGAGGCATGCCTCGACTTTATCAGACTTCGCCGCGGGCGACCTTTGCCGTGCTCGCGGCGGCCGCTGCTGCGTTCTCGCTGATGCAGTCGCTGGTGACGCCGGTTCTGCCGACTATCCAGCTTGACCTGCACACGAGCACGGGCACGGTCACCTGGGTGCTCACCGCGTGGCTGCTCGCCGCGTCGGTGGCCACCCCGCTCATGGGGCGCATCGCCGACATGCTCGGCAAGGACCGCACACTGCTGGTCGCCCTCGCGGCGATCGCCCTGGGCTGCCTGGTCGCCGCGATCGCGCCCAACGTCGTCGTTCTCATCGTCGCCCGCGTCCTGCAGGGGCTGGGCGGCGCCGTCTTCCCCATCTCGTTCGGGATCATCCGCGACGAGTTCCCGCCGGCGAAGGTCTCCTCCGCGGTCGGCGTGATGGCCGCCGTCATCGCCACCGGCAGCGGCTTCGGGATCGTGCTGGCCGGGCCGATCGTCGGCGCGCTCAACTGGCGCTGGCTGTTCTGGATCCCGATGGCCGTGGTCGTCGTGGTCGGCATCATCGCCTGGCGGGTCGTCCCGCCGTCGCCGGTGCGCACCCCGGGGAAGGTCAACTGGCTGGCCGCGCTGCTGCTGTCCGGGTGGCTCGTCGCGCTGCTGCTGCCGCTGAGCAAGGCCACCGCGTGGGGCTGGGGCTCCGGGCGCACGCTGGGCTTGTTCGCGCTCGCCGTGGTGCTGTTCACCGGCTGGCTGTTCGCCGAGCTGCGGTCGGACAACCCGCTGATCGACATGCGCATGATGCGCCTGCCCGCGGTCTGGACGACGAACCTCGTCGCGCTCCTTTTCGGTGCCGCGATGTTCGGGGTCTTCGCCTTCCTGCCGCAGCTCATGCAGGTGCCGGCGGCTTCCGGGTACGGGTTCGGCGCCACCGTCACCGGCGCGGGCCTGCTGATGCTGCCGATGCTGGTCGGCATGGCCGTGTTCGGGTCGCTGAGCGGACCGCTGACCCGCTGGGCCGGCCCGAAGGCGCAGCTGCTCTGGGGTTCCGGCCTGGGCGTCCTCGCCACCCTCGCGTTCGCCCTGCAGCACGGTGAGCAGTGGAAGGTCGCGGTGGCCGGCGGCGTGTTCGGCATCGGGCTCGGGCTGGTCTACTCCTCGATGATCAACCTGATCGTGCAGAGCGTGCCGCGCCACCAGACCGGCGCGGCGAGCGGCATGAACACCAACATCCGTACGATCGGCGCGTCCATCGGCACGTCGGTGGTCGCCTCCGTGATCACCGCGCACCCCGCTGCGGGTGGCCTGCCGGCCGAGTCCGGATACACCGAGTCGTTCCTGATCCTGACGGTAACCGCCGCGGCGGCGTTCGCGCTGGCCCTGCTCGTGCCGGTTGCCAAGCGCAGCAAGGCCGAGCCGGCGACCCCGGAGGTCCTGCCGGAGCTGACGCCGGTCGAGGTGTAGCCCCAAGCCGCCGGGCCGGCCCTGAGCCGCCCGGCGGTGGCCGAGCCAGCCGACGGCGGCAAGGCCAGCCGGCCGGCGGGCTACTCAGGGGTGGCGTGCGCCACCAACTGGTCGAGGATCTGGTCGGGGTCGTTCAGCAGCGACAGATGGCCCTCACCCGGGACCAGCCGGGCCTCGGCACCGGCCACATGAGCCGCCAGCCAGCGCCCGTGCTCGAACGGCACCATCCGGTCCTGGTCGCCCTGCCACACGGCGACCGGGACCCGGATGCCGTCGAGAGCGAAACCCCAGTCGGCCAGGAAGGCGAGGTCGTCCTCGCGCCAACCGGCCACCCCGGCGGACACCGAGTACCGGGACGAGGCCGCCAGGTAGTCGGCGAAGCTTTCGGCCAGGGCCTTGCGGTCCACCTCGGAGAGCAGGTCGCCGAACGCGGCGGTGACATCGGCCGCGGTCACCTGGGCAAGGCCCCCGGCCATCTCGGTGAGCACCTTGTCGAGCTCGGTGACGCCCTTCGCGGCCGCGCCGAACTCGACCACGTTCTCCTCCCCCATGCCGGCCATCCAGTCCAGGCCGGGGGCGCCGTAGGGCGCCACGCCCGCGACGGTGGCGGCGCCGAGGCAGCGGCCGGGCAGCAGCGCGGCGCAGGCCAGCGCGTGTGGACCGCCGCCGGACCAGCCGACCGTGACGAAGTGGGCGGCACCCTCCTCGTCCAGGATCGCGGAGGTGTCGGCCGCGACGTCGGACACGCGGCGGCCGGGGTTCGGCGTCGAGCCGCCGTAGCCGGGACGGCTGTGCATGATCACTCGCATGCCGTGGCGGACCGCGGCGTCGAAGAAGGACGGCAGCGGCACCGCGCCGGAGGGCGTGCCGTGGTGCACGACCAGCGGCAGGCCGCCGGGCGGTCCCTCGACGATGTACTCAAGGGTTCGTCCGCCGGGCAGTTCTATGCGTTTCACACCGACAAAGATTACTCAAGCGAACGGCCGGGGGCCCGCGCCGCGCGGCGCGGGCCCCCTTACCGGTGATCAGTTGCGGACGATGGTGAACGTGCTGGTCTGGTTCTCGATGTCCCGGTAGTTGTTGCTGAACTGCAGGTTGGTGAAGGTCGCCGAGCCGACCGCCGGGCCTTGACCGGACTCCGGCAGCGGGTTGACGTAGATGCCGAATCCGGACTTGGCGTCGAACTGATCGCCGCTGCGCTGGGCGCCACTGATCGTGACGTTCGTGAAGACGGTGTCCTTGATGATGTTCTGCGGCTGACCGCCCACGTAGTTGGTCTGGAACATGATCCCGGAGTAGGTCGGGTCGACGATGTCGACGTTCGAGACCCGGATGCCCTGGAAGACCTTCGACGCGCTGAACAGCCAGATCGCCGGGAAGACCTGCGCGCCCCAGAAGTGGCCGCCGGCCCGGACGATCGAGATGTTGTCGAACACGGTCGGCGGCGACGCGCCGAACCCGTTCATCGGATACCCGAAGTCGAGCGAGCTGATCGTGATGCCCGAGTAGACGAGCGTGTCCGCGATGTAGATGTTCTTGAAGGTGTTGGCGTACCCGCCGTAGACCGCGACGCCCGCCGCCCGCCACGTGAGCAGCGACGTCAGGTTCGAATACGTGTTGTTGATCTCGTCAGAGCCGCCCGCGTCGATCGCCGAGAACAGCGCGAAGCTGTCGTCGCCGGTCGCCCGCGCCTCGTTGTTGTCGACCAGGTTGCCGGTGCTGCCGTTGGTCATGTTGATGCCGTCGGCGAACGTGTCCCGGATCCGGCTGTTCTTGATCACCATGTTGTCGGTGTTCGCGCCCCAGTAGAGGCACACCACGTGCTCGGCCCAGATGTTGTCGATGGTGATGTTCGAGACGTTGGCGAAGTCGAACACCTTGCCCGGACCGTCGATGCGGATCGTGTAGTTGCCGAAGAACGCGAAGTTCGCGAACGTCGACCCGTTGGCGCCCGCGTCGGCCCGGAAGCCGGCGTCGGTCTCGGTCTGCGTGGACGGGGTGAAGAACCGCGTGTACCAGGGACCCGCACCGACGATGCGCAGCGGCCGGCCGTACACCTGGAACTTCGAGGACGTCTGGTAGTCACCGGCCGGCAGGTACACGCCCAGTTTCGAGGTGTCCTGGCGAGCGGTGTCCAGCGCGTTCTGCACCGACTGCTGATCGAAGCCGGTCGGCACGACATATCGCGAGGTGTCCGGGTTGGCCACCGGAGCCGCCTGCTCCAGATTGATGAAATCGATCGCGATGGCGCCGGAATTGCTGGAGTCCTTCTGCAACCTGATCACGGAACCGGCCGGGTAAGAACCGGTCAGCAACGTGGACGCCTCGTCGTAGATGTGCCGGGGACCGGTCCCCGAGTTCTGCGGCGCGGTCTCGTTGCCGTAGAGCCAGGCGTACTTCGACGTCAACGCCAACGTCTTGTTCAGCGTCCCGTTGACGTACACATTGATCGAGCTGGTCGTGCCGTCCGGGATGGAGAACCGCGCCACGATGGTGTTCGTGGCGTTGCGGGTGGTCCACTGAACGTACGAGCCGGTCTGGTTCAACGTGACGGCCTTGCGGCCGGAGGCCTCACCGGCCAGGTCTCCCACCGTACGGTTGGGACCGGTCACAGCCGCACCACCGCCGAGCTGACCGTCCTCCGCCTCGTACATGTCGTACGGCATGTTCGCCCCGCGACCCACGAAGAACGGCTTCTCGCTGGTGTTGTTGGCCTGCTTGACGGGCAGCTCGTTCGCGTCGGTCGCGACCACCGTCCGTACGGTGTACTTGCCGTTCGCCGCGGTCCAGGTGCCCAGGTTGATGGCCGGCGAGGACGCGCCCGCCGCGAGCGTCCCGGTGTACGACCCGGTGAACGTCTTGACCGTGGTGGAGCCGTTGAGGATGGTCACCGTGACCCCGTGCGCGCCGGACGATGTGGCCGCCGTGCCCTGGTTCTTCAGCGTCGCGCTGAAGGTGACCGTGTTGCCGGCCGACGGGTTGCCCGGCGACCAGCTGACCGCGGACGCGACGAGGTCGGAGCTGCTGACCGAGGCGACCACGAGGCTGGACGGGTTGGTGTAGGAGTTGTTGGCGTCGTTGGTCTCGATGACCGTGTTCGCCTCGTCCACCTTGGCCGACAGCGCGTAGGTGCCGGCGTCACGCGCGCCGATGTTGGCCGTGACGATCGTCGACGCACCCGCGGCGAGCGCGGCCACCGTGGCGGTGCCGGCCTTCGCCGTACCCAAGTAGAAGTTGACGGTGGAGACCGGGCTGGCCGCCGTGCCGGCGTTGCGCACGGTCGCGGAGAGCGTAACCGCGTCGGTCTCCACCGGCGAAGCCGGGGTGAACGACATGCCGGTGACCGTGAGGTCGGGGTTCGGCGCCGGGGTGCCGATCACCTGGAACTCGGCCACCTGACCGCTGGGGGCGCCGGTGTTCGCCGTGAAGGAGAGCCGGACGTCGGCGGCGGTCGCGCTCACCGGGATGGTGACCGTGTTACCGGTGGCCGGGTTGAACGTGTACGTGGCCGAGCCGACCAGCGTGGTGAAGGCCGACGCGCTCTGCTCCCGGCCCTGCACCGAGAACGTCTGCTGGCGGGTGCCCCAGGCGCTGCCCGGGTTGAGCTTGACCACGATGCTCTGCGTGGTGGCGTTGGCGCCGAGCTTGACCGTCAGGTTGGCCGGGTAGGCGCTGCCCTCCCAATAGGTCGCGGTGTCGTTGTCGTTCGCGTTGGTGGCCACGAAGGTGAAGACCGCCGACGAGGCCTCGATCGGCTTTCCCACCGCCAGGTTGCTGCCATTTCCCGGGTTTCCCGTACGGGTGACGGTGTTGGACGCGGCGGATTCATTGCCGGCCGCGTCACGAGCCTTCACGTAGTACGAGACCGTGGCGGAGTCCGGCTGGGTGTCGGTGTATGTGGTGCCGGTGACCGTGGTCCTCAGCGAGCCGTTCGCGTAGACGTTGTAGCCGGTCACGCCGACGTTGTCGGTCGACGCCCCCCACGCGAGCCGGATCTGTCCCGAGGCCGGCTGCGTGTAGGAGAGAGTGCCCGGGGTGGTGGGCGCCTGCGTGTCTCCGGAAGCGCCGTTGCGAGTGACGGTGTTGGACGGGGACGAGACGTTTCCGGCCGCGTCCTTCGCCCGTACGTAATAGGAGACCGTCGCCGAGTCGGGCTGGCTGTCCAGGTACGTCAGGACGTTCCCGGCGACCGACGTACGGAGCTGGCCGTTCGCGTAGACGTCGTAGCCCGTCACGCCGACGTTGTCCGACGCCGCATTCCAGGAGAGCCGGATCTGTCCCGAGGCGGGCTGCGAGTAGGTGAGGCCTCCGGGCGCCGAAGGGGCCTGCGAGTCCCCGGCGACCGGACCGTAGAGCTCCAGCTCGGACAACTGCCCGGCCGGCCAGCCCGTGTTCGCGGTGAAGCTGAGCCGGACGAACCGGGCACTGGCCGTGGCGAAGTCAATCGTGACGGTGTTGCCGCTGGACGGGTTGAACGTGTACCCGGCACCGGCCTTCAGCGTGCCGAACGAGGACCCGTCGGTGCTGCCCTGAACGGTCAGGGTCTCCGTACGGGTGGCCCAGGAAGACGACGGCGGCAGCTTGAGCACCGCCTGGTTGACCTGGGTGGCGGTGCCCAGGTCGACCTGGAGCCACTGCGGGAAGGCGTTGTTGTTGCTCTCCCAGTAGGTGTTCGCGTTGCCGTCCCCGGCGTTGGCCGCCGGGTAGACGTCGGTGAAGCTGCTGGCGCTGAAGGCCTTGCCCGCGGCCAGGTTGGGGCCGGCGGCGGAGGCGAGGGTCGGCGAGGCGAGGACGGCGGCCACGACGCCCGCGGCGGTGGCTGCCGCGAGGAGTCGTCTTCTCAGTCTTGGCATTGCGGGAGCGTGCCTTTCTCGAGGTGAAAGCCCCCTGCTACCTGCTCGGTGGGAACCGGTGCCGGTGGTGGACTCCGGCGCCGGCCCCGGTCAACGAAGGCGAAGCCAGACGGCGGTGTCCGGGGGGAGGCGGTCACCGTCGAGCGGGCCACTGGCGAGCAGGCAGGTCAGGTGGTCCGGCAGGTCGATCGGGGAGCCGGACATGTTGACGACACAGGCGAAGTCGTCGCCGCGGGTGTAGGCGACCACCTGGGGATGAACGTCCAGCCAGGCCATGACCGGCTGGTGCAGGCTGGGTTCGCGGCGGCGCAAGGAGATCGCCGAGCGGTACAGCTCGAGCATCGAGTTCGGGTCGCCGGTCTGCGCCTGGACCGTGCGGTCCTTCCACTCCGCGGGCTGGGGCAGCCACGGCGCGGCGGTGCTGAACCCGAACGGCTGCTCGTCACCGGACCAGGGCAGCGGCACCCGGCACCCGTCGCGGCTGTGCCCGCGGCGCGCCCACATCGGGTCCTGATACTGATCCGGCGGGATGTTCTCGTTCTCCCAGAGGCCCAGCTCCTCGCCCTGGTAGATGTAGGTCGCGCCGGGCAGCGACAGGGACAGCAGCGCGGCGGCGCGGGCCCGGCGGGTGCCGAGTTCCAGGTCGACCGGCGTGCCGTCGAGGTTGTTGTCGAAGCTGAAGGTGGTGTCCGCGCGGCCGTAGCGGGTCACGTGCCGGGTGACGTCGTGGTTGGACAGCACCCACGTCGCCGGGGCGCCGACCGCGGCGTGCGCGTGCAGGGTGCGGTCCACGCACTCGCGCATCAGCACCGGATCCCAGGCGCAGCCGAGGAAGTCGAAGTTGAAGGCCGCGTGCAGCTCGTCGGGGCGCAGGTAGTTCGCGAAGCGCTCGACCTCCGGCATCCAGACCTCGCCGATCAGGGCACGATCTCCCCCGTACGCCTCCGCAACTCGCCGCCAGGACCGGTAGACCTCATGCACGCCGTCGAGGTCGTGGAACGGGTGCGGGGTGTCCTCGAGCACCTCGGGCAGTGCCGGGTCCTTCAGCAGCAGCGCGGCCGAGTCGATCCGGATGCCGTCAACCCCGCGGTCGAACCAGAAGCGCAGGATGCTCTCGAACTCGTCACGCACCACCGGGTGGTCCCAGTTGAGGTCGGGCTGCTCGGGCGTGAACAGGTGCAGATACCACTGCCCGTCCGCGGTGCGGGTCCAGGTGGTGCCGCCGAACTCCCCTCGCCAGTCCGTCGGCATCCGCTCACCGTTCTCGCCGCGCCCCGGCCGGAACCAGAAGTAGTCCCGTTCGGGTGCCTCCGGGTCGGCCAGCGCGGCCTTGAACCACGGGTGCTCGCTGGAGATGTGGTTCGGGACGATGTCGACGATCATCCGGATGCCGGC
>NZ_CAKUCL010000303.1 GCF_934643405.1 uncultured Actinoplanes sp.
CGGCAGGACACGCGGAGGCACTGAAGCGAAGGTGCGGGGATGCCGGAGACGCGCAGACGCGCAGACGCGCGGAGACGTCAGGGACGCGGAGACACGGAGACGCGGGAACGCGGGGACACGAAGACGCGGGGACACGAAGACGCGGGGACACGAAGACGCGGAGGGAGGCCCCACAGAAACGCGGTTGGCAATGCCGGACAGCCGAGCCAAGCAGATGCGCACAAGACCGCACCAAAGGGCAAGGCCGAAGGCCAATGCCACCCCACCCCAGCCCCCCACCCAGCGCAAGCGACCGCACCGTGGGGGTCTGGGGGGCTCGGCCCCCCAGGCAACATACGAAGAGTCCCCCGTCTGCGCATCAGGCAGACAGGGGACTCCCAGACTCGTAGCGGGGACAGGATTTGAACCTGCGACCTCTGGGTTATGAGCCCAGCGAGCTACCGAGCTGCTCCACCCCGCGTCGGCTCGTTAACACTAGCGCAAGCCGGACGTCGGCTGCAAAACGGGGGCGGAAACCGGAGTGGCCCGCCGGAAGCGGGCCACTCACCTGGGGAAATCTAACTGCTTGGCGTCGGCGCCGGGCTGCCGGACGCCGGCGCTGACGGGGCCCCGGAAGGTGTTGCGCCGGAGGGGCCCGGGGTCGGGGTCGTCGCGTTCGCCGCCTTCTGCGCGTTCTGGAACTTGGTCATCGCCGCGTCCAGGGCGGACAACGCCTGGCCGTACCGGGTGAAGTCGCCCGACTGCTGGGCTGCTTTCACGTTGGCGATGGCCTGGTCCAGCTCGGCCGCGGCGGCCGCCAGTTCGCCGGGCAGCGACGCGGGCGGCGGGTTGGTGCCGGTCTGGGCCGGCGGCGTGGTTCCGCCGGTGTTGTTGCCGGACGCCTTGCCCTGGTTGACCAGTTGCTCCAGGCCCTGTTTCAGGTTGTCGGCCAGCACCACGTACGTTCCGCCGTCGCCGAAGGACATCAGGACCTTCTGGAGCAACGGGGCCGCGTTGTCCTGGTTGCCGGTCTTCACGTAGACCGGCTCGACGTACAGGATGCCTTCCTCGACGGGCAGGGAGATCAGGTTCCCGTACAGGACCTGAGCCTGGCTGTTGTTCGTGGAGAGCAGGCTGAGCTGTTGCCGGACCGCCGCGTTGTTGGTCATCTTCTGATGGACCTGGACCGGGCCGGGGATGACCGTCTGATCAGGTAGTTCGAAGACTTCCAGGGTCGGTTTGTTGTCGACGTACGAGCCGGAGACCAGCGCCGCGAGGTTCTCCCGGTTGGCGGGTGTCACGCCGGCGGTGAGCTGGAATCGGATGCCCTGCTGTTCGGGCAGCTGGACGTTCAGGTAGTACGGCGGCTGCTTGACGTTGCTCGACGGCGAGTCCGGAGCGTTCGGCACCTGCCAGAAGTCCTGGCCGGAGAAGAACGCGCGCGGGTCGGTGACGTGGAACTTGGTCAGCAGGTTGCGCTGCACCTTGAACAGGTCCTGCGGGTAGCGGAAATGCGCCTCCAGCGATGGCGGCGTCTGCGCCTTCGGGATGATCAGGTGGCCGCCGAACGCCTTGTTCCAGGCCTTGAGCACCGGATCCTGGTCGTCGAACTGGTACAGCTTGACCGTGCCGTCGTAGGCGTCGACGGTGGCCTTCACCGAGTTGCGCATGTAGTTGACGTCGTCACGGGCCAGCGCGAACTGTCCCTGACCGGTCAGCTCGTCGCGCGTCTCGTTGGCCAGGTTGATCTTCTGCGAGTACGGGTAGCTGGCCGAGGTCGTGTAGCCGTCGAGGATCCACTGGATCTTGCCGTCGACCACCGCCGGGTACGGGTCGCCGTCGATCGTGAGGAACGGTGCGACCTTCTCCACGCGGGACCGCGGGTCGCGGATGTACATCAGCCGCGAGTCCTTGTTCACCGCGTCCGAGAGGAGGAAGTTGCTCTCGGTGTTCTTGATCGCGAAGACCAGGCGACGGAAGAACGATCCGATCGGTACGCCGCCGATACCCTCGTACGTGTAGAGCTCCTCGGCGTTGTTGTTGTTCTCCTGCGGCCGGTCGAACTCGACCTTGCGGTTCTTGTCCTCCTGGCCGACGATCGCGTACTCGGTGGACTGCTCGCCGTAGTAGATGCGCGGCTGGTCGACCTTGATCTCCTCGGTCGCCGCGGAACAGCCCGGCGGCCGGTCGTCGCCGAGGAAGCCGGAGACGAAGAACGGCAGGCCACCGCAGACGACCTGGTTGGCCGGGGCCGCGACCAGCCCGTACCCGTGGGTGTAGACGGTGTGCCGGTTCAGCCAGTTGCGCTGCTGCGTCGTGAGCTTGTCGTCGTTGATCTCGCGCGCGCCGACCACGTAGTCGCTGGTCTTGTTGTTGATCGTGTACCGGTCGACGTCGAGCTTCTTGCCGAAGTCGTAGAAGCCGCGGGACTGCTGGGACTGGGTGAACGCCTGCGAGACCAGCTGCGGGTCGACGAGCCGGGCGTTCTGCGCGCTCGTGTCGCTGGCCAGGCCGGACGGCGGCACCACGACAGTTGCCTTGTACGGCGATGTCTCGGTGTTCGTGAGCCCGAAGGCGTCCCGGGTCGCGTTGATCGACCGCTCGATGTACGGCCGTTCCTTGTCGGCCAGGCTCGGCTTGACCGAGAAGTTCTGCACGGCCAGCGGGTAGATGCCGCCGATCGCGACCGCCGAGATGGCCAGCAGGCCGAGCGAGACGCCCGGCCAGACCAGGTTCCGCATGCCCGCGTTGGAGAACACGATGATCGCGATGGCGACCACGATGGAGATGTACGCCAGGATCTCCTTGGCCGGCAGCAACGCGTTGACGTCGGTGTAGCCCGCGCCGTACAGACCCGGCGACACGTGCTGCTCCAGCAGCAGCGCCCGGCGGTCCAGCACGTACGCGACGGCCTTGAGCAGCACGAACACGGCGACGAGCGTGGTCAGGTGAGCACGCGCGGCGGTCGTCATGCGGTCGCCGACGCCCTGGAGCCGTACGCCGCCGAAGATGTAGTGAACCGCGAGCGAGCCGATCACCGAGAGGACCACCGCGGTGAACGCGACGCCGAGCAGGTATCGCCACAGCGGGTAGTCGAAGACGTAGAACCCGATGTCCACCTTGAACTGCGGGTCCTTGATGCCGAACGGCTGCGCGTTCTGGAAGAGCATCCAGTCCTTCCACCGGCCCTGCGCGGAGAGGCCGGCGAAGAATCCGATGATCACGCACAGGACGGCGATCCACGTGCCCAGACGCGGGGTGAGGATCATCCGGTACCGCTCGAGGGTGGCCTGCTCGGCCGAGTGCGGCCGCAGGAGAGGGCGGAGGCGGTAGGCGAGGTAGAGGTTCGCGCCGACGATCAGCGCCACCGCGGCGCCGATGATCAGGAAGAGCAGGAGCCGGGTGAGCAGCACACCGGAGAAGACGTTGACGAAGTCGACCTCGTTGAACCAGAGGTAGTCGGTGTACGCGTCGATGCCCCAGCCGAGCAGGGTGAAAAGGAGGAAGACCCCGACCAGCACGCCGACGGTGACGCGACCGCGCCGGCTCATCCTGGGTAGAGGCGTATTACGCATAACCAACGTTGGTCACCACTTCAGTCGGGCCGGTGTCTCACAGTACGACATCTGTCACGCGGCGGAGCATGGCTTCGGAGTGCCACCCCCGGTGTAGGTCTTGAGCGCGGTCAGGGCGTCGTCCACGGTGGCCACCTCGGCCATCGGCAGACCGGGAACCGCGTTCTTCAGTGCCTCGGCGCAGTTGGCCTTCGGCACCAGGAAGATCTGTGCGCCGGCACTCTTCGCGCCGACCAGTTTCTGCGGGATGCCGCCGATCGGCCCGACGTTGCCGTCGTCGTCGATGGTGCCGGTCCCGGCGATGACCTTGCCGCCGGTCAGGTCCTCCGGCTTGATCTTGTCGATGATCCCGAGGGTGAACATCAGGCCGGCGCTGGGCCCGCCGATCTTGCCGAGGTCGATCTTGACCTTGAACGGGCTCGGCTGCTTCGTGCCGATCTCGATGCCCAGACGCGGCGCGTTGGAGTCTTTGTCCTTCTTAGTCGTGATCTGCACGGTTTCCGTCTTGCCGGCGCGCAGGTAGGTGATCGTGCGCGCGGTGCCGGCCTTCTTCGCCTGCGCCAGCTCGACCAACTTGTTCGGCCCGGTGACCTTGGTGCCGTCGACGGCGGTGATCACGTCGTTCACCTGCAACAGACCGACCGCGGCGCCGCCCGGGGTCACCTTCTTGACGAAGGTCTGCACCGGGTACCCCAGTTTGCTCAGGGCGACCGTCACGGCGCTCTCCTGCGACTGGGTCCACTCCTGTGCGTTCTCCTGCTCGACCTGCTTCTCCGTCTTGTCCGGCGGATAGATCAGCTCGCTCGGCACCACCGCGTCCTTCTTGCTGAACCAGCTGCTGATCGCCCACACCAGTTCGACCTTCGACTGCACGTTCACCGTGGTGAGCCGCAGCTGCCCGGCGGACGTGGTGGTCTTCGCATCCGTCACCTGGATGACCTCGGTGCCGTTGTCGGAACCGAGCGTGTTCACCGTCGGCCCGGGCTTCAGCACGACATAGGGCAGGGGTGCGGCCATCACACCGACTGCCAGCAGGGCGGTGATCAGGGCGCCGAGGATTACCGTGACACCGCGACGTCTCATGCGCGTGAGACTAGCGGGTGTTCCTGGGCGCTCACTGAGCCGCCCGAGTTCACTCTGAGCTGACAGCGCCGAGGGTCCGGACCGTGCTTTTCCCGCGTACGGTTGACGACGTGCCTGATATCCCGTTCGGCTTCTCCCTGCCGGGCGCACAGCCGCCCGACCCCTCCGACCCGCAGCAGATGCAGCAGTTCATGGCGCAGCTGCAGCAGATGTTCGCCGGCGGCCCCGGCAGTGGCCCGGTGAACTGGGACCTGGCCCGTCAGGTCGCCGCCAGCCAGCTGTCCGCCCTGGGCGACCCCGCGGTGACCATGTTCGAGCGCCACCAGGTCGAGGAGTCCCTGCGCCTCGCCGACCTGTGGCTCGACCCGGTGTCCGCGCTGCCCAGCGGCATCCGCCAGGCGGCCGCCTGGAACCGCAACGAATGGATCTACAACACCCTCGACGTGTGGAAGAAGCTGTGCGACCCGATCGCCGGCCGCATGGTCGGCGCCATGGGCGACATCGTGCCCGAGGAGGCGAAGGCCCAGCTCGGCCCGATGCAGTCGATGGTCGCCACGCTCGGCGGCGCGCTCTTCGGCGGTCAGCTCGGCCAGGCGCTCGGCCAGCTCGCGGCCGAGGTGCTCTCGGCCGGGGACATCGGTCTTCCGCTCGGGCCCACGGGCACCGCCGCGCTCATCCCGAGCAACATCAAGGCGTACGGCGAGGGCCTGGAGATTCCCGAAGATCAGGTGCGTCTGTACGTGGCCCTCCGCGAGGCGGCACACCAGCGGCTCTTCGGGCATGTCCCCTGGCTGCGCGCGCACGTGCTCAACTCGGTCGAGACCTACGCGAACGGCATCACCGTCAACCGCGAGGCGATCGAGGAGGCCATGAGCCGGGTCGACCCGAGCGATCCCGAGTCGATGCAGGCCATGGCGCTCGAAGGCATCTTCACGCCGGAGGACACCCCGCAGCAGAAGGCCAGCCTGGCCCGCCTCGAGACGGCGCTGGCGCTGATCGAGGGCTGGGTCGGCCAGGTCGTCGACCAGGCCGCGGGCGACCGGCTGCCGTCGGTGTCCGCGCTGGGTGAGGCGTTCCGCCGCCGCCGGGCCGCGGGCGGGCCGGCCGAGCAGACGTTCGCCGCGCTGGTCGGTCTCGAGCTGCGGCCGCGCCGGCTGCGCGAGGCCGGTGCGCTGTGGCAGGCCGTCACCGAGTCCCGGGGCATCCAGGGCCGCGACGCGCTGTGGAGCCACCCGGACCTGCTGCCGACGGACGACGACTTCGCCAACCCGCAGGCGTTCGCCCAGAGCAGCAACGACTGGGACATCAGCGAGCTGGACAACCTCGAGCCGAACGACAAGCCGGACGAGGACGACCAGAAGTAACGCGATCTCCAGCGGCCGCCGTTCCCGTCCGGGACGGCGGCCGTTTCCGGTCCGGCGCCGCCGGTAGGGTTGGCGGGTGGTCCGACGGCTTGTCGCAGCTCTGCTGGTGCCCGTGCCGTGGAGCCCGCCCGGTGTCGATCCCGGCGCGTGGCGGGCCGCGATGGCCGAGGACGTCGTCGACCTGCTGGCCCGGCTCGCCCAGGCCGAGGCGGCGATCGCGGCCACGACGCAGGACCTGGCGCTGGCGTCCGAGATCGCCTGGCCCGGCATGCGGATCTACGAGATCCCGACGCCGACCTACCTGCCGGTGCTCCGGGCGGCCGCTGCGGACGGGTTCGACCAGGCAGCGGTGATCGCCGCGGACGCTCCGGACGTGCCCGGCATGATTCTCGGGAAGCTGCTGCGCCCGCTGGAGACCAAGGCGGTGGCGGTCGCGCCGGGCGGGCCGGGCGGCGGCCTGCTGGGCCTGGCGACGAGCCTGCCGGCGCCGTCGTGGCTTGCGGACCACGACTTGAGTACGGCGTCCGCCCAGCTCCTGCGCACCAACGCTCCGCGGCCCGGCGACGTCTCGTCGACCCCGCAGTGGCGGCGGCTGCGCGGCCCGGCGGAGCTGTCGTCGCTCGACCCGGCCCTGGAGGGCTGGGACAACACGCGAGCCCTGCTGGGCGGTTGACGAGCGTGGGGACTTGCGCCTCTCTGAGCGGCGCGGCTCCCCACACGACGGGTGGCACCACGACGCGTGGGGACTTGCGCCCCCCGGACCGGCGCGGCTCCCCACACGACGCGTGGCACCACGACGCGTGGGGACTTGCGCCCCTCTGAGCGGCGCGGCTCCCCACACGACGCGTGGCACCGCGCGGCCCCGGCCGTACGGGAAGAAGACGTCAGTCGTCCGCGAGGACCAGCCCCGTCGCGGCCGAGATGCCCTCGAGGTAGCCGCGGGCGCGCTCGGCCTTCGGGTAGCGGTTGACCAGCTCCCAGAATCGCGCGCTGTGGCTCGGCACCACGAGGTGGGACAGCTCGTGCAGCAGCACGTAGTCGATCACCCAGTCGGGCATCTCCTGGATGCGGTGACTGATCCGGATGGTGCCGTCGTCCGGGGTGCAGGACCCCCAGCGGCCGTTCTGGTTCGTCACCCAGCGCACACTCGCGGGCGTCACGCGGTGTGCATAATCCGGCAGGTAGCGATGGGTGAGACGCGTCGCCCGGGCGAGCAGCTCGTCGTCCGTCCGCCGGATGCGTTCCTCGCGGGCGGCCAGCCGGGCCAGCATCCGCTCGACCCACTCGGTCTCCTCGGCGCGCGAGAAGCGGTCGGGAATGAGGACGACCACGCGCTCCCCGTCGCGATAGGCGGACACGGTCCGACGCCGGCGCTGGCTACGGCGCACTTCGACGACAGGCTTACGCGTCCGCGCCATCACGAACTCGCGCGGCCCAGATTCGGGTTCACGTTGAGACGCTAATCCGTGAGACCCATGTCACCGCAAGAGTACGACGGATGACACACAGGTGATATGTGCACTTCGTCCGCGTCTAACCGAAAAAATTTCCCAACCTTGCAACTCTGCCAACCTAACGCACGGCCAGAACGTGTCAAGAACGCACCGGACATCCCCATTGAGCCCGATTGCGAAATATTCACGGCGTGTTGCGGCTCAACTTCGCAAAAAGGGCGAATCCTCCCTGCACACTCACGTCGGTGGCAACACCGCTGACGCGCGCTGACATGGAAGAGCCCTGACCTGGGTAGTGACCGCCCTTGCGGGTGGCCACATCCACGTGGTCGCGGGATCGGTCCAGCGCCGTACCGGCGTGCCACCGCGAGACCGGCAACCGGGCCGACAACATGACGAGGAGGAACCGTGGCCGACAACACGTACAACGGCTACTGCGTGAAGTGCAAGGAGAAGCGC
>NZ_CAKUCL010000304.1 GCF_934643405.1 uncultured Actinoplanes sp.
AACGCCGCTGGGGCCAACCCACCGCTCGAGCAGCCTGACCCCAACACCTCAAACGTTCTTGGTCACGGCACTAGCTGACTTTCGCCTTGCCGCGACCAGGCGTCAGTGGTCGTGGACCCGCTGGGTCATCCCGCAGTTTCCGCACTGCAAGTCGATCACGTTGCGGCCGGAACGGCTCTGGGTGTGATGCCGCCTCACGTGACCGTTGGTGCGGCAGTAGACGCAGTACAGGCGACGCGTCGCGGCGGCGTTGTCGCGGAAGCTGGTGTAGATCAGCCAGACGACCACGCCGACCATCAGCAGGCCGAAGAGGGGTAGGCCGGCGAACAGCTCGAAGAGCATCCGAACTCCTTGCGCTGATGATCGTGCGGGTGCCCCTCCCGGTCGGCCGGCCGCGGCGGGACCTGAGGCGTTTCGCCGCGGCAACCGGCTGGGCGAACCCGGCCGGGCGAATCAGGTGGGAGGAACCAGGCCGGGCGAACGGCGCCAGGCGAGCCGGGTGGGCGAACTGGTCGGATGAACCGGGGCGGGCGAACCAGGCCTGGCAAAAGGTGCCACGCCAAACGGTGAACCAGGCCGGACGAGTGCGGCCTCAGGCGGCAAAGGAAACGCCGATCGCGCTGCGTAGTTGAGCGGCAGCTCGGTCACTCAAAGCAATCGTTGACATCTCGAACGGCATCGACGGATGCTGTTGCCTGCGTTGGACTGACATCGATGTCATGCAGGGGGATGTGTGTTCGGGAGACGAGCCGTCGGAGTTCTTCTTGGGGTTGCGCTGACCGTTCCGGTAGGGGCGGTCGCGGCCGACGCGGCACCTCCGCCGCTGGTCGGCGACCCGGTCGCGTACGTGGACCCGCTCATCGGGTCGACCAACCTCGGCAACACCTACCCGGGAGCGGTGACGCCCTTCGGCATGCTGGCCTGGAGTCCGCAGACCTCGCGCGGCAACCAGCTCTCCACCCCCGCGCCGGGCGGCTACCAGTACACCGCGACCAAGATCCGCGGGTTCAGCCTCACCCACCTCAGCGGCGTCGGCTGCTCGGGCGCCAACGGCGACATCCCGGTGATGCCGTACCCGGGTGACGTGGCCGGCTCGCCCACGGCCGACGCGACCGACGCCGTCTTCGCGAGCACGTTCAGCCACGCGAACGAGACGGCGCGACCGGGCTACTACAAGGTCGGGCTCGACAGCGGGGCCAGCGCCGAGCTGACCGCAACCCCGCGGACCGGTTACGGGAGGTTCGGCTTCCCGGCCGGCAAGCCCGCCAGCCTGCTCTTCCGTACGTCACTGTCGGAGACCGGAAGTGAAAACGCGAGCGTGCACATCGACCCGGCGACGCGCACGGTCAGTGGTGAGGTGAGCGCCGGGAACTTCTGCGGGCCGCAGAGCACCGACAACAGTCACGCCTACTACACCCTGCACTTCACCGCCGTACTCGATCAGCCGTTCGCCGCCACCGGCACCTGGAAGGACGCGACGCTCAACCCGGGCGGGACGGACGCGAGCGGCGGCAGCGGGTACAGCAGCACCGGGCGGCCCAACCCGGGCAAGGGTTCCGGCGGATATGTCACCTTCGCGCCGGGCACGACCAGTGTCGGCATGCGGGTCGCGATCTCCTACGTCAGCCTCGACGGCGCGAAGGCCAACCTGGCCGCGGAGAGCGGTCATCGCAGCTTCGAAACGATCGCGGCGGCGGCGGCGAAGGCGTGGACCGGCCGGCTCAAGAAGATCGGCATCGGCGGCGGCACCGAGGCGCAGCGGCGCACCTTCTACACCGCCCTCTACCACGCGCAGCTGGAACCGACCCTGACCAGCGACGTCACCGGCACCTACACGGGCGCGGACGGGCAGGCGCACCGGCTTCGCGGGCAGCAGCAAGCCCAGTACGGCACCTTCTCCGGGTGGGACGTGTACCGCGCCCAGGTCCAGCTGCTGTCCATCCTGGACCCGAAGATGGCCAGTGACTTCGCGCAATCGTTGTTCAACTACGCGACCCAGCGTGACGGGGAGTGGGACCGCTGGCTGCTGGTTCACGGCAAGACGTCGGTCATGTCCGGCGACCCGTCGGCGGCGGCGGTCGCGGCCATGTACGCGTTCGGCGCTCGCGACTTCGACGCCAAGGGTGCGCTCAAGTCTCTCGTACGGGCGGCGACCGTCCCCACCGCGAACGACAGCAGCGACGCGGGCTGCAATGTCGAGTGTGTCGGTCAGCGTCCGTCCCTGGACAAGTACCTGACCCTCGGTTACGTCCCTGCCGATGACTGTCACTGCTGGGGCGGCGCGGCCGAGACCCTGGAGGACGCGGCGGCCGATTACGGCTTGTCGCGGCTGGCCGGTGCGCTCGGCGACCGTACCCAAGCGAAGAAGTTCCTGGCGCGAAGCCACAACTGGCGCAACGTGTTCGACCCGGACGCCAAGGCCGACCCCGGCCTGGAGCACAACATCCGCGAGGAGATCGCGACCGTCACGGCCAGTGGCGAGAACCCGCCGTCCGAGGGGAAGGCCAAGGCGTTCGACGGTGACAAGGGCACGAAGTGGCTCACCTTCGCGACCACCGGCTGGATCCAGGCGCAGCTCAAGCAACCGCGGACCGTGGTGACCTACGGCATCACCTCGGGTAACGACGAGCCGGAGCGTGACCCGAAGAACTGGGAGCTGCTCGGCAGCCAGGACGGCACCGACTGGGAGACGGTCGACGCCCGTACCGGAGAGACCTTCACCCTGCGTGGTCAGACGCGCGAGTTCACGGTGAGCGCGCCCCAGCCGTACCTCTACTACCGGCTGAACGTGACCGCGAACGGCGGCGCCGACATCGTGCAGCTGGGCGAGCTGGAGATGGCCGACCCGGCGGTGCCGACGCCGGCGCCGAACGACAGCCCTTACTCCGGGTGGATGCGTGACCGGTTCGCGGACGGCACCTGGGTGCCCGGCTTCAGCCCGTCCACCGGCACCGGCTTCGTCGAGGGCAGCAGCGCCCAGTACACGTGGATGGTCTACTCGGACGTGATGGGGCTGGCCGACGCGATGGGCGGAAAGGCGAAGGCGGCCGAGCGGCTGGACGCGTTCTTCCGCAAGCCGGACGGCTCCTTCGACCTGAGCGCGACGAGCGGCACGCGATTCGACGCGACCAACGAGCCGGACATTCAGACGCCGTATCTCTACAACTACTTCGGCCAGGCGTACAAGACGCAGGAAACGGTCCGGGCGATCGTCGAAGGTAAATGGAGTGACGGCACCGGCGGCATTCCCGGCAACGACGACGCCGGCACGATGAGCGCCTGGTACGTCTTCTCCGCGCTCGGCCTCTACCCGACCGTGCCGACCCGCGCGGAACTCGCCTTGACGACGCCGTTGTTCCCGCGCGCGGTGGTCCACCTGGCGAAGGGCAGGTCGCTGACGATCGAGGCGCCGCGCGATTCCGCCGGTGCGATCTACGTCAAGGGATTGCGGCTCGACGGCCGTTCGACGACCAAGGCGTGGCTACCGGCGTCGACCATTCTCACCGGTGGCCGTCTCGTCTACACGCTATCGACCGAGCCCAGCCTGACCTGGGGTTCCGGGCCCGGTGACGTCCCGCCGCAGAACTGACGAACCAACCGCATAAAGAGCTGCTTGGGTACGGTCGGAAAGGCCCAGTTTCAGCAGGATGCTCGAGACGTGGGTCTTGACCGTCTTCTCGGCCACGACCAGCGCCCGCGCGATCTCGCGGTTCGACCGGCCCTCGGCGATCAGGGCCAGGACCTCGCGTTCCCGGGCGGTCAGGACCGCGTCCGAGGGTGGCCCGGTCAACGCGTCGGCGGCCGAGGGTTCCAGCAGCAGGTGGCCGGCCGCGACCGCTCGCACGGCGGCCACCAGCGCGTTCGGGTCGACGTCCTTGGAGAGATAACCACGGGCGCCGGCCCGGACCGCGGGCAGCAGCCGGGTGCGGTCGGTGAAGCTGGTGACGATCAGGACGCGGGTGCTCAGGTCCCGGCGGCGCAGCTCCTGCAGAACCGCCACGCCGTCCATGCCGGGCAGCACCATGTCGAGCAGGACCACGTCCGGCCGGGACGACGCGATCAGCTCGAGCGCGGCCGGGCCGTCGGCGGCCTCGCCGGTGACCTCCAGACCCTCCGCCAGTTCCAGGAAGGCGCGCAGACCACGGCGTACGGCGGGATGGTCGTCGACGATCGCGACCCGGATCGCCGGCTCAGGCGCCACCGGGCACCTCCACGCGAACCACGGTGCCGGCGCCGGGGGCCGAGCGGATGACGGCCGAGCCGCGCACCGAGCACGCGCGTTCGCGCATCGAACGCAGGCCGAGCCCGGCGCGCATGGCGTCGTGCACGTCGAACCCGGCGCCGTCGTCGGCCACCTCGAGCGACGCGCCGTGCGAGCCGTGCCGGGCGAGCGTCACCCGGACCGACGAGGCGGACGCGTGCCGGATCGCGTTGTGCAGCGCCTCCTGAGCCACCCGCAGCAGCACGGTCTGGTGGGACGGCGGCAGATCGGGCGGGTCCTCCTCGACGAAGCGCAGCCTGGTCCCGTACGCCCGGTCCAGAATCTGCACCTGCTTGCGCAGCACCCCGGACAGGCCCTCCTCGGCCAGGCTGGCCGGCCGCAGCTCCAGGACCGCGGCGTGCAGCTCCTCGGCCGCCTCACGGGCCAATGTGGACACCTCGGCGAGCCGCTTGCGCGCGGCCGGCACGTCGCGATCGAGCAGCAGATCGGCGGCCTGAACGGTCAGCCGCAGGCCGAACAGGCGCTGGGCCACGGCGTCGTGCAGGTCGTGGGCGATCCGGGCGCGTTCCTCGGCGATGGTCAGCTCGCGGTTACGGGCGTACAGACGGGCGTGGGTCAGCGCGATCGCGGCGTGCGCGGCCAGCACGCCGACCAGCTCCTCGTCCGCGTCGGTGAAGCCGCAGGCCTTGTTCGCCAGGTAGAGCGCGCCGAGGATCTCGCCGTTGCTGACGATCGGCACACCCAGGAAGGCCTCGAGCACCGGGTGCGCGGCCGGCCACCAGCCGAACCGCGGATCCGCGCGGATGTCGTCGACGCGCTGGGTGCGGGGCTCGCGCAGCATCACCGCGAGGAAGCCGTGCTGGCGGGGGAGCGGGCCGATCGCCGCCTGCACCTGCGGGCTCACGCCGGCGACCAGGAACTGGGCGAACGAGCCGTTGTCGTCCGGCACGCCCAGCGCCGCGTACTGCGCGCCGGCCAGCTCGCGGGCGGTGTCGACGATCGTCTGGAGGACCTCGGGCACGGTGAGCGGGTCGCTGACCGCGAGCACCGCCGCGGAGAGGCGACGCGCCGTACGCAACTCATCGCGACCGGTCACCCGGCCCACGATAACCGCTGCCGGGCGACGCGTCCTCGGGCCGTGGTCCTAGGACCAAGGTCGGGGGCGAAAGCGGTCCGCGGCCCGATTCGGTGGACCGCCGGCACCGGCAGGTTGGGGACATGACGAACAAGACGAACCCGGTCGCGGTGATCACCGGGGCGAGCAGGGGCCTGGGCCTTGCGCTGGCCGAGGGGCTGGCCCGCGACGGCTGGCGGCTGGTGATCGACGCCCGGACGAAGGACGACCTGGCCGAGGCGGCGGCCGCGCTGAGCGAGCTGACCACGGTGACCGCGATCGCCGGGGACGTGGTCGACGACGACCATCGCGCCGACCTGGCCCAGGCCGCCGACCATCTGGGCGGCGCGGACCTGCTGGTGCACAACGCGTCGACGCTCGGCGGCTCGCCGCCGCCCGCGCTGTCCGGCTTCCCGCTGCCGGATCTGCTGGAGACGTTCGAGGTCAACGTGCTGGCCCCGATCGCGCTGACCCAGTTGCTGCTGCCGCAACTGCGTCAGTCGGCCAACGGCGCGGTGCTGGCGATCAGCTCCGACGCGGCCGTCGAGGCGTACCCGGGGTGGGGTGGTTACGGCGCTGCCAAGGCGGCCCTGGACCACGCGAGCGCGGTGCTCGCGCTGGAGGAGCCGCGGCTGCGGGTGTGGGCGGTCGATCCGGGTGACCTGCGGACGCGGTTGCAGCAGGAGGCGTTCCCGGGGGAGGACATCTCCGACCGGCCGCTGCCGTCCACGGTCGTGCCGTATCTCCTGGGCCTGCTGCGGGAGCGGCCGCCGTCCGCCCGTTACCGGGCGGCTCGATGACCGCCACCGTGCTCGACTTCGAGCTGCCGGCGGGCCTGGAGGCGCGGGAGCCGGTCGAGGCGGGCGGCGGCCGGCGCGACGACGTACGCCTGCTGGTCAGCCGGGGCACCGAGGTGAGCCATCACCGGTTCACCGAACTGCCGCGCCTGCTCGATCCGGGCGACCTGCTGGTGGTGAACAACTCGGCGACGCTGCCGGCGGCACTGCGAGCGGAGGGTCATCAGGAGGTGCACGTGTCCAACGAGCAGGCCGACGGCACCTGGCTGGTCGAACTGCGCGGGTCGAAGGGCGGCGTAGCGGGCGACCGGCTGCGGGTGCCGGACGGGACGCTCACGCTGCTGCGGCCGTACACAAGCCGTCTGTGGCTGGTGAGGGCGGACGTGCCCGGCGGCATGGTGGCCTATCTGAGCGCGCACGGACGGCCGATCCGCTATTCCTACACCGAACGCGACTGGCCGATCGAGGTGTATCAGAACGCGTACGCGACCGAGCCGGGCAGCGCCGAGATGCCCAGCGCCGGCCGTCCGCTCACCGGGCGTGTCCTGGCCGAACTGGCCGGACGCGGGATCCTCGTCGCCCCGGTCACGCTGCACACGGGGGTGGCGTCGGCCGGGGCGGACGAGCCGCCCTACCCGGAGTGGTTCTCGGTGAGCCGGGCGACCGCCGGCCTGATCGGCCACGTGCGCGACGGCGGCGGGCGCGTCGTTGCCATCGGCACCACGGTCGTACGGGCGTTGGAGTCCGCAGTGGACGAGGGTGGCCGGGTGCGGGCCGCGCAGGGCTGGACCGACCTGGTGATCACGCCATCGGCCCCGGTCCGGGCGGTCGACGGCCTGCTCACCGGACTGCACGAGCCGCGCGCCTCGCACCTGATGATGCTCACCGCGGTGGCCGGCGAGGAGGCGTTGCGAGCCGGTTATGCCGAGGCGTTGCGCGAACGGTACCGCTGGCACGAGTTCGGCGACGTCCATCTGCTGCTGCCGTCCTACGGCTCCTCGAAGAGCTCGTGCTCGACGCCCGCCCGGTAGTCGACGTAGATGCGGCGGTAGCGGGCCAGGGCGCCGTCCGCGTCGCCCGCGTCGAGCAGGACCAGTATCTCGTCGTGGCCGTCGATCCAGGTGTTCCACAGGTTGCTGTCGGCGGTCATCGCGAGGATACGCATCGTGCGCGCGACCACCAGGTCCACCATGGACTGCAGCTCGCGGTTGCCGCTGGCGAGGATGACGATGCTGCTGAAATCGGCGCCCGCCGCTCCCGCCGCGAGCACGTTGCCGGCCCGCAGCGCCTCGACGAACTCCTTCTGGCGCCGGCGCATCAGGTCGAGGTGGGTGCCGGTCAGGTTGCGCACGCCCCACTCGAAACCGGCGCAGGCGAGCACGCCCATCACGTCGATCAGTTCGAGTGCATTCTTCTGGGTGACCCGGGTGACGTGGCGGGTCCGGTTCGGGGCGATGTCGATCAGGCCCTCGACGGAAAGCTGGGCGATCGCCTCGCGTACCGGCGTGATGCTGACGCCGAGCCGCCCTGCCAGCTCGGCATCCTTGATGAGGGTGCCCGGTGGGAGCTCTCCGGTGACTATCTCGTTGCGCAGCTGACGAACGACCGCCGCGGTACGGGTCGGCGGGACCGCGTAAGACATACGGGCACTGTACTCACGGTGACCGGACGATGTTCTCCGCACCCGCCGGGTTCGGTCTTGCACCTGCCGTAACGGGAGGACCTACCGTCGTGGACATGGACACCTGGAGCATCGGCGAGCTGGCCGCGCG
>NZ_CAKUCL010000305.1 GCF_934643405.1 uncultured Actinoplanes sp.
CCTGGGCCTCAAGGGCGGGGCGCTAAGCCCTGGCCTCGGAGGCGGGGGCTAGGCGTCACGCGCGGGTGGTGGCGTTGGCGCCGACGGCGAGCCGCCGGAAGCCGCCGCCAACTGACCATCACCTACCCGGCGCGCTCCTTGCGAGACGCGCATGGATGGCGATGACGCCCATACCACGCACCGAAGCCCGCAGCGGCCCCCGGCGTGCCGTCGCGACCAGCAGTACCAGCCCGCGGACGTCAGGTCATCGATTCGCCGACCGACGGTGCTGACCGGGGGTCAAGCGGCCAGGGGTGGCTGGTAGGACAAGCCCAAAGCCGACTCGACCACGGCCACGAACTGCTCGGCTGCTCTCAGGAGGTCGTCGGCCTCGCGGGTGCTCACCACTCGGGGAATGCCGGCCTCGGCCGCGGCGCGCTTGCCGGCGCCCAGCGCGAAATAGCTCGCCCAGTCGGCGAAGTCGGGCGCCACCAGTACGAGCAGCGACCACACGCTGGTCACCCGGCTGCGCCGGGTCGATGCGGCCGGGCGGGCCCGGGCCGCGAGCACCGCGGCGGCCGCACGCAAGGCGGCCAGATGGGCCGTCGCGTAGCGCAGGCCGTCCGGCCGGGTGTTCGCCGCCTCGATCAGCCCTTGCCGGGCGATGGTCAGCAGCTGAGCTGGTGTTCGGTGCGGCAGCATGTGCGCCGGGACCGCGGGCGCCTCCGCCAGCGCGGCCGCAGTCGGCGCGTGCGCCAAGCCGGGGACCTGCATGAGTCGTCTCTCCTCGCGTGTTTCGCATCCGACGTGCCGGGTCGAACCGAGCCGCTGCCGAGGAAGGCGCAGCCGCCCGTGAAGGCCAGCCGGCCGGGTGTGAAGCTTCCCCACACCACACCCGGCCGGACCTTGCCGGCGGGTCCACCGCCCGCCACCCGGGGGTCGGGGGCGGCGGACGGCGGTCCTGCCTTGTCTGAAGACACCGGACCCGCGAATGCCCGGAGCCTCACGCGCGGCACTTCGCGGGTGCCGCACCAGAGAGCCGCGCCGCGAAACACGGCTCCCTCGGCTAGAACGGTCGTTCGAAGTCTTCGAACATCCGTTCTAACTACGGAAGAGACTAGCACTCGGGTACGACAAAAAAGCAACTGTGGCGGCGGCCTGAGTCAGCGTGTCCGCCTACACCAAGCGAGCACCCCGACAAGCCATCCGCACCGCGCAAAAGCCCTGAAACCCACCACCTGGTCGAAGGCAAGCAGCAACCTCCGCTCGGCCGGCATGGCGCAAGGGGTGGATGGCGGCGATTGGGGCAGGCAGGGGTGGCTGCGATAGAGCCAGATAGATGGACGCAGGGAGGTCGGCCAGCCGGTATGACGCAAAGGCGGCGGCTGGATGGCGAAGCGAAGGCGGGCCGGCGAAGCGGCTGGCCAGGACGGTCGGCAAGGTCGCGGCCGGGACCACGGCGACAAGGCGGCGGTCAGGACGGCGACAGCAAGGCGGAGACTGGGAGGACGCAGGGAAGACGGGGGCGGAAGGCGATGCCAAGGCGGGCAACCGGGCGAGGCGAAGCAAAGAAGGGCAACCGGGTGAGGCGAAGCGAAGACGGGCGACCGGGCGAGGCGAGTACGCGAACTGGCGCCGGAAGGGTGAGCGCCCGGCACCTCCGCGCCGGGCGGTCTCGAGCAGCAGCCGCGCCTCGCCGGGAGTGGGAGCGAGAGCGCGGCCGCCGCCAGGACAGTGGCGCGGGAAGCTAACCGGAAACCTGCATGACCGCCGTGGTCAGGACCGGAGCCGCCGGGCGAACAGCCGGCGCCGTACGCCACGCCGGCCGGTCCATCAGCACCAGGGCCGCCGCGACGATGGTCCACGCGCCCAACCCCAGCCACAGCGTCCGTTCGACGTCGGCGCCCGTGTAGCCGAACGTCCCCACCGTGATGGTGCCCTGCACGGTGTGGAACAGCATGGTCAGCAGCACGCTGCCGTGGGAGCGGTTGAACAGCCAGCAGTAGACGATGGTGATCATGAAGGTGGTGGGCAGGCCGGCCCAGCCGACCGGATTGCCCTCGGTCGAGAAGAGGAGCGGCAGGTGCCAGACGGCGACCAGCGCGCCGAGCACCATCGCCGACCACAGCGGGGACCACCGGGACTGCAGGCGCGGGAAGGCGAAACCACGCCAGCCGGGCTCCTCGCCGAGCGGGCCGTCGAGCGGGTTGATCCAGCGCACGGCGAACGTCGCCGCCACGGAACCCCAGCCGATCGAGGACAGCGACCACGCCGCGCCGCCGAGCTGCACGTTCAGCCACGCGGTCCCGAAGATCACGGTGAGGGGCAGGGCGATCGCGGCGAGGTAGCAGTACCAGGGCACTCGCCAGCGGATCATCCGCGAGCCCAGTTCCCGCAGCCCGGCCCGGCCGGCGACGACGGGGATGACGATGAGCGCGGCGACCAGCGGCGCGATCGGCAGGAAGTTGGTGCCGGGCAGGACGCCGGCGGCGTGGAGCGGCCAGGGCGACCACCCGATGGCGAAGGCGAGGACGAAGAAGGAGACGAGAGGGTGGTGGCGCATGAATTCGGTCATGACCTGACGGTCCCAACGACGCCGGGCGGGTGACACCCGGCAGACCCGTGAACGACCGGGCGGGTTTCTGGCAGGCCATGTACGGGCGAAACCCGCAGGGATATCGTGACCTGCATAGACGCCCTCGTGTCCGGACCCGGTCGGACCACGACGGCTCCCCCCGGCCGCCTGCTGCTGGCAGCTGTCGGCCTGGGCGGTCTGGCCGCCGTGGCGCTGTCGATCGCGCTCGGCGTGGCGAACGATCATGGGGCGCAGGCCGCGCTGTTCGTGTGGATCACCACGGCGTACGTCCTGGGTGGAATGGTGGCGTGGCGCCGCCGCCCGGACAGCGCGTTCGGCCGGCTGCTGATCGCCGTGGGTTTCGGGGCCTGCCTGTCGAACCTGTCCTCGGCGTCCGACCCGCTCGCCTTCACCCTGGGCCAGGCGTGCGATCTGCTGGTGGTGGGCCTGTTCCTGCACGTGTTCCTGGCCTTCCCGACCGGCCGGCTCACGACCCGTACGGCGAAGATCCTGGTCGTCGCGGGCTACGCCGTGTCGGTCGGTCTGCAGCTGGTGGTCATGCTGCTCGGCGCGTTCGGCCCGGACAACCTGCTGGCCGTCACGCACGCGCCCGCCGTCGCGGACGTCCTGCACGTCGTCGCCCTGCTGGCCCTGGCCGCCCTGCTCGTGGCCGGGGTGCTCGTGCTGGTCCTGCGCCGCCGGACCGGCACCCCGCTGCGCCGGTCGGCGATCCTGCTGGTCGACGCGTTCGCGCTGGGCCTGGTGTCGCTGGCCGCCCTGCTGGTGATGGGGGTGTTCGCCGGGCCGGGATTCGTCGTGGTGCAGCGGCTGACCCTGGTGGTCCTGGGCCTGGCACCGGCCGCGTTCCTGGTCGGGCTGCTGGACGCCCGGCTGGCCCGCACCGCCGTCGGCGACCTGGTGCTGGACCTGAGCGCCTCCCCCGGCGACCTGCGCCCGGCCCTGGCCCGGGCGTTGCGCGACCCGTCGGTGTCCCTGCTGTACTGGCTGCCGCAGTACCGCCGATGGGTGGATCAGCAGGGTGAACCGGCCGACCCGCCGGCCGCGGACGATCGGCACGCGGTGCGGGTGATCCGGCGCGACGGCCGGCCCATCGCCGCGCTCGTGCACCATCCGGCCCTGACCGACGAGCCGGAGCTGCTGGACGCGGTCGCCGCCGCCACCGAGATGGTCCTCGACAACGGCCGGCTGCGCGCCGAGCTGCGGGCCAGCCTCGCCGAGGTGCGCGGTTCCCGGGCCCGGGTGGTGGAGGCCGGCCGCCGGGAGCGTCGCAGGCTGGAACGGGATCTGCACGACGGCGCCCAGCAACGCCTGGTCGGCCTGTCGTTGCGGCTCGGCATGCTGGAAGCCCGGCTGACCGGGGACCGCGCGGCGCGCGAGCAGGTCAAGGAGGCGAAGCAGGACGTGGCCGCGTCGCTGGCCGAGCTGCGCGACATCGCCCACGGCCTCTACCCGGCGGTGCTGACCGGGCACGGGCTCGCGGTGGCGCTGGAGTCGGTGGCCGGGCAGGCGTCCGTGCCGGTCCGGCTCGAGGTGCGGCTGCGGGACCGGCTCGGCGAGGCGGTCGAGGTGGCCGTGTACTACGTGGTCTGCGAGAGCCTCACCAACGTCGACCGGCACGCGAACGCCGGCGCCGCCACGGTCACCGTCGACCGCCGGGGGAACGACGTGATCGTCGAGGTCGTCGACGACGGGGACGGCGGCGCGGACACCGCAAAAGGCTCCGGGCTGCGCGGGCTGGCCGACCGGGTCGAGGCGCTCGGCGGCACGCTGCGGGTGTGGAGCCCGGCCGGTGCCGGCACCCGGATCCGGGCGGAGCTGCCGTGCGAGCCGTGATCGCCGACGACAGCGTGCTGCTCCGGGAGGGCATCGCCCGGCTGCTCGAGGACGCCGGGTTCGAGGTGGTCGCGCGCTGCGGCGACGCCGACGAGCTGCGCAAGGCGGTGGCCGCGCTGCTGCCGGACGTGGCGATCGTCGACATCCGGATGCCGCCCACGCACACCGACGAGGGCCTGCGCGCGGCCGTCGAGATCCGGTCGGCGCATCCCGGCATCCGGGTCCTGGTGCTTTCCCAGTACGTCGAGCCGGCCCTCGCCATGCGGCTGTTCGCGGATTCGGCCGACGGTGCCGGATACCTGCTCAAGGACCGGATCAGTGATGTGGCGGACTTCGTCGCGGCGGTGCGCCGGGTCGCGGCGGGGGGCACCGCGGTCGACCCGATGATCGTCTCGGCGCTGGTGTCGCGGCCCCGCCCGGACGACCCGCTGGCCCGGTTGACCCCGCGCGAGCGCGAGGTGCTGGAGCTGATGGCGACCGGTCACTCCAATCAGGGCATCGCCGACCGTCTGGTCATCACGCTGCGCGCGGCCGAGAAATATGTGTCCAGCATCTTCGGCAAGCTGGGCATCCCCGCGACCGGCGCGGAGTCGCGCCGGGTTCTCGCGGTTCTGCTGTTCCTGCGGAGCTAGCCGACGTGGATCCCGGGCCGTCTCGCCGGGTCCGGCTCGCTGGTCCGCAGGATCTCGCGGACCACCGGCGCCGTGTCGCCGCGACCGAGCAACAGGTATCGGAAGAGGTGCGCCACCGGACTCCCCTCGGCCCATTCGAAGTAGCAGTGCGGGATCACGCCGGTCGCGTTGCGCATGGCGAGCAGGACCGCGGCGATCGCGTTCGGCGCGGCCGGGCTGCCCACACGCAGGATGCGGAAGCCGCCGACCTCGACGCCGCGCACGTGCAGGACGTCGCTGAACTCGGACGGGTCGATCACTTCGACCTCGAGGAAGATGATGTCGTGGCGGCCCGAGATCGGGTTCATGCCGCGCTGCTCGTGCTCCTTCGCGGCGTACTCGGCCTCGTCCCCGGCCTGCCGCCGGTTCGCCACGATGTCGAGCTCGCCGTCCAGCGCGATCGAGTCGGCGATGAACCGGCGCGCGGCCTCGTCGAACTCGATGCGGTCGGCGCGCAGCTCGGTGGTGCGGGTGACTCGGGAGATCAGCGAGACCAGGATGATCCCGGCGATGAACACCGCCGAGATCGCGATCCCGTCGGGCTTCTCGATGATGTTGTCACCCAGCGCGTACAGGAGGACGAGGGTGAGCACCGCGAAGCCGGCGCTCGCCCACCGATGCCGCGCCCGCAGGGCGGAGATCGTGACGGCGACGGCGCCGGAGACCATCATCGCGAGAATCCCGGTTGCGTACGCCCCGGCCTGCGCGTTGACGTCGGCACGGAAGACGATCGTGATCCCGATGCTGATCGCCGTGTAGACCAGCACGACCGGCCGGACCGCGCGAGCCCACTCGGGCGCCATGCCGTAGCCGGGAAGATACCGCGGCACGATGTTGATCAGGCCGGCCATCGCGGAGGCGCCCGCGAACCAGAGGATCAGGATGCTGCTGATGTCGTAGACCGTGCCGAAGGCCTCGCCGAGCTTCTCGTGCGCGAGGAACGCCAGGGCCCGCCCGTTCGCCGCGCCGCCCGGCTCGAACTCGCGGGCCGGGATCAGCACGGTGGTCACGAAACTGGTCGCGATCAGGTAGACGCTCATGATCCCGGCGGCGACGGTGAGCAGCTTGCGGGTGTTCCTGACCCGCGACTCGAGCCGTTCCTCCGCGGTGGACCCGGACGCCTTGACCAGCGGCATCATGCTGACCCCGGTCTCGAACCCGGACAGACCCAGAACAAGAGCCGGAAAAGCCAGGATGGACGGACCGAAGATGCTCCCGGAGGAGGTGAGCCGGTCGGTCCAGCCGGCGAGGACGCCCGGTGAGGCGAACACGTCCACCAGCCCGACCACCGTGATCACCGCGTTGAGCAGGAGGAACACCGCGACCAAGGGGATCGCGACGCTGACGGCCTCACTGAAACCGAGCAGGAAGACGAAGCCGAGGATCAGCAGCAGCACCACGGTGATCAGCACGTTGTGACCGTGCAGGAAACCGGGCAGATACGGATTCTCCGCCATGTGCACGGTCGCGTCGGCCGCGGACAACGTGATCGTGATGATCCACGACGTGCACACAAAACCGAGCAGCACCAGCACGAACAGCTTGCCCCGCCAGAACGGCAGCAGGTGCTCCAGCATCGCCACCGAGCCCTGGCCGTGCGGGCTCTCCCGGGCCACCCGCCGGTACATCGGCAGCATGCCGAGCAGCGTCAGCGCCACGATCAGCAGCGTGGCCAGCGGGGACAGCGCGCCGGCCGCCAGCGCCGCGATGGCCGGCAGGTACGACAGGGTGGAGAAGTAGTCCACCCCGGTCAGGCACATCACCTTCCACCAGGGCTGCTCGTGGCCCGCCGAACCCTCCGACTCGGGCCCGACCGGCTGCACCCGGTGTGCCAGCAGCCAGCGGCTCACCCGGTGGCTCGGCTCCTCCGGCCGGGCCGGGCTGTCCACCGAGGCGGGCACGTGGATCTCTGCGCTCATCGCGCTCCTGAGGAAGGTGTAACAGGTGACCATTCAGGTGACAGGATGCCGTACGGGTGTGACAGAACCGCAGAGAGGCGGACGAACCGATGGATCAGATCGTCGTCATCACCGGCGCGAGCTCCGGGATCGGCCTGGCGGCGGCCGAGCAGTTCGCGGCCCGCGGTGACCGGGTGGTCCTGGTCGGGCGCAACCCCGATCGCTTGGCCGAGGCGGTCCGCCGGGTGGCGAAGGCCGGCGACCGCGAGCCCGGCCACTTCCGGACCGACTTCGAAGACCTCTCCCAGGTACGCGACCTGGCCGCGCGGCTGACCGACGGATATCCGAGCATCGACATCCTGGCGAACAACGCCGGCGGCATGCTCGCGGGTTATCGCGTCACCAAGGACGGCTACGAGGCGACCATCCAGAGCAACCACCTGGCCGGTTTCCTGCTCACCAACCTGCTGCGCGACCGCCTGCACGGCGCCCGCGTCGTCACCACCTCGTCGCGCGCCCACCACGACGGCCGGCCCGACCCCGGCGACTTCCGTTCCGATCCCGGCCTGACCCACCGCTACGGCGCGGCCAAGGCGGCGAACGTGCTGTTCGCCGCCGAGCTGGCCCGCCGCTGGCCGGACGTGACCAGCGTGTCCTTCCACCCCGGCGTGGTGCGCACGAACTTCGGCGAAGGCGCCGCGGTCCGCCTGTTCTACCGGTTCGCGCCGTTCCTGGTCACCCCGGAGAAGGCCGGCGAGCTGCTGGTCTGGCTGGGCACGGCCCCGGCGTCGGAGCTGGTCAACGGCGCCTACTACGTCGGCCGCGAGACGAAGGAGCCGGCTCCGCACGCCGCCGACCCGGCCGTCGCGGCCCGCCTGTGGGAGGCCAGCGCCCGGGCCGTCGGCCTCACCCCGGCCCAGCCGTGA
>NZ_CAKUCL010000306.1 GCF_934643405.1 uncultured Actinoplanes sp.
GAGCCGTTGAGGCCCACGTACGCCACGATCGCCTCGTCGACCGCGCGGCACGTCACCTGGTCGGCCACGACCCGAGTCTCGCGCTCCACGGCGTCCGGCTTCAACGCAGCGTAGGAAACACCGGCGACACTCAGTGTGACGGCTGCGGACATGACCACGTGAGTCAGGTGCATCGCAGCAGACTAGTAGACATTACTCAGAGTATTGAGCCAGCCGTTCGGGCAGCATCGATCACCGAGTGTACCGATCGAGACGGGATCGCTCAGGATGCCGGTGCGCCGAGCTCGGCAACGAGGAAGGCCCGCATCTCGTCGGTCGTCCGCGCATACGCGGAGTCACCCGGGTTCAGATACTGACCGTGTCCCCCGCCGGGAACGCTGACGAACCGTTTGCCGGGCCACGGCACGGACGCGTACGCCTGGCGGCCCGCCGCGATCGGCACCACCGGGTCGCGGTCGCCGTGCACGAACAGCGTTGCCACCGGCGCGCCGCCCATCGGCGCCGAGGGCTCGCGCCCGGCGATCGAGACGGCCGCCCTAATCGCCGGGTCGTGGCCGGGCCGCAGCAGCCCCAGCGTCGTGGTCCCGCCGGCCGAGAACCCCACCGCCGCGACCCGCCCGCCGTCGACGTGCCCGGCGAGGACGTCGCCCTTAGTACTGCCCAGCGCGCGGATCCGGCCGATCACGTACGCCGCGTCGGCCGGCTGCTCGGCGATGTCGGCCCGGTCGACCCGCACGTGGGCGTTGGTGTGCGGATACGCGGGCGCGGCCACGATGTACCCCGCCGCCGCCCACTGCGTGACCAGCGGCGTGAAGTGCTCGGGCAGACCCCCGAGCCCGTGGCTGAACAGCACGATCGGGTGACGGCCGTCGAGCCGCGCGGGATACCACAGCGTGGTCGGCAGGGGCCGGTCGGCGCCGCGGGCGGCCGCGAGCGTACGGGTGGCCACGCGCGACCGGGATGCCGCCGCGCGCGACGTTCCGCAACCGGCCAGCAGCGCCAGCACCATCAGCACCGCTCCGAGTCTGCGCACGTCGAGCAGCGTAGGAACGTCACGCGAGGCCGGAAATCACCGTTGTGGGTGGCGATGAGACGACGAACACTGCTCACGCTCGGCGCGACGGCTGCCGGGATCGCCGCGTGGGCGGGATATCGCAGCCGATCGACGGACTCGGAGCCGGTCATCCCGTACGCCCCGATCGGCGACGAACGCGTGGAACGACGCAATTCGATCACCCGCGGACGGCAGGTCGACTTCTACACCGCGGTGCCGTCCGGCCACGGGTCCGGCGAGGGCCTCCCGGTCGTGATCATCCTGCACGGTGCGTCGAAGACGGCCGCCGACTTTCCGCGACTGGGCTTCGGTGCCTTCCTCACCGACGCGGTACGGCGTGGGGCCTCACCGTTCGTGCTGGCCGGGGCGACCGGTGACCGTCTGGCGTGGCGCCCGTCCGGCGGCGACGACCCCCAGCGGATGGTGCGCGAGGAGATCCCGCGGTGGTGCGCCCGGCGCGGCTTCGACACGTCCCGGATCGCGCTGCTGGGTTGGTCCATGGGCGGCTACGGGGCGCTGCTGCTGGCCGAGGCGTATCCGGGCTGGGCGCGGGCGGTGGCCGCCCTCTCCCCCGCGGTCGGTCCCGGCGACGACGTCCTGACCGCGGCGAACCTGTTGCGCGGAACGCCGGTCGGGCTGTGGTGCGGCCGGCAGGACCCGCTCTACGACGACGTCCGCGCGCTGGAGGAAGCGCTGCCGTCGCCGCGGGTCGCGGGCGGCTACGCCGAGGGCCGCCACAACTTCGGATACTGGTCCCGATGCGTCCCCGACGCGTTCGACTTCCTGGCCGCGGCTCTCAGCACCTGACACCTTCCGTGATCGCCCTGGGCTCCCACCCCCACCCCGGTTGGCGCCCGGCCGTCCGGGATCAGCCCACCGCACCAATGCGAACGGCGCGTCCTCGACCCACGACGGCGCAGTGGCGGCTGGTGTCGCCTGCCGGGGGACACCGGACGACCTTGATGCCGGACAATGACCGCGTGACGACCGAGACGATGGTGCCGGTCGACGGCATCGAGATCTGCGCCGCGACGTTCGGCGAGCCGCACGATCCCGCCGTGCTCCTGATCGGCGGCGTGAACAGCTCCATGGACTGGTGGGAGGACGAGTTCTGCCGCCGCCTGGCCGCCGGGGGCCGTTTCGTCATCCGCTACGACCACCGCGACACCGGCCGCTCCACGTCCTACCCGGCCGGCCAGCCGCGATATTCGAGCGCCGACCTGGCGAACGACGCCCTGGGAGTCCTCGACCACTTCGGCATTCACCGGGCCCATCTGGTCGGCGTCTCGATGGGCGGCGCCCTGGCCCAGGTGATCGCGGTGCGGCGCCCCAACCGGGTCCTCTCGCTGACTTTGCTGTCCACCGGATCGATAGCCGAGAAACCGGAATCCGGTTCGGACGACGTCAACGAACCGGAGGCGACAGAGGTCGCAAGGGACGAGCCTGTCTCGCAGGCCGAAGACGCGAGAGGAGCCGCCCAGAACGCAGAAACCGCCGCGCCGGACAGCGCAACGGACGGCACACCGAATGCCGTCGGAGGCGAGGCGGCACCCGCGGGCTCCGGCTCCCCGGACGATGGCGCACCTCGCGAGGCGGCTGCCGGCGACGGCGGGTGGGCGGATCGGCGCACTGCCGTCGACCGCCTGGTCAGCGCGGTGCGGCAGCTGGGCGGGGTCTTCACCGCCGACGACGCGCATCTGCGGCGGCTTGCCGAGCGGGTCTTCGACCGCACCAGCGACATGGCCGCGAGCCAGACCAACCACTTCCTGGCCGCACCCGGCCCGCCGATCTCGCCGGACGCCCTCGCCCGCGTCGCCGCGCCCACCGTCGTCCTGCACGGCACCCTGGACCCGATGTTCCCGGCGAAGGAGGCACACGCCCTGGCCGACGCCATCCCGGGCGCCCGCCTCGTCTGGCTGGACGGCGTGGGCCACGAGTACCCGCCGGAGGCCGTCTGGTCCCAGGTGATCGACGAGATCCTCGCCCAGGGCGGCCGCGACGTCTAACCGGGCGGATGGCGTCGCAGGGAGTTGAGCAGCATCATGCCGGTCAGGAGGGACCCGGCGCTGGCCGTCACGTACAGCAGGAACATCGCGACCGCCGCCGAGGCCGGCACCGACGCGACCAGCAGAGCCAGCGCCAGGCCGACCGCGCCGGAGCCGACCGTCAGGGTCCAGGCCACCGTCTTCTGCGCCGGAGTCCAGTACGACGAACCGGTCGCCAGCAGCATCCCGGCCACCGGCGCCAGCCCGGGCAGGACCAGCGCGCCCGCCGTCAGCAGGCCGACCGAGGCGAACTCCACCGCGCCGCCGGACGTCGTCACCGGCACGGGGGCGGGCGGCGGGACCACCAACGCGGGCAGCTTCAGGTGCACCGGGATGCTGCCACGGTGGCACGCGGCCACCAGGGACTCCGGTGGGCCCAGGCGGCGGATGATCTCCGCGGGGTCGTCGAGCGTCCGGCGGCGTACGGCGATGTAGTCGGCCACGGTGGTCATCAGGTCGTCACGCAGGCCGGGGTCGAGATCCTCGCTCTGCGCCCACAGCGCGGCGAGGTAGTCCAGCACGAGTGTGTCCGTATGGGCGAGCGGTGCCGTCGTCATGTCTTCCCCCGTCAGTCCGGCGCGGTGACCACCAGCATCGATCCGGGACCGCGCCGGCCGCATCCGTCCGAGGTATGAATCGGGGAGCGGCCTTGCGACTTTCGGCTGACATCCCCTGGGACGATGACGGGCATGGCCGGCGTGCGTACAGTCCCGACATGCGACCTCTCCCCCACCGAGCGGGGCCGGGTGCGCGAGCTGATGAATCTGGCGTTCCAGGGCGGCTTCGACGACCACGACTGGGATCACGCGCTCGGCGGCCTCCACTTCCTGATCATGGAAGGAGAGGCGCCGGTCGCGCACGCTTCCGTGGTGCAACGCCGCTTCCTGCATGATGGGCGATCTTGGCGAGGAGGGTACGTGGAGGCGGTTGCGGTGCACCCCACCCGGCAGGGGCGGGGGCTGGCGAAGGCGGTCATGACCGAGGCGGAACGGGCCATCGACCGGGCGTACGAGTTCGGGGCGCTGTCCGCGTCCGAGGCGGGCCGCGGCCTGTACCTCGGTCGCGGCTGGCTGCCGTGGCGGGGCGAGACGTGGGCGATGGCGCCGAGCGGGCTGCACCGCACCGAGGAGGACGACGACAGCACGTTCGTGCGGGTCGTGCCGGGTGCGGCGGAGCTGCGGTTGTCCGGCATGCTGGCGTGCGACTGGCGGGACGGGGACCTCTGGTGAGACTGGTATCGCTGCTGCCCTCGGCCACCGAGATCGTCTATGCCCTGGGGCTGGGTGACGACCTGGTCGGGGTCACCTTCGAGTGCGACGAGCCGGCCCACGCGCGTACGGAGAAAGCCGTGGTCGTCGGTGGCCGGGACACCCGGGGCATGACCCCGGCCGAGATCGACGACTACGTTAAGACGCGGATGGCCGCGGGTGAGGATTTGTACACGCTGCACGCCGACGCGCTCGCTGGGCTGGCGCCCGATCTGATTCTCACGCAGGACCTGTGCCGCGTGTGCGCGCTGCCGTCCGATCACGTTGATGAGGCGCTCGACCATCTGGGCTGCCGCGCCGACGTGCTCTCGCTCGACCCGCACACGCTCGATGAGGTCCTCGGGACGTTCGTGGAGGTCGCGCGGGCCACGGGCGTACGGGAACGGGGTCTTGCCCTGGTCGAAGCCCTGCGCGCGCGCCTGGAGAAGGTGGCCGCCCAGGTCGCGGGGAGGCCGAGGCCGCGGGTGGCGGTGGTGGAATGGGTCGATCCGCCGTTCACCGCCGGGCACTGGGTGCCCGATCTGGTGACGGCGGCGGGCGGCGAACCGGTTGCGGCGCGCGGCGGGAGACGTTCGGTCGAGCTTTCGTACGGCGAGATGGCCGCGGCCGCCCCGGACGTCGTGCTCGTGACGCCGTGCGGGTTTCACCTCGACGGCGCGATCGACCAGGCCCGCACGGTGATCCCGCATTTCCCCGGCGCCGCGGTGTGGGCGATCGACGGGGACGGCCTGGTCGTGCGGCCCGGACCCCGCCTGGTCGACGGCGTGGAGGCGATCGCGGCGATCCTGCACCCGGACGCCGTGCCCGCGCCCCCGCCCGGCACGGTCGCCCGGGTGAGCTAGGGCGTCAGTGCGCCAGGGCCGGCTGCGCCGACCAGCGCGTGCGGGCCGCGGCGCGCACCCGCTCGGCGCGGTACAGCCAGGCGATGTCGTAGCCGAACGACCAGGTCAGCGACGTCAGCGCGACCGCCAGCGCGACGAGCGCCCAGGTGTGCGGCAGCAGGTTCGCGGTCACCAGGGCCAGCACGACGCCCTGCACCGCGGCGACGACCTTGCGGGAGAAACGGGGCGGCAGCGCGGCGGTCAGCCACGGCAGCGCCCAGGACGCCGCCACGAAGACGTACCGGAAGGCGCCGATCGCGAGGGTCCACCAGCCGAACCGGTCGCCGGCGTAGACGCTGAGCACCAGCACGAGGACGGAGTCGACCTCCATGTCGAAGCGCGCGCCGAGCGCGGTGGTGGTGCCGGTCCGCCGAGCGACCTGCCCGTCCACGCCGTCCAGAGCCAGCGCGATTCCGGCCATGACAACGAGCAGAGGGACGCTGATGTTCATCGTGAACGAAGTGACAACCATCGCTGTGACCCCGCCCACGAGCAGCGCACGACCGAGGGTGACGGCGTTCGCGGCGCCCAGTCGCGGCAGCCCGTGGCGCTCCAGGCCGGCGGCGAGAAGACCGCACAGGACCAGTCCGTAGACGATGCCGGTGGCCAGCCCGAACGCGGACAGCCCGTGCATGACGGCCAGCATCGCGAGCAGGACCAGCTGGGCTGTGACGCCGATCACCGGTCCGCGCGAGGGTGTAGCCGTGGTCACTGGGTGTGTCACCGTGCCTCCAGTTGCAAGATCGGCCGCCGCGTATGGTTGCCGCTGTCAGCGCTTAACACGCGTGGCGGCGACGATCGGTTCACTTGGTCCTTTTTCACCGGCCCGTTGGTCGCCAGTTGCGCCGGCCGCTCGAGGAGATGCCCATGTCAGGTGACGCGCTTGCCTTCTGGCTCGCGTTCCCCGGAAAGGGTGAACTGCGCGAGACCCCGGTGTCGTCACCCGGGCCGGATGAGGTGCTGGTGCGCACCCTGCACAGCGGGATCAGCCGCGGCACCGAGACGCTGGTCTTCACCGGCCAGGTGCCGCCGAGCCAGTGGGACGCGATGCGCGCGCCGTTCCAGGAGGGCTCGTTCCCCGCGCCGGTCAAGTACGGGTACCTGAATGTCGGCGTCGTCGAGGACGGCGACCCCGCCCTGGTCGGCAAGACCGTGTTCAGCCTCTACCCGCATCAGACCCGGTTCGTCGTGCCGAGCTCGGCCGTCACCGTCGTTCCCGCGGACGTGCCGCCGCATCGCGCCGTCCTGGCCGGCACCGTCGAGACCGCGGTGAACGCCCTGTGGGACGCCCGGCCGATGATCGGCGACAGGATCGCGGTGGTGGGTGGCGGCATGGTGGGAAGCTCGGTCGCGGCGATTCTCGCGCGCTTCCCGGGTGTACGGCTTGAGCTCGTCGACCCCGACGAAAGCCGCGCCGACGTGGCCGCCGCCCTGGGCGTCGCCTACGCCCGGCCGGCCGACGCGCTCGGCGACTGCGACCTGGTCGTCCACGCCAGCGCGACGTCCGCCGGCCTGACCCGGTCGCTGGAGCTGCTGGCGACCGAGGGCACCGTGATCGAGCTGAGCTGGTACGGCGAGAAGCAGGTCAGCGTGCCGCTCGGCGAATTCTTCCACTCCCGCCGGCTGACCGTGCGATCCAGCCAGGTCGGCGGCATCGTCCCGGGACGGCGACGGTCCTACGGCGAGCGGATGGCGCTCGCCCTGGAACTGCTCGCCGACCCCCGTTTCGACACGCTGATCACCGGGCGCTCCGACTTCGCCGACCTGCCGGATGTCATGCACCGGCTCGCGGACGGCAGTCTGCCCGCCCTGTGTCACGTGATCGACTACCACTGAGGAGAAGCACGTTGTTCAGTGTCACGGTCCGCGATCACATCATGATCGCCCACAGCTTCACCGGCGAGGTGTTCGGCCCGGCCCAGAAGCTGCACGGCGCCACGTTCGTGGTCGACGCCACGTTCCGCCGCCCCGAGCTCGACCAGGACAACATCACCGTCGACATCGGCCTGGCCAGCCAGGAGCTGCACGCCATCTGCGGCGGCCTGAGCTACCGCAACCTGGACGACGAGCCGGACTTCAAGGGCATCAACACGTCCACCGAGTACCTGGCCAAGGTCATCGCAGACCGCCTGGCCGCCAAGGTGGCCGACGGTTCCCTCGGCGCCGGCGCCGCCGGCCTGATCGGCATCGCGGTCACGCTGCACGAGTCCCACATCGCCTGGGCGACCTACGAGCGCGATCTGTGATCTCCCCGACGGCCCCCGCCCGAGCGGGGGCCGTCGCGGCCTTAAACTTCCGACAATGTCGGGCGTAGCAATGAGCGAGCCTGCCGGGCCGCTACGAGTCGAGCCTTGTAGTTCGCGGCCAGGCGAGCCTCTCGGGCCGCGGCCAGGCGAGCCTTGTGGGTCGCGGCCAGGCGAGCCTTGTGGGTCGCGGCCAGGCGAGCCTCTCGGGCCGCGACGAGTCGAGCCTTGTGCGTCGCAGGCAGGCGAGCCTGCTGGGGTACGGCAATGAGCCGGCCCCTGTGGGCGGTGGTGCCGGGCGGCATCGACGACCCGGCGACGCCGAGCGGCGGCAACCTCTACGA
>NZ_CAKUCL010000307.1 GCF_934643405.1 uncultured Actinoplanes sp.
GACCTACGCCGTCCCCACCGGCGTAGGTCCCCACACGAACGGCACCGCGACCTCGCCTGGGACCCACGCCACCGTTGCATCGCAGGCGGGCCGAGGCGGCCGCGTCGCCGGGCATGGCGCACATCGCCGGGGCTGGCCGAGGCTGCCGCGTGCCGGCCGGAGGCGGGCGCACATCGACGTTTCGAGCGCGGCGTGCCGGCTGGTCGGCTGGGGACGTGGGCGGACCCGGAACGGGGGCGGACCGGGGACGGGCCGGACCGGGGAGGCGGGCGGACCGGGGAGGCGGACGGACCGGGGAGGCGGACGGACCGGGGCCGGAGGCGGACCGGGCGGGGCGGACCGGGCGGGGCGGACCGGGACGCGGCAGGCCCGGACGGACCGGATCGTCAAGGTGCATCGACAAAGGCGGGCCGAGGACGGGCGAGCACCGCTGGGCATCGGGCACATCGATGGGGCCGAGGGCATCCGCCCGCCGACCGGACGTTGGCAGGGTCAGGTTCGGGCGGGGCGTGTCGGCCGGGGTGAGCGCACCGGCCGGCGTCAGGCACTGCCGGGCCGGGGGGCGAGCGCGGACTGCCCGGGGCAAGGCACACGGACGCAGTTGAGCCGAGGGCGAGCGCAAACCGGCACGCGCAAGGCACACACGGACGCAGTTGAGCCGAGGGCGAGCGCAAACCGGCACGCGCAAGGCACACACGGACACAGCCGAGCCGAGAGCGAGCCCAACGCACACGGCCGGCACAAGGCGAGTGCCGGGCAACGCGCACGGACGCGGCCGGCGAGGGACGACGCTTACCGGCCGGACGAGGCACGCGGCGTGCGGCCCTCAGCCGTGCGCACGCTTGAGCAATCCGTCATCCGGTCACGTCGGGGAGCCTTGCGGCACTCCCTCCAGAGTGGAGGGTTGTTCCTCGGGCACTTGTTGCTGCGCCGAGGCTTGGGGGAAGGCGGGGCGTCGCTCATCAAGGTTCGCCACGGGGGGAGCGAACCTTGATGAGCTCTGCCGCTCGGGGATGTTCCGGGGTGGGCGCAAGGGGATGGGCCCACCCGGAACGGGCGCAGGGAGCGTGGGGGAACGCCTGGCTCTCACTGTGGGGCGGGGAGCCTTCCTTACGCCGTACGGGGAAAGGCGCTGGAGCCGGATCCGCTGTGTCAGGCCGCCAGACGACGGACGACGTAGTTGTTGCTCCAGATCTTGTGCTTGCCGACGCGGGCGCCGGTGTGCGGCGAGTCGTACATGTAGTTGCCGCCGGCGTAGATGCCCGTGTGGTAGCCGTGCGAGCCGGACCGGAAGACGATCAGGTCGCCGACCTTCTTGCTGCCCTTGCTGACGCCCTTGCCGTAGTGCTGCTGCGAGTCCGCCTTGTGCGGGAGCTTCACGCCGACCGTCTTGCGGTAGACGTAAAGGGTGTAGCCCGAGCAGTCGAAGCGGCTCGGACCCGCGGCGGCGAACTTGTAGAGCGCGCCGGTGTGGCGCTTCGCCTCGGCCAGGATCCGGGCGCCCTTGGCGCCGGAGGCGGCCGTGACGTTGACCCGCACCTTGCCGGTGGTGCCGGCCTTGAAGCTGCCGTTACCGGTGTAGTAGACGCGGAAGTAGCCGCTGATCTTCGGCGCCGCGGAGAACGACGTGGCGCCGTGGGACAGCTTCTTGGCGCCGCCCCAGTTGATCCACTTGCCGGAGCGGTACGCCTGGAGGCGGACCGAGCCGGACAGAGCCTTGCCGTTCGCGGGGTTGAACACCTTGGCGGTCACCTTGACCGAAGATCCGGACCTCAGCGTTCGGGTGCTGTACTTCGTCTGGATCGAGGGCTTTGCCTTTGCCACGGCGGCCGCCTGGACGACCTTCGTGGGGGTTGCGGCGCTGGCGGCCGGAGTGGACACCAGCTGCCCGGCGCAGAGGCAGAGACCCAGGGACAGTGCGAGAGTGCCGGTGCCGCCGAACATGCGTCGACGCCGGCTCGAACTGTGTTCGTGCACGGTAGAGATATCCCTCCGGCACGCCTGCGAGGTTAGCTGTCGGGTTCGGGCGGGAAGGTTGCCCGGCCGCCTGAGCGGCTTCACCCCGAGGTTGCCCCGTGCGCCACCGGAGCGGGTGGCGCGGAGCGGACCGAATCTGGGTCCCCCGTCCCTGCCCCCATATGCCTTTGTGGTCGTGCTTGCGGTGGTCGCTTCGATCGGCCCGGGGCAGGGCTCGGCGTGAGCCTGATCGTTGCGAGTCGGCGGGTCGCCGCCGGCCCAACCTTGCTACCTGAAAATTTAAAAGATCGTCGGGAGCCGATCGGCTACGGAACGTGTTTGGCATAGGGATCGCTGTCCGTTTTGGTGGCGACGGAACTGAAATGCCAGTACCCATCGCGACATGCGCATCACAGGATGTCGAAGGTTACGGGTGAATCAGAACACACAATTGACCGGCCACCTGGCCGTCACGGAACCCGGACGAAGGACGGCCAGCCAAAATCCGGTCACGGGCGGTCCGGTACCCTCGTCGCCGTGACGGACGGGAAGATGCCTTTGCGCGCCAAGGTCGCGACCTCCGTGTCGAAGACCGCGGCCGCGCTGTCCAGGGCCGCGGGACGCGGCGACGGCTCGGTCATCGGTGGCTGGATCGGTCTCAAAATCGATCCGGAGCTGCTGAGCCATCTGGCGTCCGGCCGCGCCATCGCGCTGGTCTCGGGCACCAACGGCAAGACCACGACGACGCGGCTCACCCACGCGGCGATGCAGGCGCTCGGCCGGGTGGCGTCCAACTCGTTCGGCGCCAACATGCCGACCGGGCACACCTCGGCGCTGGCGAAGGCGGGTTCCACGCCGTTCGCGGTGCTGGAGGTCGACGAGCACTATCTGGCCCGGGTCATCGACGAGACGACCCCGCGGGTGGTGGCGCTGCTCAACCTCTCCCGCGACCAGCTCGACCGGGCCAAAGAGGTCGCGATGATGGCCCAGCTGTGGCGTACGGCGCTGGCCGGTCACCCGGACATCCGGGTGGTGGCCAACTCCGACGACCCGCTGGTGGTCTGGGCGGCCAGCGGCAGTCAGCACGTCACCTGGTTCAGCGCGGGCCAGCGGTGGAACGACGACTCCTGGGTCTGCCCGGAGAGCGGCCACCCGATCGAGCGGGCCAACGGCGACTGGTGGTGCACCGGCTGCTGGCTGCGCCGCCCGCGTCCGCAGTGGCAGGTCGAGGACGACGGCGTGATCGACCCGCGCGGCGACTGGCACCTGGTGAAGCTGCAGCTGCCCGGCCGGGTCAACCTGGGCAACGCGGCCACCGCCCTGGCGGTCGCGGCCGAGTTCGGCGTACGCCCGATCGAGGCACTCCCCCGGCTGGCCACGGTGACGTCGATCGCCGGCCGGTACGCTCAGGTCGACCGCGACGGACGCAACGTCCGGCTGTTGCTGGCGAAGAATCCGGCAAGCTGGCTGGAGGCGTTCGACATGGCCGAGCAGGCACCCACACTGCTGTCCGTCAACGCCCGCGACCCGGACGGCCTGGACACCTCCTGGCTGTACGACGTCGACTTCTCGCCGCTGCGCGACCGGCCGGTGCTGATCACCGGCGACCGCGCGTACGACCTCGCGGTCCGCCTCGAGGTGAACGGAATCCCGTTCCGGCACGTGCTTACATTCAACGAGGCGATCCAGGGTGTACCGCCCGGCCGCCTCGAGGTGATCGCCAACTACACGGCGTTCCAGGACATCCGAGCGGAGTTGGACCGTGTCAACTGACAGCACGCTGCGGATCGTGTGGATCTACCCCGATCTGCTGTCGACCTACGGCGACCGGGGCAACATGCTCATCCTGGCCCGCCGCGCGGCGATGCGCGGGATCCCGGTGGAGACCTACGAGGTCCGCTCCGACCAGCCGATGCCGTCGAGCGCGGACATCTATCTGATCGGCGGCGGCGAGGACGGTCCGCAGGCGCTCGCGGCCCAGCGGCTGATCAACGACGGTGGTCTGCACCGCGCGGTGAACCAGGGCGCCGCGGTTCTGGCCATCTGCGCCGGATACCAGCTGTTCGGTCACTCGTTCTTCGCCAAGGGGACGAAATGTGCCGGCCTCGGGCTGCTCGATCTGCACTCCGACCGGGGCGAGACCCGGGCGGTCGGCGAGCTTCGCGGCGACATCGATCCGCGCCTGGGACTGCCGCCGCTGACCGGCTTCGAGAACCACGGCGGCCGCACCCACCTGGGGCCGGGCGTCGCCCCGCTGGCCTCGGTGACCGGCGGCATCGGCAACGACGGGCACACCGAGGGCGCCTGGCACGGCAAGATCCTCGGGTCGTACTCGCACGGGCCGGCGCTCGCTCGCAACCCAGCGATAGCCGATCTGCTACTGCGTTGGGCGATCGGCGCGGATAGCCTTGCTCCGGTCGATGACACCTGGGCGGAGCGCCTGAGAGCCGAGAGGCTCGTTGCCGCAACGCCACGTCAAGCCTGAACCGACGAGGGGAAAAGCCTGCATGACCGACGTCCTGATCGCCTCCGCGCCCGCTCCTTCGCGCACTGCTGGTAAGCGGCGATTTGTCCGGTTCGGCCTGCTCGGTGTTTTCGTCGCCGCCCTCGGGGTCGCGGCGGCCGTGCTGCCCCTCCGCGACATAGCGGACGGCATCGCCAGTCTCGGGCCGGCGGCGGCCGTGGCGATCGCGGTGATCGGCGGTCTGCTCCTGTCGGTCCTGGTGCCGCGCACGGCCATCACGATGGCGTGCGGCGCCCTGCTCGGCGCGGCGACCGGTGCGGCCACCGCGCTGGCGGCCGCGGTCATCGCCGCCGTCTGCACCTACTACGCGGGCCGCTGGGCCGGTCGCGGCGCCCTGTCCGCCCGCGCCGGCGGCCGCCTCCAGCGTCTGGACGGCTGGCTCAACCGTCGCGGGCTCGCCGCGGTGCTTCTGGTGCGTTTCCTCCCGCTCGCGCCGTTCGGTCTGATCGGGTACGCCTACGGCACCACGAGCGTCTGCCGCAAGCGCTACCTGCTCGGCACCACGCTGGCGTCGATCCCGTCCGCGGTCTCCTACGCGGTGATCGGCGCCGCGGTGGTCAAGCCGGGTGAAATGAGCCCGCTGACGCTGGCGCCCGCGCTGATCGGCTTCGTGCTCACCACCACCATCGTGTGGCGCTGGAAGCGTTCGGCCCGGCGCGCCACCGCCACCGCCACCGCTTGACCCTGGCAAGCCGAAAGCCCGCCGCATCGCTTGCGGCGGGCTTTCTCGCTTCTCCCGTACGGCGGGGGACGCCCCCGGCCGCAGGCGCTTCTCCCGTACGGCCGGAAGACGTCCCCGGCCTCAGACGACGACGCTGACCAGGCGGCCGGCCACCACGATGACCTTCTTCGGCTCGCGTCCGGCCAGCACCTCGGCCACCGCGTCCAGCGCCGCCGACCGGATCTCCGGCTCCAGCGCCTCCGGTGACACCTCGACCCGTCCGCGCACCTTGCCGTTGACCTGCACCGGGTAGGTCACCGACTCGGCCCGCAGTTGCTCCGGGTCGGCCACCGGGAACTCCGTGTAGGCCAGCGTGCCCTCGTGCCCCAGCCGTGCCCACAGCTCCTCGGCCATGTGCGGCGCGAACGGCGACAGCATCAGCACCAGCGGTTCGACCGCCTCCCGCGACGCCACCGGCAGCGGCGTCAGCGTGTTGGTCAGCTCGATCAGCTTGGCGATGGCCGTGTTGAACCGCAGCTCGTCCATGTCCTCGTGGACGCCCGCGATGGTGCGGTGCAGATGCTTGCGGACCTGCGGCTCCAACGGCTCGTCGGACACCCGTACGGCGCCGGTCTCCTCGTCGACCACCAGGCGCCACACGCGCTGCAGGAACCGCTGCGAGCCCACCACGGCACGCGTCTCCCAGGGGCGGGAGACGTCCAGCGGGCCCATCGCCATCTCGTACACCCGGAACGTGTCGGCGCCGTACTGGTCGCACATCTCGTCGGGGGTGACGACGTTCTTCAGCGACTTGCCCATCTTGCCGTAGCTGCGCACGACCTCCTGGTCGCCGTGGAAGTACTTGCCGTCGCGCTCGACGACCTCCTCGGCGGGCACGTAGAAGCCACGGTCGTCCTGGTACGCGTACGCCTGGATGTAGCCCTGGTTGTACAGCTTGCGGAACGGCTCGAACGACGAGACGTGGCCCAGGTCGTACAGGACCTTGTGCCAGAAACGGGCGTACAGCAGGTGCAGCACGGCGTGCTCCACGCCGCCGACGTACAGGTCGACGCCGCCGGAGTCGCCGTCGCGCTGCGGGCCCATCCAGTAGGCCTCGTTGTCCGGGTCGACCAGCGCCTTGTCGTTGCCCGGGTCCAGGTACCGCAGCTCGTACCAGCAGGATCCGGCCCACTGCGGCATGGTGTTGGTCTCGCGGGTGTACTTCTTCGGCCCGTCGCCCAGGTCCAGCTCGACCTCGACCCAGTCCCGCTTGCGCGACAGCGGCGTCTCCGGCTCGCTGTCCGCGTCCTCCGGGTCGAAGGTGCGCGGCGAGAAGTCGTCCACGTCGGGCAGCACGACCGGCAGCATCGAGTCGGGCAGCGCCACCGGCAGGCCGGTCTCGTCGTAGACGATGGGGAACGGCTCGCCCCAGTACCGCTGCCGGCTGAACAGCCAGTCGCGCAGCCGGAAGGTGGTGGCGCCCTTGCCGTGCCCGTGCTGCTCCAGCCACTCGATCATGGCGGCCTTGGCCTCGGTGACGTGCTTGCCGTCCAGCCAGTCGCTGTTGATCGCCGGGCCGTCGCCGGTGAACGCGCCCTCGAAGCCCTCCGGCGCCCGCACGGTCCGGATGATCGGCAGATCGAAGGCCTCGGCGAACGCCCAGTCCCGCTCGTCCTGGCCGGGCACCGCCATGATCGCGCCGGTGCCGTAGCCGGCCAGCACGTAATCGGCGATGAAGATCGGCAGGTGCGCGCCGTTGACCGGGTTCACCGCGTACGCCCCGATGAAGACGCCGGTCTTGGCCTTGGCGTCGGCGGTGCGCTCCTCCTCGGTCTTCGCGGCGGCCTCGGCGCGGTACTTCGCGACCGCCTCGGCCGGGGTCGCGGCGCCGCCGGTCCAGGCCGGGCGGGTGCCCTCCGGCCAGGCGTCGGGGACGATCTCGGAGACCAGCTCGTGCTCCGGCGCCAGCACCATGTACGTCGCGCCGAACAGCGTGTCCGGGCGGGTGGTGAAGACGGTGATCGTGCTGCCGTCCGCGGTGGCGAAGTCGACGTGCGCGCCGCGCGACCGGCCGATCCAGTTGCGCTGCATCAGCTTCACCGGCTCCGGCCAGTCCAGCGTGTCCAGATCCTCGACCAGGCGATCCCCGTACGCCGTGATCCGCATCATCCACTGCTTCAGGTTCCGCTTGAAGACCGGGAAGTTGCCGCGCTCGCTGCGCCCGTCCGGCGTGACCTCCTCGTTCGCCAGCACCGTGCCCAGGCCGGGACACCAGTTGACCGGGGCCTCGCTGACGTAGGCCAGCCGGTGGCCGTCGATCAGCTTGCGGCGCTCGACCGCGGACATCTCCGCCCACGGCTTGTCCGGCGTGGCCCGCGTGCCGGCCTCGAACTCGCTGATCAGCGCGGAGATGGGACGCGCCTTGCGGATCCGCGGGTCGAACCACGAGTTGAAGACCTGCAGGAAGATCCACTGGGTCCACCGGTAGTAGTCCGGGTCGGTGGTCGCGAAGGTGCGGCGGTCGTCGTACGCCAGGCCCAGCCGGCGCAGCTGCCCCCGATACCGCTCGATGTTCGCCTCGGTGGTGACCCGCGGGTGGGTGCCGGTCTGCACCGCGTACTGCTCGGCGGGCAGGCCGAACGCGTCGAAGCCCATCGGGTGCAGCACGTTGAA
>NZ_CAKUCL010000308.1 GCF_934643405.1 uncultured Actinoplanes sp.
GAAATCACCCAGATCGCGCAGTGAGCGCGGGAGAAGGCAGCAGCATGTCCGACATCATCGAGCCCGAGGTCGTCGAGGAGCCCGCTGAGACGGTCGTCGTGGTCGAGACGCCGGCACCGGCTCCGGTCCGCGCTCCGCGCCCGGGTGACCGTCCCATCCAGACCGTCGGCCGCCGCAAGGAGGCCATCGTCCGCGTCCGGCTCGTGCCCGGCACCGGCAAGATCGTCTGCAACGGCCGCGACCTGGAGAACTACTTCCCGAGCAAGGTGCACCAGCAGCTCATCCGTGAGCCGCTGAGCACCGCCGAGAAGGCCGAGCAGTTCGACGTCATCGCGAACCTGCGTGGCGGCGGCATCACCGGCCAGGCCGGTGCGCTCCGTCTCGGCATCGCCCGGGCGCTCATCACGAGCGACCCCGACGACCGTCCCGCCCTGAAGAAGGCCGGCTTCCTCACCCGTGACGCCCGCGTCAAGGAGAGCAAGAAGTACGGTCTCAAGAAGGCCCGTAAGGCTCCGCAGTACTCGAAGCGCTGATTTTGCGCCGGGTCTGACAGACGGCCGGGTTCGCTCCCTCCCACGGAGGGGCGGGCTCGGCCGTTTTGCGTTTCCTACCCCATTCCTCAACGCACCCGGTCCATCCTGTATCTGGGACGACCGCTGAAAGGAAGCCGCCATGGGGCGACTGTTCGGCACCGACGGCGTACGCGGGCTCGCGAACGGCGATCTCACTCCGGAACTGGCTCTGTCGGTTGCGGTCGCCGCCGCCCGCGTCCTGGTCGAGAGCGACAGCAGTCATCAGCCGCTCGCCATCGTCGGGCGTGACCCGCGGGCCAGCGGCGAGATGCTCGAGGCGGCCGTGGTCGCCGGCCTGACCAGCGCGGGCGCCAACGTCGTGCGGGTCGGTGTGCTGCCCACTCCGGCCGTCGCCTACCTGGTCGCGCAGACCCAGGCCGACCTCGGCGTGATGCTGTCGGCGTCGCACAACCCGATGCCGGACAACGGGATCAAGCTGTTCGCGGCCGGTGGGACCAAGCTGCCGGACGAGCTCGAGGAGCGCATCGAGAAGGCGATCGAGGACGGGCACGGGCTGGTCGGACGGCCCACCGGTGCCGGGATCGGCCGGGTCAACGACCTGATCGACGGCGCCGACCACTACGTGAAGCACCTGGTCGCGTCGACGCCGCACCGGCTGGACGGGATCAAGGTCGTGGTCGACTGCGCGAACGGGGCGGCCAGTGACGTCGCCCCGGTGGCGTACGAGGAGGCCGGCGCCGAGGTCATCGCGATCCACGCCGACCCGGACGGCCTGAACATCAACGACGGGTGCGGCTCGACGCACATGGAGAAGGTGCGCGACGCGGTGGTCGAGCACGGCGCCGACCTGGGCATCGCCCACGACGGCGACGCCGACCGCTGCCTGGCCGTGACCGCCTCCGGCGAGATCGTCGACGGCGACCAGATCATGGCGATCCTGGCCCTGGCGATGCGCGACGCCGGCACGCTGACCGACAACACCCTGGTCGCGACCGTGATGAGCAACCTCGGCCTGCGCATCGCGATGAAGCAGTCCGGCATCCGCCTGATCGAGACCAAGGTCGGGGACCGCTACGTGCTCGAGGAGCTGAACGTCGGCGGCCTGTCCTTGGGTGGCGAGCAGAGCGGCCACATCGTGATGCCGGCCTACGCCACCACCGGCGACGGCGTCCTGACCGGCTTGCACCTGATGGCCCAGCTGGCCGCGAGCGGCAAGTCCCTGGCAGATCTGGCCGCGGTCGTGCACAAGCTGCCCCAGGTCCTGATCAACGTCCGCGTGGGCGACCGCGCCGCCGGCGCCGCCGCCCCCGCCGTCCTCGCCGCGGTCGCCGCGGCCGAGGCCGAGCTGGGCGAGACCGGCCGCGTGCTGCTGCGCCCGTCCGGCACCGAGCCGCTGGTCCGCGTGATGGTCGAGGCCGCCACCGAGGACCACGCCCGCGCCGTGGCCGAGCGCATCGCCGCCGAGGTCCGGGCGGCGAGCCCGACCGCCTGATCCGCGTCACCGCCGGGCCGCACGGGCCCTTGCTTGCGCCGGCCCGGCGGCCCTTGCGCGTGCCGGCCTCTGCTTGCGCCGGCCTCTGCTTGCGCCGGCCCTTGCTTCTGCCGGCCCGGCGGGCGTCGCCGGGCCGGCCCGCTCGGCTCGGCCGCCGACGGTGCCGCGGCGTGGTGCCGGGGTCAGGCGCGGCGGCTCAGTTTGGCCAGGCGCTGGGCCGCGTCGTCGATGACCTCCTCGCGCTTGCAGAAGGCGAACCGGATGAGGTGCCGCCCGGCCTCTTTGTTGTCGTAGAAGACCTGGGTCGGGACGGCCACCACGCCGCTGCGCTCGGGCAGCGTGCGGCAGAACTCGATGCCGTCGGTGCCGCCCAGTGGGGTGATGTCCGCGGTCACGAAATACGTGCCCTCGGACGGCAGCACCCCGAAGCCGGCCTCGACCAGACCGGCCACCAGGCGGTCGCGGCGGGCCTCGAGCTCGGCGCGGAAACGGTCGAAGTATCCGTCGGGCAGGGCGAGCGCGACGGCGACCGCGGGTTGCAGCGGCCCGGCGTTGACGAAGGTCAGGAACTGTTTGACCCGCTGCACCGCGGAAACCAGCGGCGCCGGGCCGGTGGCCCAGCCGACCTTCCAGCCGGTGCACGAGAACGTCTTGCCGGCGGACGAGATGCGCAGGGTGCGGTCGTGCATCCCGGGCAGGCCGGCCAGCGGCACGTGCTGCTCCGCGGCATCGGTGAAGACCAGGTGCTCGTAGACCTCGTCGGTCACGGCGTACGTGTCGTACTCCTGGCACAGCTCGGCGATCACCCGCAGCTCGGGCGTGGTGAACACCTTGCCGGTGGGATTGTGCGGCGAGTTGAGCAGCACCAGCCGGGTCCGCGGCCCGAACGCGGCCCGCAGTTCACCCTCGTCGAACACGTATCGCCCGGTCGGGCCGGGCCGCAAAGTCACCGGGCGCCGGACCGCGCCGGCCAGCGTGATCGAAGCCGCGTACGAGTCGTAGTACGGCTCGAAACACACGACCTCGTCGCCCGGCTCACACAGTCCCAGGATCGCGGCCGCGACCGCCTCGGTCGCGCCCGCGGTCACCACGACCTCGCTGTCCGGGTCCCGGGTCAGCCCCCAGAACCGCTGCTCGTGCGCGGTGATAGCGGACCGCAGGGCGGGGATGCCGGGCAGCGGAGGGTACTGGTTCGCGCCGGTGCGCAGCGCCTCGGCCGCCGCCGCGAGCATCTCCGGCGGACCGTCGGTGTCGGGGAAGCCCTGGCCCAGGTTGATCGAGCCGGTCCGCACGGCGAGCGCGGACATCTCGGTGAAGATCGTGGTGCCGAACGGACGCATCCGTTCGACGAGGGGATCGCTCGTCACGGGTTGCTGTCTCCGGTTTCGCTCAGTCGACGGCCAGGTGGGCGCAGAAGGCCGTGGTGCCGATGTTCCCCGACGCGGACGTGTTCTTCTTGACCTCCTTGCCGTCCACCAGCGCGCGGCAGGTGATCGTCCCCTCCGAGGGGTCCACCCGAGTGGCCGAGACCGACAGCAGGACGGGGGTCTCGACCTCCGTGCTGAACCGCCACGGCAGCTTGACGCTGTCGAGCACGGTGGGCCGGTCGCCGAGCTTCGTCAGGTAGAGGATCTGGGCCGGCCCGTCACCGGTCACCTCGTACGTCACCTTGACGGTGTGCCCGTCGGCGGTCGGCAGGTCGGTGGGCACACCGGGCAGCTCCGGAACCGCCGTGGGCAGATTGTTGATCGGCGCGACCGATTCCTTGGCACGGTCCGCGACATTGCGGACAATCAGGATGCCCGCCGTGACCACGCCGCCGCAGAGCAAGAGAGTGACCGCGACGATCACCGCCACGATCGGTGCGCTGCTCTTGCGCGGCGCCGGCTGCGGCTGCGGCTGATAGTCCGGGACGGGGTAGCCCGCAGATTGATATGGCGGCGGTGGGTAGCCCGGGCCGTGGCCGCTGTGGTCAAGGCCGCCGTGGCCAGGAGCGCGGTAGCCGGAGGCGCTGTGGTCGGGCATGCCGTAGTCGGGGGCGTAGCCCGGCGGCGCGTAATTGACCGGGCCCTCCGGCCATGGCGTGGTGGGAAACTCCGTCGTCGGCGGATATTCGGGCCCCACACCGCCCGGCCCGGACACGGCCGCCTGGCCCGGCGCATAGGACGGGCTCGGCGCTCCCGCGGCGCCCGCCGCTCCGGCCGCGCCCTGACGCTCCCGAAGCCCCCGCCGTTCCCGTCCTCGGTGCTCCCGAGGCGCCCGCTTCCGGCGCCGCTGCGTAGCCGGGTGGCTGCGGTGGCGCGGGTGGCTCGTACGCCCTGGGTGGGAACTGCTGGGAGGACAGCGGGTCACCCGATGGGGTGGGCCACGGCTGGGCCGGCGGCGCGCCGGCCGGTGGCTCGGCCGGCGGGCTGGTGCCGTCCGGCGCGCTGAGCGGGCTCGCTGCTGGATCTTGCTCCGGCCGCTGGTGGCCGGGCTGAGAAGAGTTGCTCAACGTCACTCCCGATGCGAACGCTTGGGTGGCGGCGCGATAGCCGACAGTACGCCGTCCGCGCCAGCCGATCGGCGTCGGTACAGCGATTTTCGGGCTCCTTTTGCGCAGGATGGATGCTCGAAAGGGTGCTTCTCGCGCATGACTCATGAGCGGAGGTTCGCTACGCTGCCTCCCATGTGTGGCATCGTGGGTTACGTCGGCGGTCGTCCGGCGCTCAGCATCGTCCTCGACGGCCTGCGCCGGCTGGAGTACCGCGGGTATGACTCCGCGGGCGTCGCCGTCGTCGACACCGACACCGTCCTGACCGAGAAGAAGGCTGGCAAGCTGGCCAACCTGGAGAAGGCCCTGGCCGAGCGGTCCGGCGACGCCATCGCCACCGGTTCCACAGCGATCGGGCACACCCGGTGGGCCACGCACGGCGGACCGACCGACCGCAACGCGCATCCGCACCTCTCGGCCGACGGCCAGGTCGCGGTCATCCACAACGGCATCATCGAGAACTTCTCCCGCCTGCGCGCCGAGCTCGAGGCGACCGGCGTGGAGTTCATCAGCGACACCGACACCGAGTGCGCGGCCCACCTGCTCGCCGCCGAACTGCACGCGCTGCGCGAGTCCGGTGCGCTCGAGGGCCCGGAGCTGCTGGCCGAGGGCATGCGCCGCACGGTGCGCCGGCTGGAGGGCGCCTTCACCCTGCTGGCCGTCGACGCCCGGGTGCCCGGCGCCGTGGTCGCCGCCCGCCGCAACTCGCCGCTCGTGGTCGGCCGCGGCGACGGCGAGAACTTCCTGGCCAGCGACGTGTCCGCGTTCATCGAGCACACCCGCGAGGCGATCGAGCTGGGTCAGGACCAGGTCGTCCTGATCACCCCGGACGACATCGCGATCACCGGTTTCGACGGGGAGCCCGCCAAGGGCAAGCAGTACCACATCGACTGGGACTCGTCGGCCGCCGAGAAGGGCGGTTACGACTACTTCATGCTCAAGGAGATCGCCGAGCAGCCGCAGGCCATCGCGGACACCCTGCTGGGCCGGCTCTCCGACCGCGGCGACATCGTCCTGGACGAGGTGCGCCTCACCGACCAGGACCTGCGCGACGTCGACAAGGTCTTCATCATCGCCTGCGGCACCGCCTACCACGCCGGCATGGTCGCCAAGTACGCCATCGAGCACTGGGTGCGCATCCCGTGCGAGGTGGAGCTGGCCAGCGAGTTCCGCTACCGCGACCCGATCCTCGACCGCTCCACGCTGGTCATCGCGATCAGCCAGTCCGGCGAGACGATGGACACGCTGATGGCGCTGCGCCACGCCAAGGAGCAGAAGGCCCGGGTCCTGGCGATCTGCAACACCAACGGCTCGACCATCCCGCGCGAGTCCGACGCGGTGCTCTACACGCACGGCGGGCCGGAGATCGCGGTGGCCTCGACCAAGGCGTTCCTCACCCAGTTGGTCGCCTGTTACCTCATCGGCCTGCACCTCGCCCAGATCCGCGGCGTCATGTACGCCGACGAGGTCGCGGCCGTGGTGGAGAAGCTCAGCGGCACCCCGGACGCCCTCCGGGAGCTGCTGGGCCGGATGGAGGAGGTGCGTGCGCTGGCCCGCGAACTGTCGACCGCCTCGACCGTTCTCTTCATCGGCCGGCACGTCGGCTTCCCGGTCGCCCTGGAAGGCGCGCTGAAGCTGAAGGAACTCGCCTACATGCACGCCGAGGGCTTCGCCGCCGGTGAGCTGAAGCACGGCCCGATCGCCCTGATCGACGAGGGCACCGCGGTGGTGTGCGTGGTGCCGTCGCCGGCCGGCCGCGGCGTCATGCGCGACAAGGTCGTCTCCAACATCCAGGAGGTGCGCGCCCGCGGCGCCCGGACCATCGTGATCGCCGAGGAGGGCGACGACGGCGTGAAGGCCTACGCCGACCACCTGATCCCGGTGCCGCACACGCCGACGCTGCTCGCGCCGCTGATGACCACGGTGCCGCTGCAGATCCTGGCGTGCGAGATCGCCGCCGCCCGCGGCCACGACGTGGACCAGCCGCGGAACCTGGCCAAGTCGGTCACGGTCGAGTGAGCTGACCCGTCCCGCCGCCATCACGCCGCTCCCAGCGTGATGGCGGCGAGCGTGTCCAGGGCGGGCCGGCCGCGATCCCAGTAACCCAGGTGACCGCCGCCCGCCTCGCTCGCGAACACCCGAGCGCCGAACGCCGGATCGCTCGGGTTGCGCCCGAACCACAGATCGTTCTCCGGCCGCCCGAAGGCGATCAACGGCCCCGCGCCCGGCAGCGCCGCGGCCAGCGCCACGTCACGAGCCAGGCCACCGGGTGCGACCGCGGCGTACTGGATGACGTCGCTGCGCGAGGTCGACGACCAGACCCGATCGGGCGGCACTCCGAGGTCCCGCACCGAGCCGACGCCCACGCCGGGCGATCCGACGAAGACCACGTTGTCGGCGGCCAGGCCCGCTGCGACGGCCGCCTTGCCGACCACCAGCGAGCCGTAGCTGTGCCCGATCACCGTCTGCCGGGCGGCCGGGCCGTCGTGCGTGGCCCGCAACCCCTCCTGGAAGCGGCGCAGAGCCGGCGCGCCGGCCTCGGCCCGGCGCGCGCTCGCCGCCTCGTCGACGAAATCGGGCGCGTCGTAACCGAGCCACAGCACGGCGCTGGTCGCCGCCGCCGGCCCCAGCTCGGTGGCCCGCTCGGCCACCCGCTCGGCCCGGGTCAGCTCGCCGCCGACCGAGGCCAGGTCGGCGGTCATGCCCGGCACGTGGGTCACGACATTGGCGGCGCGGTCCGGGTCGCCGATCGCGACCACGACACGGCCCTCCTCGGCCAGGTCGAGGCGCACCAGGTATGCCCGGGGGCCGTCGCTCGCGGACAGGCGGTCGGCCAGCGCGTCGAGCCCTCGCCGCAGACCCCGCAGCCGATCCCGGTCGTGCCGGTCCGCCGCGACGAGCTGCCGGTCGACCTCGGCGCGCCGATCGTCGAGCACCAGCCGGTTCGCGGTGTCGCGGTCGGCCGCCGGGATGCCGTCCAGCGAGCCGAGCCACGCCGGTTCGGCGGCCAGCAGCCACTCCCGCCCGGCCGGGCCGAGGCCGGCCCACCACCGCCGGATCTGGCCCGGCGAGGCCGAGCAGGGCGGTGAGGCGAGCGCGGGCGGCGCGGACCGGTCCGCGACACGGGCCAGCAG
>NZ_CAKUCL010000309.1 GCF_934643405.1 uncultured Actinoplanes sp.
CTCGACCAGCGGCCGCATGAAGCGGAACAGCAGGGTCAGCAGCAGCGTCTGGATGTGCTGGCCGTCGACGTCGGCGTCGGCCATCAGCACGATCTTGTGGTAGCGCAGCTTGGCGATGTCGAAGTCGTCGTGGATGCCGGTGCCGAGCGCGGTGATCAGCGCCTGGACCTCGTTGTTCTTCAGCACCCGGTCGATCCGGGCCTTCTCCACGTTCAGGATCTTGCCGCGGATCGGCAGGATGGCCTGGATCTGGCTGTCCCGGCCCTGCTTGGCCGAGCCGCCGGCCGAGTCGCCCTCGACGATGAACAGCTCGGACACCTGCGGGTCGGTGGACTGGCAGTCGGCCAGCTTGCCCGGCATCGAGCCGGACTCCAGCAGCGACTTGCGCCGGGCCAGCTTGCGCGCCTGCTGCGCGGCGATCCGCGCCCGCGCGGCCTGGTCGGCCTTCATGATGATCGACTTCGCCTCGGCCGGGTTACGGTCGAACCAGTCGGCGAGCTGCTCGTTGGCGACCTTCTGCACGAAGCTCTTCATGTCGGTGTTGCCGAGCTTCGTCTTGGTCTGGCCCTCGAACTGCGGGTTCGCCAGGGTGACCGAGATGATCGCGGCGAGGCCCTCACGGATGTCCTCGCCGGAGAGGTTCTGGTCGCCCTTGAGCAGCTTCTTGTCCTTGCCGTACCGGTTGACGACACCGGTCAGCGCGGCCCGGAAGCCCTCCTCGTGGGTGCCGCCCTCGTGCGTGTTGATCCGGTTCGCGAAGGTGTAGACCGACTCGCCGTACGACTCGTTCCACTGCATGGCGATCTCGACGGCCATCCGCGCCTCGTTGTCCTCGGCGCCGAACTCGATCACCGTCTTGTGGATCGGGTTCTTGGTGGCGTTGAGGTGACGCACGAAGTCGGAGATGCCACCGGCGTACATGAACGTGATCCGGCGCGCCTCGCCGTTCTCGTCCAGGAAGCCGGGCCGCTCGTCGGTCAGGTTGATGGTCAGCCCGCGGTTGAGGAACGCCATCTCCTGGAGACGCCGGTAGATCGTCTGGAAGTCGAACTCGACCGTCTCGAAGACCGTCGGGTCCGGCCAGAACTGCACCGTCGAGCCGGTCTTGTCGGTCGGCTCGCCCTTGTCCAGCGGGCCCGGCTTGGACATCGAGTACTTCTGCCGCCACACGAAGCCGGACTTGTGGATCTCCACGGCCATCCGGGTGGACAACGCGTTCACCACCGAGACGCCGACGCCGTGCAGGCCGCCGGACACCGCGTACGCCTTGCCGTCGAACTTGCCGCCGGCGTGCAGCACGGTCAGCGCCACCTCGACGCCCGGCTTCTTCAGCTTGGGGTGCAGGTCGACGGGGAAACCACGGCCGTTGTCGGTGACCGAGACGCCACCGTCGGCCAGCAGGATCACGTCGATGGTGTCGCAGTAACCGGCGAGCGCCTCGTCGACCGCGTTGTCGACCACCTCCCACACGAGGTGGTGCAGACCCCGCTCGCCGGTCGAACCGATGTACATACCGGGGCGCTTGCGAACCGCCTCGAGGCCTTCCAGCACCGTGATCGAATCGGCGCCGTACTCCTGCTTCTTCTCTGCCACCCTCGGCCACCTTCTCGTGCCGGGCCCTCGCGAGCCCCGCACGGGTTCGGCGGGTCGCGCGGCGCAGCCCGGCGCGCAGGGCGAACCACATGACAGCCGCGGAGATGAGCGGACCACCGGTGGAACCGTGCTCGCCGGTCGCCGCGGCAGGCCCGCGGATCGTGATCGGCTGGAAAAACCGCGTAGCGTGACGACACGGAGTCACCATGTTGGGCACCGTGTCGCCTGCGCGCCGAGTTTTCCCGGTCGTCATCGATTCTACTCCGTCGAATCGAGTTGGCGAGGGTCCGGCACCCCGTCCGGGTGCCTCAGATTGCCGTAGCCGCGCCGAGCCTGCCTCCTGCGTCCTCCCCTACACGGAATGGCCACCCCGCGGCAACGACAACTGATCCGGCTGCCGCTCGTGAGGGCGCGCCTTCCGCACGGTCCGGCCACGCGCTGCGACACTGCCTCCCAACGGCGGGCGTTTGTGTCGTAACCTCTGCCCGCGCGGGCCGGTGCATGGCCGGGCGGCCGCGAGGCAGGTCGAGGAGGGGTGGCCCCAGATGGCGCACGACAAGGGGCTGGAGAACGTCGCGGTGCACTGGCCCCGGACGAACCAGTACTACGACCCGGTTGCTCCAGCCGAGTTCGTCGATTTCGGGGCGGTCGCCGACGCCCCGGAGATCGCCGCGCCCACCGGGGCGCTGGCGCTGCACATCGCCAAGACAGGCACGGTGCGGGCGACGGCGTACACGGAATTGGTTGATCTTCTGCTGGGTCTCGACGGGGTGCTCTACGCGACCGATGCCGCCGCCGAGGACGAGGATCCGGTGATCGACCCGGACGGCTGCGCGTGGATCGCGGGGGGTCTGGAGCGCTTCGTCGAGGGACACGAAAAGTACGGTGACCTGGTCACCTTCGACTCGGTCGGCGAGGTCATGCGCAACGCGGTCACCGCCGGACGCCTCCCGGACCAGCAGCTGCGCTGGCTCGACAACCGCCTGTCCGCCCTGCGCGACGACGCCGGCAACGCTCCGCACTGGAGTTTCGCGCGCTCCGAGCTGGCCATCCTCGCGGGCTTCTACCGCCGCTGCGCCGACCGGGGATTCGCGGTCTTCGCCGACTACTAGAAAGATCAAGAGCCGGATGTCGTAGCGGGGTGGTGGGTACGGACCGCTGCTCACGCCGAGGGCCGGGGCGGTCCGGGCAGGGCGCGGGGCGCCCAGAACGCCCGGCCCACCCCGGCGACCTGCGTGAGCGGTTGCGCCCGGAACCCGCGTGGACCGTCACCCGTACGTGTCGCGCGGCCCTCTGCCCTGGACGCGGCGCGGGCCCCGGCTCCACGACGGCGCGGCCGGGCCGTGGATGTTCAGGCGGTTGACCACGTTGTGGCCCACCTCCGCGGCGATGCTCTTGAGCAGCTTGCCGGTCAGCAACCGCAGCTGGGTCGCCCAGGCGGTGGACTCGGCCTCGACGGTGAGCACGCCACCGTCCAGCTTCACCGGCCGGCTGTGCTTGGCGATGTCCGGCCCGACCACCTTCTCCCAGGCACCGAAGACCGTGGCCTCCGCCTTCGGCCGTTCCCAGCCGCGCGCCCGCATCAGGCGTTGCAGCACGTCGCCGAAGAGCTGCGGGTCGCGCGGATCCGGTCCCGGCCCGGAGTAGCCGCGCGGCCGTTTGCCGGTGCCCTCGCCGGAACGGCGCCGCGGCGCCCGGGCGGCCGCGTCCCGGCGCTTGGCGAGCGCGGCGTCCAGCACCGCCCGCGCCAGCTCCGGTCCGGAAGCGGCCTCAGCGGCCTTCTCGCCGCCGGAACCGCCGGTGTCCAAGGTCGACCCAGCCTCCGGGCCCCCGGCGGGCTCAGCGGAGCGCACGGCGTCGGTGCCGGGGTGACTCTCGTCGGTCAGGGACCGCTCCCGGGCGGCGCGCGGGAAGTACCGCTCGGACGACTCGCCGCCGATCGCGCCGCGCTCGGAGTTCGACAGGTTGCCGAGGCGCTCCCGGGACAGCTCCCGCGACAGCGCCTCGCGGTCCTCCCGGGACAGGTTCTCGCGGTCCTTCTCAGCCGGCACGGGTCACCGATCCCGTGGTGACGTCGAAGCGGGCGCCGCGCAGGGTGGCCGGCACGTCCTCCGGGACGGCGCAGGTGACCAGCAGCTGAGCGGCGTCGGCGACCAGGGCGGCGAGCCGGTCGCGGCGGCCGGCGTCCAGCTCGGCGAAGACGTCGTCGAGGACCAGGACCGGCTCGATGCCGTCGGAACGCAGCAGGTCGTAGGCGGCCAGGCGCAGCGCGAGCGCGAACGACCAGGACTCGCCGTGGCTCGCGTAGCCCTTCGCGGGCAAATCGCCCAGGGCCAGGGTGAGGTCGTCGCGGTGCGGGCCGACCAGGGTGACGCCGCGCTCGATCTCGGCGGTCCGGCGCTCCTGCAGCGCGGCGAGCAGGGCCTGCTCCAGCGCGCCGCGGTCCGGGGTCAGGGCGTCACCCAGCGGCGACGAGTACGCGATCGAGGCCGACGCCCGGCCGGCCGCCACCGCGTCGTAGGCCTTGGTCAGGTGCGGCCCGAGGGCGGCGGTCAGTTCCAGGCGCCCGGCGAGCAGCTCGGCGCCGTGGTGGGCGAGGTGCTGGTCCCAGACGGCCAGTGTGGACAGATCGGTGTTCTTGCTGCCGCCGACCTTGCGGGTGAGGTACGCCGTACGCAGCAGCGCATTGCGTTGTTTGATCACCCGGTCGTAGTCGGCGCGGACGCCGGCGTATCTCGGCTGACGGGCGACGAGCAGGTCGTCGAGGTAGCGCCGCCGCTCGGACGGGTCACCGCGGACGAGCTCGAGGTCTTCCGGGGCGAACAGCACCATCCGCAGCGCGCCGATGATCTCGCGGGGGCGGCGGACCGGGGAGCGGTTGAGCCGGGCCCGGTTCGCCTTGCCGGGCACGATCTCCAGCTCGACGAGCAGTTCACGTCCATCGTGGACGATGGCGCACCGGATCACGGCGGACGCGGCGCCGGCCCGGACCAGCGGGGCGTCGGTGGCCACCCGGTGACTGTCCAGTGTGGCCACGTAGCCCAGTGCCTCGATCAGGTTGGTCTTGCCCATGCCGTTCTGGCCGACCAGGACCGATACGCCCGGGTCGAGGTCCACCGCCACCCGCTCGTAGGAGCGGAAGTCGGCAAGCTCGACCCGGCGTACGTGCATTTCTCAAACTTTCCCTTGCAGTACGGCGAAGCCGTTCGGGCTGCTCAGCTCTGCGTGCCTAGCTGATGACCGCGTGTCCGCCGAACTGCTGGCGCAGCGCGGCGACGGCCTTCATCGCAGGCGAGTCGGTCTGACGCGACTCGAACCGGGTGAACAGCGACGCGGCGATGACATGGGCCGGGACGGCGAGGCGGACGGCCTCGTCGACGGTCCAGCGGCCCTCACCGGTGTCCTCGGCGTAGCCCTTGAGCTTGGCCAGCTCCGGGTCGCCGTCGAGGGCGCGGTCCAGCAGGTCGAGCAGCCACGACTTGACGACGCTGCCCTCGCGCCAGCTCTTGACCGCGCCGGGCACGTTGTCCACGTACTCGGACGCCTCGAGCAGCTCCCAGCCCTCGGCCAGGGCCTGCATCATGCCGTACTCGATGCCGTTGTGGACCATCTTCGTGTAGTGACCGGCGCCGACCGGGCCGGCGTGCACGAAACCGTACGGACCGGCGGGCTTGAGCGCCTCGAAGATCGGCATAGCCATCTCGACGTGCTTCGCGTCACCGCCGACCATCAGCGCGTAGCCGTTCTGGCTGCCCCAGATGCCGCCGGAGACGCCGCAGTCCATGTACCCGATGCCCTTGGTGGCGAGCCGCTCGGCGCGCGGACGGTCGTCGGTGAACTTCGAGTTGCCGCCGTCGATGATCAGATCACCCTCGGACAGCAGTTCGGCGAGCTGGTCGATCGTCGACTCGGTGATCTCGCCGGCCGGCACCATGGTCCACACGACGCGCGGGGCCTGGAGCTTCTCGACCATCTCCGCGAGCGAGCCGGCGTCCCGGATCTCCGGGTGGTGGTCGTACCCGACGACCTCGTGGCCCGCGGCGCGGATGCGGTCACGCATGTTCCCGCCCATTCGCCCGAGACCGATAAGGCCAAGCTGCATGGTGGTTCCCCCTAGATGAGCGTTTCTCTCAGCCTCAGTATCAGCGCGTTACCCGGATCGGCATGATCAGATAGCGGTATCCGGGCACGATTTCGCCGTTTTCGCCTGCGGGGGAGATCACAGCGGGCTTGAACGCGTCGACGAACGACAACAGCGCGTTCGGAGCACCGAGGTTCTGCAAACCGTCGATCAGGTACTGCGGGTTGAAGCCGATGGTCAGCGGCTCGCCGGTGAAGGTGGCCTCCATGGCCTCGCTGGCCCGGGCCTCCTCGGTCCCACCGGCCTCGACGACCAGACCGTCCTCGTTGAAGCTCAGCAGCACCGGCGTGGTGCGCTCGGCGACCAGCGCGACCCGGCGGACCACCTCGACGAGGGCCGAGACGGCCACCCGGGCCTCGGCGTTGTGGCTGGCCGGGAAGAGCGAGCGGACCGGCGGGTAGTTCGCGCCGTCGAGCAGCCGGCTCGTCGTCCGGCGGGTGCCGCCGGCGAAACCGATCATGCCCTCGCCGGCGTTGCCCTGGGACAGCGCCAGCGTCACCGACCCGCCCAGCGGGCCGAGCGTCTTGGCGGTGTCGTTCAAGGTCTTCGCCGGGACCAGCGCGTTCAGGCTGATCCCGGGGTCGTCCGGGTTCCACTCCATCTCACGCATGGCCAGCCGGTACCGGTCGGTGGCGAGCATCGCCATCGACGATCCGTTCAGCTCGATGCGGACGCCGGTCATCATCGGCAGCGTCTCGTCACGGCCGGCGGCGATCGCCACCTGCGCCACGGCGGCGGCGAAGGCGGCCGCGTCGACCGTACCGGCGCTGGACGGCATCTCCGGCAGCGTGGGGTAGTCCTCGACCGGCATCGTCGGCAACGTGAACCGCGCGCTGCCGCAGACCAGCTCCAGATGCGCGCCGACCGCGGCGATGTCCACCGGCTTGTTCGGCAGAGCCTTGGTGATCTCGGCGAGCAGGCGGCCGGAGACCAGGGCGGCGCCGTCGGCGTCGGCCTGCACCTCCACGCTCACCTGGCTGGAGACCTCGTAGTCGAAGCCGGAGACCTGCAACCTGCCGTCGGTGACTCGCAGCATGACGCCGGCGAGCACCGGCACCGACGGCCGGCTGGGCAGGCTCTTCGCCGTCCATGCCACGGCGTCGGCGAGTGCGTCTCGCTCCACCCGGAACTTCATGCTGTCCTCCGCGTCGCTTCCTCTACAGGGGTCGTGACCCCCACGAACTCTATTGCTCGTAGCAAGCCGGTGCGGCCCCGGCCCTGGTGCTGCGAAGTGAGCCATACGAGCGGCGAGCCCGGCCGCTGCCTCTGCTCGATGCCTGAGAAGCGGTCCGAGACGAGAGCCGTCGGCGGCTCATCCACACCTTCCCCAACGCCGAAGATTTCTTTTTGTTGTCTTAGAAAAATCTCTAGTCGTCATCATCGGGCCTGTGCATAGTGTGGAGAACTCGAGTTAGCGCAGGTCACGGGCTTATCCACCGGTGATTCACAGGTGGATAACCGGGGTACAAACCCGGGCCTGCGTCCACAGTCCTCGACGCGACGGCGGTTGTCCACCGTTGTCCACCGACTATCCACCGGATATCCACCGGGTTTGTCCCCCGGCCTGTGCACAACGTTGGGACGCTACCGGCACGTCGTCCCCAGAACCTTCAACAGGATGTCCACACGTTTCCCCAACCGGTGGACAGAGATGTCACGCAGAGTGTCTGTCCACATCGATTTCCCCAGGGTTGGTCCACATCTGTGGATTGTCGCGCGACAAGTTGTCCACCGCTGGGGATAACTACCTGTGGACGCCTGTGGATTGGTGTGGAGAACGTTGGCACGAAACCGTCTCGTCGTGACGTTGACAAACCAGCGTTGTGCATGCGTCCTTCGGCGGCGTGGTTCGGGTCCTCTACCGCGGTGTGGGTGGGGACTACGGGCGGGTCATGCCTGTGGACAACTCGTGGGCGAGGGCGTCTGAACAGGG
>NZ_CAKUCL010000310.1 GCF_934643405.1 uncultured Actinoplanes sp.
AGCCGCACGTGCGGGGAGTCGCCCACCTCGATCAGGTAACGGATCTGCTCGCGCAGCACCTCGTAGCCGCCGATCGGCCGGCGCAGCACCGCCTCGTCCAGGACCGCCCACAGCCGGGGCGCGTCCGGGCGTTCGAGCACGTGCTTGCGCGCCATCCGCAGCTCGGCACGGCGGTCGATCTCGCCGCTGCTGGCGTTGCCGTGGCCGAGCCGGATGACGGCACGGGCGTACGCGTCGGTCTGCAGCAGGCCCGGGACGAACTGGACCTCGTACGTGCGGATCAGCTCGGCGGCCTGCTCGAGGTCGAGGTAGTTCTGGAACCACGAGTCGAGCACGTCGCCGTAGGTGTGCCACCAGCTCGGCGCGTTGGCCTCGCGGGTGAGCGCGAGCAGCCGCTGATGCTCGGCCGGGTCGTCCACGCCGTACATGGTGAGCAGGTCGGTGACGTCACGCTCCTTGAAGCTGACCCGGCCGAGCTCCATCCGGCTGATCTTCGACTCGGAGGCACGGATCACCCACCCGGCGTCCTCCCGGCTGACACCCTTGGCCAGGCGCAAGGCACGCAGGCGTGCGCCGAGCTGCAATCGGCGCACGATCGAACCACCGCTGTCTGAAGCCCCAGTCACCCAAACCTCCCCACGGGCGGCCGTGGAGAAAATATCGCTCGCGCCCGTCGGCGAGGCACGGAGGTATTCTTGCACCCGCGTGGACCATGATGTCCATAGTGGAAACGGTTGGTATTGTGCGCATCCGGAACCGTTCGCGTGCCAGATCCGCGATGAATTCGGTATCCGTCAATGGAATGCGCGCGACTCCGGCCGTACGGAAAAGGACCTGAGCCCCTTTCCGTACGGAGATCATAGCGTCATCGGAAGCGGAGCATGCTCCAGGACAGGGCCGGCAGCACCACCGTGGCCCGGCCATCGGTGACCTTGACGTCGTCGAGCCGTCGCGGGGTGACGCGATCGGGCTGCCCGGCGGTGTTGACCGCGTCGGGATCCTCGTCGTGGATCGCGGTGTGCTCCCCGGCCGCCAGGCCCCGCACGGCGCGCAGGTCCAGCTCCAGCACCACGGGCTGGTGCTGGTCACGGTTGACCGCGAAGACGGTCACCGCCCCGTCCGGCGCGTCCTGCACGGCGACGGCGTCGAGCAGCGGGACCTCCCCCTGCGCGGTCGTCTCGTGGGTGGGCGCGACCACGGCCGTCCGCAGCACCGTGCCGCGGCCGAAGCGGGAGGTCAGCGCGAACGGGTGGAAGCTGGCCTGGCGCCACGCCGGGCCGCCCGGTTCGGACCGGATCGGCGCGATCACGTTCACCAGCTGGGCCAGGCACCCGATCTTGACCCGGTCGGCGTGCTTGAGCAGCGAGATCAGCAGGTTGCCGACCACCACCGCGTCGGTCACCGAGTACGTGTCCTCGATCAGCCGCGGCGCCTCGGCCCACTCGAGGTTGTCCTCGCCCGGGAACCGCTGCTGGTACCAGACGTTCCACTCGTCGAGCGCCAGGTTGATCTTCTTGGACCTGCCGAGCTTCGCGCCGACGTGGTCGCAGGTCGCGATCACCGACTCGATGAACCGGTCCAGGTCGTGGGCGCGGGCCAGGAAGCTGTCGCGGTCGTCGCCGAACTGCTCGTAGTACGTGTGCAGCGAGATGTAGTCGACCACGTCGTAGGTGTGCTCGAGAACCTCGGCCTCCCAGGCGCCGAAGGTCGGCATCCGCTGGTGGGAGCTGCCGCAGGCGGAGAGCTCGATGGCCGGGTCCACGCGGCGCATCGCCTTGGCCGTCTCGGCCGCCAGCCGGGCGTACTCGTAGGCGGTCTTGTGGCCGATCTGCCACGGGCCGTCCATCTCGTTGCCGAGGCACCAGAGCTTGACCGCGTGCGGGTCGGCGGCCCCGTTGGCCCGGCGCAGATCGGACCAGTACGTGCCCGACGGGTGGTTGCAGTACTCGACCAGGTTGCGGGCCGCGTCGACGCCGCGCGTGCCCAGGTTGACCGCCATCATCGCGGAACTGCCGACCGACCGGGTCCAGCCGAGGAACTCGTCGACGCCGACCTGGTTGGTCTCGATCGAGCGCCAGGCCAGGTCGAGCCGGCGGGGCCGCTGCGAGCGCGGGCCGATCCCGTCCTCCCAGGTGTAGCCGGAGACGAAGTTGCCGCCGGGGTACCGGATGATCGGCACGCCCAGTTCGCGGACCAGGTCGGCCACGTCCGTACGGAAGCCGTCTTCGGTGGCGTTCTGATGGCCCGGCTCGTAGATGCCGGTGTAGACGCAGCGGCCCATGTGCTCGACGAACGAGCCGTAGAGCCGCGGGTCGACGGCGGCGAGCGGGAGGGCGGGATCGATGGCCAGTGAGGCGTGGTGCACGAGGACTCCCTTTCGTTGTGTGGGGAGTCCGGCCCTCCTGACCGGCCGTGCTCCCCACACGAGGCGTGGCTTAACCTTTGAGGCCGGTGCCGGCGATGCCTTCGACGATGCGGCGCTGGAAGAACACGAAGAGCAGCACGAGCGGCAGCGCCCCGAGGATCGCCGACGCCATGGTGTCGGCGTACCGGATGCCGTACGTGCCCTGGACCGTGGCCAGACCGACCGGGATCGTCATGAGCTTCGGGTTGCTCATCACCAGCAGCGGCCAGAGCAGGTTGTTCCAGCTCCAGACGAAGGTGAAGATGCCGACCGCGGAGACCACCGGACGGCTCAGCGGCATCACCACCCGCCAGTACGTGCGGAAGAAGCCGGCGCCGTCCACCCGGGCCGCCTCGTCGAGGTCGCGCGGGAGCCCGTCGAAGAACTGCTTGAAGATGAAGACGGCGATGGCGGCGGGGATCTGCGGCAGGATCACCGCCCAGTACGTGTTGAGCAGGTGCAGCGCGCCGAACTCGCGGAACTGCGGGACGATCAGCACCTGCTGCGGGATCATGATGCCGATCAGCACGAACCAGAAGATCGGCCAGCGGTACCTGAAGCGCATGCGCGACAGCGCGAAGGCGGCCATGCTGGCGACCAGCACGGTGGCCGCCGCGGTGAGGGCCGAGGTGATGAAGCTGGTCGCGTACCAGTTCCAGATGGAGCCCTGCTTGAGCAGGGTGGTGAACGACGCGAGCGTCGGGTTGTGGATGAGCCAGCTGGTCTCGGTCGTCTCGGCGTTCGGCTTGAGCGCCGTGTCCACGGTCCAGAGCACCGGGACCAGCCAGAGGAGCGCGAACGCGATGAGCACACCGGCGCAGATCCGGTTGAACAACCTGGTCCGGCGTTCGATCGAGGCCTGGGTGACCTCGGTGGCGACGGTCGTCATGGTCAGAACCTCTGTTCCTGGCGGCGGGTGAGCACGAGCCACACCGCGGAGACGGCGAGGACCAGCAGGAAGAACAGGGTGGACGCCGCGGCCGCGTACCCGGTCCGCAGGTCGGTGAAGCCCATGTCGTAGATGTACTCGAGCATCGAGCGGGTGCTGTAGTTCGGTCCGCCGCTGGTCATGATGTACATCTGGTCGAACACCTTCAGCGACGCGATCACCTGGAGCACGACCACCAGCAGGGTGGTGCGCCCCAGCATCGGCAGGGTGATCCGCCGGACCTGCTGCCACGGGCTGGCGCCGTCCATCGCCGACGCCTCGTACAGCTCGCGCGGGATCTCCTGCAGGCCGGCGAGGTAGAGCACGAAGTTGAAGCCGAGCGTCCACCAGACCGTGGTGAGCGCGAGCGACCACATCGCGAGGTTCGGGCTGCCCAGCCAGTTCGGCTCGGCGAAGCCCAGACCGGTGACGACCTTGCTGAGCAGGCCGAGCTCCGGCGTGTAGAGCCAGATCCAGATCAGTGCGACCACGGCGGACGGCAGCACGTACGGCAGGAAGAACGCGAGCCGGAAGAACCAGCGGCCGCGCCGGACCCGTTCGGCCAGCATCGCGAACACCAGCGCCAGCACGACCAGCGGCGGGGTGGTCAGGATGGTGAACCAGACGGTGTGCCACAGCGACGACCAGAAGTCGGCGCTGCGGAAGGCCTCGGCGAAGTTGCCGAACCCGGCGAAGGCGCCCAGGCCCGACTCGGTGAGGCTGGAGTCGAAGAGGCTCATCACCACCATGTAGAGCACGGGGCCGATGATGAACAGCAGGTAGAGCACCAGGAACGGCGCGAGCATCAGCAGGGCGGGCCGCGTGTGGCCGGGCTGGGTGTTGCGTTCCGCGGCCGGCTCGGCGACCTGCGCCGGCCGGGTCTCGGCGATCGTTGTCATTACCTGCCTCCTCAGATCGGCGACGGCGCGCCCGCGAGGGCGGACAACTTGGACCGGACCTGGGCGATCGCGCCGGCCGGGGTGAGCTGGCCGGATTCCACGCCGGCCACGGCGGAACTCATGATGATCTCGAAGTCGGAGCCGGAGCCGGAGTACCAGCCGGGCGGGTCGTAGACCGCGGCGTCGGCGGCGGCCGCGTAGTTGGACTGCGGGGTGAGCTTCCGGTACGCGTCGCTCTGCGCGAGCGGCTGCCAGGACGGCACGTGGCCGCCCTCGGCCCAGGTCATGCTCTGGTCGAGCATCGACTTGACGAAGCCGAGCGCGCGGTCGAGCTGAGCGCGGTCGCGGGCGCCGCCCCGCGGGATCACCAGGGTGTGCGAGTCGGCCTGCACGGCGTACGTGCCGCCGAAGACGTTGGGGACCAGGGTCATGCCGAACGGCATCTTGGCGGTCTGGAAGGTGCTGATCTCCCATTCGCCGTTGAGGTGGAACCCGGCGGCTCCCGAGGCGAACAGCGCGATCGAGCCCTGGTAGTCGATGCTGCCCGGCATCAGTCCCTTCCCCACGGTCAGCTCCCGCAGATAGTCCAGGACCTGTCTGGCCTTGGCGTCGTCGAGCACCACCCGGGTGCCCTCGTCGGCCAGCACCTGACCGCCGAGCTGCGAGTACAGCGTCTGGAACAGCCGCCACGGGGTGGCCGCGTCGCCGTTGATCCCGTGCGTGGCGCCGAACTGCCCGGTGACCTGCTTGACCTTGGTGAGCGCGTCGAGGAACGCGTCCGGCCCCTGGATCGGCTTGAGCGCGCCGTTGCCGTCCAGCAACCCGGCCTTGCCGCAGATGTCGGTGTTGTAGAACAGCACGAACGGGTGGGTGTCGAGCGGGATCGCGAAGATCTTCCCGTCGACCAGCCCGGCCTCCCAGGCCCGCTTGTTGAACATCTCGGCGGTCATGCCGTGCCGGGCGAGATCCTCCGGATGCAGCTCGGTCAGCAGGCCGGCCGACTGCAAGGTCTTCATCCGGGTCAGGTGGGAGACGGCCACGTTGGGCGGCTTGTTGCCGACCGTGGCCAGGGTGAGCTTGGTGTAGTAGGGATTGCCCCAGGCGAGGGTGACCGCCTGGAGGCGGGTTCCGGGAGTTGCCTTGCGGAACCCGTCCTCCATCTGGGCCATCCGGACGCCGTCGCCGCCTCCGAAGAGGTTCCAGTAGTCGACCGTGCCGGGGTCGAGCGGGGTGCCGGCGATGCCGGCGGCTACTGGGGAGGAACAGGCGGCGAGGGCCGCCGTCCCGAGACCGGCGAGGGTGCCTTTGAGGAGAGTACGGCGTGGAACGGCACCGTTCATCAGCTGAGCCCTTCACGTTGCGAAACGTTTCAGAGCCGCCGGTCTGCAGGGGAGACGGCTCCGGGGTCCAGCCGATTGTTAAGGTTAACATTCAACGTTGTCAAGAAATCGTTGCCACCGCTGAGCGGTCCTTTCTCAGGGCAGCGTCCACCGCTGGTTCGCCCCGGCGAAGCAGTCCCAGATCTGCAGCCTGGTGCCGTCGGCCGAGCTCGGGCCGGTGGCGTCCAGGCACTTGCCGAGCGAGCGCAGCGTGCCGTCGGTGCCGGCGGTCCACTGCTGGGCCGCGGTGCCGTTGCAGTCGTAGATCTGGACCTTCGTGCCGTTCGCGCTCGACGCCGCCGCCACGTCCAGGCACTTGCCCAGGGCTCGCACGGTGCCGTCCGGACCGGCCGTCCACGTCTGCGCCGCGGTGCCGTTGCAGGTGTAGAGCTGCACGGCGGTCGTGTTCGCGCTCGACGCCCCGGCCACGTCCACGCACTTGCCGCCATAACCCACGATCGCTCCGGTACGGGACGGGACCGCGCCCGCGTCCCCGGCGCCCGGCCAGACGTAGGTGCCGGTCGTCCTCGCCGGCAGCGTGCTGGTGAACTGACGGCTTCCGGCCCGCAGCGTGACGGCCTGAGCCGCCGCCGTCTGGTTGACCACGACGGTGACCAGCGAGTTGTCCGGGTTCACAAAAGACACATTCGTCACCGTGCCGGCCGACCCGTACCCGGTGGCCACCCGCTTCGCGCCGGCCCGCACGAACTTGGAGAACTGGGCGACCATGTTGTAGTCCGGCAGCTTCCAGAACGTGTCCGGGTCCGACGCGCTCTGCACCAGCATGGTCGGGTCGGGCGAACCGGACCAGCGCTCCGGCGAGCGGTTCTGGTCGAGCATCGACACCCAGCCCTCGTACAGGGTGGACTGGTTACGGAAGTACTGCACGATCCGGTCGGCGCCCGCGGTGCCCCAGACCGACCGCTCGGTCATCAGCACGTCCTTGTCCGGGTAGGAGGCCTTCACCGTCGCCATGGCGCCCGGGTCGCCGGCGTAGTCGTGGAAGGCGATGCCGTCCACGTTGCTGCTGACGACTCCGGCGGCGTACGAGGGACCCTGGGAGAAGTTGTGGTCGAACGCCCAGATCTTGGTGGCGCCCAGGCCGTTGTTCGTCAGCTCGGTGCGCAGCGCCTGAGCGAGCTGACGTTCCTGATCGGCCGTGACCAGCATGCCCGGATAGTCGGCGGGCTCGAAGAGCGGCTCGTTCTGCAGGGTCAGGCCGTAGATCGGCAGGCCCTGCGCGGCGTACGCCTGGATCGCCTTGCGGTAGTAGGTGGCCAGCGCCGGGATGTCCTGGCTGAGCAGGCTGCCCCCGATGATGTTGTTGCTGGTCTTCATCCACGGCGGCGCACTCCAGGCGCTGGCGAAGAGCTTGAGGTCCGGGTTGATCGCCCGGGCCTGCCGGAGCGTGTCGATGATCTGGTAGTCGATGTCCCGCTGGATCGAGAAGCGGGACAGCGACGGGTCGGCGGCGCCGTCGTCGTAGGTGTAGAAGTCGTGCGAGGTGAAATCGCTGGTGCCGAACGTGATCCGGGCGACGTTGAACCCGGCGCCGGCGACCGGGTCGACCAGCGCGCGCAGGGCCGTGTCGCGGCCGGCGGCGCTCATCCGGGCCAGGTTGTAGATCGTCGACTCCTCGAGGGAGGAGCCGACACCCAGCACGGTCTGGAACTTCTGGGTGGTGTCGACGGTGATGGTGGCGCTGCCGCCGGCCGGGGCGGTGGCGATGTCGGCCTGCCGGCTCAACTGGTACGGGGTTCCGGCGAGCCCGGCGGCGGGGTTGGTGTACCAGTTGGCGTTCTTGGGTTCATATCCCGCCGTACGGGACTCGGAGCTGAACCAGGCCTGCACGGTGGCCGCGGGGGCGGCCGAGGCAGGCGCCGGGATGGCCGCGGCGGCGAGGAGCCCGGCCACGAGGGCGGCGATGCGGGGACGGATCATCGGCGGTGGCTCTCCTACTAAGTTCAAGCTTTGGAGAAACGATTCCCGGAATAGTGTCGTGCCGGATAGAGCCAAGTCAATGGCGCGAGGTGCGGCCGCCTTCGCCAGCC
>NZ_CAKUCL010000311.1 GCF_934643405.1 uncultured Actinoplanes sp.
GTTCGACAGCGTCAGCCAGACCCACCACATCTTCCGCCTCGACCGGGCGACCCAGACCTGGACCGACACCGGCGTCCGGGTGGACGACCGGCCGAGGAGCAGGGCGGACGCGCTGTGGGACGGCCAGCACCTTTACCTCGCCTCGGCGATGTTCGCGGCCAGCTCCACGGCGTCGGCCCCGGGTAACCCCGCCCGGCTCTATCGATATCGATACGACGCGGCGTCCGCGACCTACATGCTCGACGCTGGATTCCCGGTGACCATGAGCGACTACTCGGCCGAGACGCTCACGATCGACAAGGACTCCACCGGCGTGCTCTGGGCGACCTGGGTTCAGAACACTCAGGTGTACGTGAACCGCACCGCCGGGTCCGACTCGACCTGGGGAGAACCGTTCGTGCTCCCCGTCGCCGGTGCCACCGCCCTCGACCCTGACGACATCTCGGCCCTGGCCGCCTTCGGCAACAAGGTCGGGGTCATGTGGAGCAACCAGGCCGCCTCGGCGATGTACTACGCGATACACCAGGACGGCGACGCGGACACCACATGGCAACCGGGTCGGACCGCCGTCCAGGGGCCCAACTCCGCCGATGACCACATCAACCTGAAGTCGCTGCAGGGCGACGCCGCGGGCCGCTGGTCTCCGATGGCGTCGTTGCCGGCGGGGTGGGGGCCGGCCGGACTGCTGGGCGAGGGCGGGACCGTGCGCCCCGAGGACGTCGCGATGGTGATCGACGACCTGCTCCGTAGTTCGGCCATAAGCGTGCGTCTGCGCCCCGACCCGAGCGCCGCGGCCGTCTGGGCGGCCGGCGTGCCGGCGGGCATCGGCGCGGAGACGCGGATGGCTCAGGCGGTCTCGCTCGAGGGCGGATTCGACACGGTCTGGCGGACCCGGTTCCGCGGCGACACCCGCACCCGGGTACGGCGAGCGGAACGTGCCGACGTGGTTGTCGAGCGCGACGACACCGGGCGTCTCGCCACGACATTCCACGGCTTGTACACCCTCTCGGTGACGCGGTGGGCGGAACGCGGCGGTGGGCTGCCGCTGATCACCCGATTCTCGGCCGCACGCCGGGAGCCGGAACGCAAGGTCGGCACCGTGGCTGCCGACCCGGACGCCGGCTGCCGTCTCTATCTCGCCTACCACCACGGCCGGCCGGTCAGCGGCATTGTCGTGCTCTTCGCGGCCGGCATCGCGGCCTACTGGCGCGGTGCCATGGACGCCACCCTGGCCGGGCCGGTGTACGCGAACTACCTGCTGCACCGGACGGCCATCCAGGACGCGGCCGACGCCGGTTGCACGGCGTACCTGATGGGGGAGTCGGCGCCCGGGTCCTCCCTGGCGCTGTTCAAGAGCCGGTTCGGCGCGGTGGAGCAGCACTACGCCACGTACCGGATCGAACGGCTACCGATCGCCCGGACCGTCGAGACCGCGCGGCGGGCGTACAACGCCGTCGGCCGGCTACGGCCTCGGCACGCGTGACGGCCGGGCCGTGATGATCACCAGCGGCCATCGGATGGAGGAGGGGTCACTGCGATGAGCGGTACGGACTTGACTGCGGTGCGCGTTCCCTTGCTGAGCGCCGCGTTCGACGCCCTTGACCGCGCCGGATTCGCCTGGGCTCTGCTACGGGATTCGGCCAGGTCCGGCTCCTCGGGCGACGAGGACATCCTTGTGGAACCTGCCGCCGCCGGTCGGCTGGACATCCTGTTCGCCCGGCTCGGCTACCGGCGGCTGCCGGCGGCCGGTCAGGGCTCGCACCGCTTCTACCTCGGGTACGACGCCGACCACGACCGGTTCGTCACGCTCGACGTGGTGACGGAGGTGGCGTTCGGGCGCCGGCTGCAGTACCCGACGTCGGCGGCATCGGCGCTGCTCGCCCGGGCGCGCCGGATCGACAGTCGCGAGGTCCTGCACCCGGATGACGCGTTCTGGCACCTGCTGCTGCACTACCTGCTCGACAAGCCGGCAGTCCCCCGCAGCGGCCATGAGCGCCTGGCCGCCGCCGCGGCCGGGGCCTCCGCCACCGGGGAACTGGCGGCGATGGTGGACCGCCTACGGCTTGCGGGCTCGGCTGCTTCCGGTGTCGTGTCCCTGCCGCCGGGGGGCGAAGCAGAGCGCCGGCGGCTGACCGCGGCCGACGTGCTCGACCTGGTGAGGCGCGGCGACTGCGACGCCGTCGAATCGCTGGCCGGGCCGTTGCGCCGCGCGTGGCGGGTCGACGACCGTCGCGACGTGTGGGCGCGCATCGTCCATAGCCGGCTCGAACGGTTTCATCTCACCGGCCTGGCCGGCCCTCCGACGCCGGGCACGAGCGTCGCCATCCTCGGCCCGGACGGCGCCGGCAAGACGACGCTCGCGCACGCGCTGGCCGACTCGGTGCCGTTACCGGCCCGGCAGATCTACATGGGCGTCTGGCGCGAGTATCCGTGGGACCGATGGCTGAAGTGGATCCCCGGCGCCCGACTTGCCCTCCGAATGACCCGGCTGGCCACCCGTTCCCTTCAGTGCCGCTACCACCGCCGGCGCGGCCGCCTCGTCCTGCTCGACCGGTTCACCTACGACGCCGCGTTGCCGTCGCCCGATCTCGACTGGCGCGGCCGGATCACCCTCGCCGCCGTCCGGCTGTTGTCCACCGACCCCGACCTGGTCCTGGTCCTCGACGCCCCGCCCGAGGTGATGTACGCCCGCAAGGGTGAGCAGGGCGTCCCCGTACTGGCCCGCGACCGCGGCTCCTACCTGCGCCTAGCCGCCGGCAACCGGGTGGCGACGGTGATCGACGCGACTCTTCCGCCGGCCCGGGTCCGTACGCACGCGCACCGGGCGCTGTGGCGGACGCTGGCCGCCGGTACGGCTGGCAAAGGGACAGCGTGAGCGCGCCCACACTGCTCCGCAGCGTCACTGAGTACGACGGCCGCCGCATCGGCACCTGGTGCGGCGACTTCGAGCTGTCCGGCGACGGCAATCCGCGTCCCGTCGTCCCGCCCACCGCCGACCAGCATGCCGGCCGCATCCTCATCCGCCTGCATGGCGAACCGCTCGGATACGTGACCTGCCCGACAGTGAGGGACTCCGCCGACCTGGCGGACGTGCTCGGCCTCGCCTGGACGAGCTTCGGCAAGCGCATCAATGACCATTTGGCGGCGGAGGGCCTGAGCAGCCTGGCCGAGCTGCTGCCGGGCGCACGACCGCCCGAGCCCGGCGACACGTGCCCCCATCAGGTCACCCCCGTGGCGCTGTTCACGGTCGTGGTGTGCACCCGGGACCGGAGCGCGGTGCTGGCGAGCTGCCTGCTCCGTCTGCGCCGGCTCGCCTACCGGCCGGTCGAGTTCATCATCGTCGACAACGCCCCCTCCGATGACAGCAGCCGGCGCGTCGTGAGCCAGGTCAGCGCCACCGATCCCCGGTTCCGGTACGTGGTGGAGCCCCGGCCCGGGTTGTCGCACGCCCGGAACCGGGGACTGGCCGAGGCGCGGGGCACCTACGTCGCCTACACCGACGACGACGTATCGGTCGACTCGGACTGGCTCCATGGTTTGCTCAGGGGCTTCCAGCGCCGCAACGACGTGGGCTGTGTGACCGGCCTGGTCGGCACGGCCGGCATCACCAGCGAAGCGGAGGCGTACTTCGACGCGCGGGCGGCGGCCTGGTCGAGCCGCTTCGATCCCGAGGTATTCGGCCAGGGTGGAGTGGGGCAGGACCCGCTGCACCCGTACGCCGGAAGCCGTTTCGGCACCGGCGCGAACTTCGCCTTCGACCGTGAGTTCCTGATCGAACTGGGCGGGTTCGACGAGGCGCTCGGTGCCGGCACGTTGACTCGCGGCGGCGAAGACCTGGACATCTTCGTCCGGGTACTGGCCGGCGCCCGGGCCATCGCGTACGAGCCCGCGGCGATCGTCTGGCATCACCACCGCGCCGACCGCGCCGGCCTCCTCAGCCAGATGTACGGCTACGGCGCCGGACTGTCGGCGTTCATCACCAAGTGCCTGGTGCGGCCCGAGACCCGAAGGGACGTGCTGCGCCGGGTGCCGGCCGGACTGCGCCGCGCCATCCGCATCGGCGGGGAGACCGGCGAACGGCTGGCCGGCCGGACCAAGGCACCTGCGGGCGTCCGGCAGCGGGAATGGGCGGGCTGGCTGGCCGGTCCATCTCTGTACCTGCGGTCGCGGTGGTCCGCCGCGGCCCCCACCCAGCCGGAGTCCGCAGCCGAGACGGCCACCACCCGGCTCGTGATCTCGGTGGTGAGCCTGGTCAGCTTCGTCACCGGCGCGATGGCGTTCGCGGTGGGCGCCGACATGGTCCGTACCCTCTGCCTGCTGATCTTCAGCATCCTGGGCATCGGTTCCGCGCCGTGGCAGGCCAACGCCATCCTCCGGTTACCGGCACGACTGACGCTGACGATGCTGACCAGCTTGGCCGTACTGACCCTCGTGTCGGTGCCCATGCTCATGGGGCAGCAATGGCGGCCCATGGTGGCGTTCGTCGCCGTGTCAGCGGTATGCATTCCCGCACATCTCGGAGCGGTACGGCTGGCGCTGCGCGATGCCGAAGCCGCGCGCTCACGCTGGCCGGCGCGCCGGGCCGGCGCCGTGCTGAGCATCGGTCCGGTGGGCGCCCTCCTCAGCTCGCCCGCCGTCCTGCTGGCCGGGGCCGGCGGGCTGCTCTCGCTCAACGCCGCCCTGGCACACCGGCACCTGGTTCCCGGCTTCTTCGGTTTCCTGCCCAGCATCGGCACCGCCTGGTACGTGGGCCTGGGCCTGATCCTGCTCGGCCTCGCGCTGTCCCGGGCCCGCGACGAGCGCGAGATCATCGTCTCGGTCGTGCTGTTGCTCATCGTGCTGACGCTCACCCCGGCGCTGGTCTACGACGGGCCGCGGTCGCAGTCCGCGGCCAAGCATGTCGACCTCATCATGCAGATCAGGTCGGTGCACGAATTGCAGTCCACGGTGGAGATCTACAACTCGTGGAACGGCTTCTTCGCCGCCATGGCGTGGCTATGCGACATCGCCGGCATCCGCCAGCCGATGCAGCTGGCCACCTTCTGGCCGGTGCTGCTCGGCCTGTGCCGGCTCGTCGCCGTGCGGTACCTGTTCGGCAAGATACTGCGCCATCCGCACCAGGCGTGGGTCGCCGTCGCCCTCGCCATCCTCGCGGATCCGCTCGGTGCGGACTACTTCTCGCCTCAGTCCGTCGGCTTCGTGGTCGGGATCGCGGTGTTCGGCCTCGCTCTCTCCACCGACGAACACGTGCCTCGCCTCTTCATGATCTTCGTGGCCGGCTGCCTGCTGGCCGTCACCCACCAGCTCAGTCCGTACGGCGTCGGCGGCATCCTGCTCGTCCTGGTCATCTTCCGGCAGGTCGCGCCGGTATGGACACCGCTGCTCGTGCTCGGCCCGGGGCTCACCTGGGCGGCACTGAACCGGGGCGCTCTGGCGGGCTTCATCGACCTGAGCACCATCGGACGATCGCAGAACTTCCGGCCGCCGAAGACGGTGGGCTCGACCGGACTCGAGCGGCTGCCCGTCGTGGGCGACAGCATCCGGGCGCTGCTGCTGGTGATCGCCGTGGTCGCGGTCGCCGCGCTCGTCGCGTTGATCCGGCATCGGCGCGAGGTGCGGTTCTGGGCACTGGCGTGCTGCCCGGGGGTCGGCCTGGTCCTGGTCGCCATCAACCCCTATGGCCAGGAGGGCATCTTCCGGGCGGTGCTGTTCGGCATGCCGTGGCTGGCGGTCCTGGCGGCGCACTGTTTCCCCTCGTCGCTGCCGAGGAAGTGGCTGATCGTCAACCGTCTGACGCTGGCCGCGATGACGGTCACGCTCGCGGGCGGCCACCTCGTCGCCGCCTTCAGCCTGGACGCCGTGCACGTGATCCGTCCGGGCGACGTCGCCGCGTTCCACTTCTTCGAGAAACAGCGCACCGACCGCTCCGGGCAGCACTACATGCTCGCCCTCGGCACGGGCGACCTGCCCAGCTCATTGCCGACCCAGCCGGGCCACTATCGAACCATCCGCCGGGAGACGCTGGGCGAGCCGGTCCGGCAGGAGCCGATGCTGGACGCCGGCCTGCAAATGCGGACGCTGACGGCGCGCCTGATTGGTTACGCCCGCAACCAGGTCGGACCGACGAACACCACGACGCTCTTCGCGCTCTGGTCGCCGGTGTCCTCGCAGTACGGCTGGGCCTACGGCATCCAGACGCCGAGTCAGTTCTCGGCGCTGCGCCAGGCGTTCCTCCTCGCGCCTTATTGGGAGGTCGTGGTCAACGAGGGCGGCACGTATCTGTTCCGGTTCGACCCGACGCGCTACTCGGGAGCCGGAACGTGAGCCTGAATCGCTTCCCACGATTCGGCGGATCAGCCGCCGGGAGTGCCCCCGCCGCCGGTCCGCACGACGACGCAGTGGCCCGGGCGATGCAGGCCCTCTTCGGCCGCGACACGGTCTACCTGCTGGTATGGGCCCTTCAGTTGGTGGTGGCCGCGGCCGCGACCCCGGTCATCACCCGCGTCTTGGGTGTGCCCGAGTTCGGGCGGGTCGCAGCGGCCAACGCGGTGATGCAGGTGTTGTTCATCCTCGCCGGCCTTGGGCTGCGTACCGCCATTCAGCGCTGGTACGCGGCCGACGGTCCGGCGGCCGCGGCGCGGCTTCTCGGCTTCACCGTCGTGGTCTCGACGGTGGTCACCCTTCTCGCACACGCGACCGGTCCGGTGTGGAGTTCCTACCTGGGCTTCCACGATTACAGCGGCGCACTGCGGCTGGCGGTCTTCTGGGCCGGCATCTCGGCGGTGACCAACGCGTCACTGGCGTTGCTGCGCAGCCAGGACCGGCTCCTGGCGTTCAGTGCCGTGAGCCTGATGCAGTCGGCGCTGGCCGAGGCGGCGAGCTTGGTCCTGGTGATGCTCGTCGGCCGGACCGCCACGACGTACGTCCTGGGCCAGTTGCTGATGCAGATCACCGCAACCGTCCTCGCACTCGCCCTGGCACCACCTCGGCTGCCGGGACGCGCCGACCGCAAGCTCGTGAGCACGGCACTGCGTTACGCGCTGCCCCTCGTGCCGGCCGTGTTGTGCACGTTCGTGCTCGCCACATCCGACCGCCTCGTCGTCCAGTCTTTCCTGGGCGAGACCGCGGTGGCGCGGTATCAGATCGCTTATAACGCCGGGGCCATGCCCCTCCTGCTGCTGGGCGTGCTCAGCAACACCTGGATGCCGCGCATCTTCGCGCTGGGCGTGCCCGAGGAACGCGCCGGTGTCCTTGCCGCCAGCCGGGACGCACTCAACCGCCTGGTGGTCCCGGTCGTGCTCGGCCTGTGCCTCGGGGCGCCGCTGTTGCTGCGCATCTGGGCGCCGCCGGAGTACAGGCCGGACAGTCTGCTGCTGGTCACCGCGGTCGTGGTGGTGACCGCCATCCCGTACACGATCGCGCTGTCGCACACCCGGACCCTGCTGGCCGAGGGCAGCACCGTCGCGATCGCCGTGTCCAACGCCGTGGCCGCGGTGGTCAATCTCGGGCTGAATCTGATTCTCGTGCCCCGGTACGGGTTGATCGGAGCGGCGGCCGCCACGCTGGTCGCCTACCTCACCCTGCAAGCACTGCAGGCCGTTCCCGCCCGCGCGGCTCTACGGCCGCCGCGCAGATCCGGAT
>NZ_CAKUCL010000312.1 GCF_934643405.1 uncultured Actinoplanes sp.
GCGGCGGTCTGGCCGCGACTCTCCGAGGCGGTCTGGCCGCGACTTCCAGAGGAGCGGGACAACGCCGCCGTCAGGCGGCGGACCTCGGACCGCCAGGCCGGGTCGCCGTGGGCCCGGCGCCAGGCGGCGGCCAGGTCGTCGGCGGGTGGGCGGTCGGCGTCGAGCAGGGCCACGATCTCGGCGGCTCGGCGGGCGCCCACCAGAGGTGCGCCGTCGAGCAGGGCCCGGGCCAGGCGAGGGTGCAGGCCGGCGTCGGCCAGGGCGCGGCCTCGCGGGGTCACCCGGCCCTCGGCGTCCAGGGCGCCGAGGTCGTGCAGCGTCGCGGTGGCGCTCTGCAGGGCGCCCGGCGGTGGGGGATCGGGCAGGGACAGGCCGCTGCCGTCCGGGTGGCCCCACAGCGCCAGGTCGAGCGTGAAGCCGGTCAGGTCGGCGGCGGCGATCTCCGGCTCGGGCTGGGCGGGCAGACGGTCGTGCTGCGCCTCGGACCAGCAGCGATAGACCCGGCCGGGTGCCTCGCGACCGGCCCGGCCGGCACGCTGCACGGCCGCGGCGCGGGAGACCGGGACGGTGACGAGGGCACCCAGGCCGCGCGCGTGATCCATGCGCGGGACCCGGCTCAGGCCGGCGTCGACCACCGCGCGCACGCCGGGGACCGTGAGGCTGCTCTCGGCGACCGCGGTGGACAGCACCACCCGGCGGCGCGGGCCGGGGCGCAGCGCAGCGTCCTGAACGGAGCCCGGCTGGCGGCCGTGCAGCGCCAGCACGTCGGCCGCCACGCCGGCGAGGCGGGCCGCCACGGCGTCGATCTCCCGGGCGCCGGGAAGGAAGACCAGGACGTCGCCGTCGTCGTCGGCCAGCGCGCGGCGGGTCGTCGCGGCCACGTGGTCGAGCAGTCTCTCGTCGACGCGCAGGCCGAGCGGTGGCGTGATCGGGCCGGGCGGCGGCGCCCAGCGCACCTCGACCGGGAACAGGCGTGACTCGGCGGTCACGAGCTCGCCGCCGACGATCGCGGCCAGCCGCTCGGCGTCGGCCGTCGCGGACGTGGCGAGCAGGCCGAGATCGGGCCGCAGCGTCGCGCGCACCTCGGTCAGGAAGGCGAGCGCGAGGTCGGTGTCCAGGTGCCGCTCGTGGCACTCGTCGAGCACGACGGACGCCGTACCGGAAAGCTCGGGGTCTCGCTGCAACCGGCGCACCAGGACGCCGGTGGTCACCACCTCGACCCGGGTCTCGCGGGAGACCTGGCGGTCGCCGCGCACCGTGTAACCGACCCGGGCGCCGACGCGCTCGCCGAGCAGCGAGGCCATCCGGCGCGCCGCCGCCCGGGCCGCGAGCCGGCGGGGCTCGGCCACCACCACCCGGCCGGCGGAACCGGCCAGCGCCAGCGGGACCAGCGTGGTCTTGCCGGTGCCGGGCGGCGCGACCAGCACCGCCGCGCCGGCGGCCGCCAGCGCCTGCCGGACCCGCGGCAGCACCGGGCGGATCGGCAGGTCGGGCAGGGCGGCGTCGGTGATCAGCACGGAACCATCCTGGACCACCGGTACGACAGAAAATCGCGGGGGCGCGAACTGTCGGACCCCCGTGGCAGGGTGGGTGAAGTTTCCCGGGAAGGCCTGCACCCGTGGTGGCGGGCCTGCTTGACTACACACCAGGAAGGGGTGCCGGAGTGGAGGCGGTCGAGGCTTTCAACGCGCTGCCCGCCACGCGTCTCGAGGGCGATCTGCTGGCCTGCTGCGCGGCGCCGGGCTGGGCCGCCGAGATCATCGCGAAGCGCCCCTACCGGGAGAGATCCGAGATCCTCGCCGCGGCCGACGCCGCGTCGCGCCGGCTGCGCTGGGACGAGGTGCTCGCCGGCCTGTCCGCGCACCCGCGGATAGGCGAGCGCGCGGCCGGCGGGCCGACCGAGGCCGCCTGGTCGCGGCAGGAGCAGTCGACGGCGGCCGGCACTGCCGACGGCGAGACCAGAAGTGCGCTGGCCGACGCCAACCGGGCGTACGAGAACCGGTTCGGTCATGTGTTCCTGATCTTCGCCAGTGGGCGCACGCAGCCGGAGATCCTCGCCGCGGCCCGGGAACGCCTGGCCAACGACGACGCGACCGAGCGGGCGATCGTGACCGACGAGCTGCGCAAGATCGCGCTGCTGCGGCTGGAGCGGGTGCTCGATGCCCTCTGACGGCACGCAGGCCGAGTTCCACGCGAGGATCTCCACGCACATCCTGGACACGGTGAGCGGTGATCCGGCGCGCGACGTCTACGTGCGGCTGGAGCGGCGCGACTCGGACGGCTGGCGCATGATCGCCGAGGGGCGCACCGATCAGGACGGCCGGCTGCGGTACCGGGTGCCCCTGCACGAATGGCAGGCCGGCGGTTACCGCCTCTTCTTCTACGTGGAGCCCTACCTGGGCGACGACGGCTTCTTCCCGGAGGTCACGGTCGCCTTCCACGTCCGCGACCCGCAGCGGCACTATCACGTGCCGCTGCTGCTCAGCCGCTACGGCTACACCACCTATCGAGGGAGCTGACGCGCGTGTCGATCGTGCTCGGACCGAACCGCTACGGCAAGGCGGAGACCCGGCTGGTGCGGGTCTCGCGCGACGGTGAGACGCACTCGCTGGCCGACCTCACCGTCAGCATCGCCCTCTCCGGTGACCTCGCCGCCACGCACCTGACCGGTGACAACTCCGGCGTGCTGCCCACCGACACCATGAAGAACACGGTGTACGCGTTCGCGAAGGAGCACGGCGTCGGCGAGCCGGAGGAGTTCGCGCTGCTGCTGGGCCGGCACTTCGTCGGCAGCCAGCCCCAGGTGCGCGCGGCGACCGTGCACATCGAGTCGTACGGCTGGGACCGTCTCGGCCCGCATTCGTTCCAGCGGCAGGGCTCGCACGTGCGCACCGCGACGATCACCGTCACCACCGAGGAGGTGCAGGTCGTCTCCGGAGTGACCGGCCTGGTGCTGCTGAACTCGACCGCCTCGGAGTTCCACGGCTTCGCGAAGGACAGGTACACGACGTTGCCGGAGACCACCGACCGCATCCTGGCCACCGCCGTCGATGCCCGCTGGCGTCACCTGGGGGCCGGCGACGAGTGGGCCAAGTCGTACGCGGGGGCGTTCGAGGCGCTGGTCAAGGGCTTCGTGAACACGTACAGCCACTCGCTGCAGCAGACCCTGATGTCGATGGGCTCGCACGTGCTGCAGACCCGGCCGGAGATCGCCGAGATCCGGCTGGCCCTGCCGAACAAACACCACTACCTGGTCGACCTCTCGCCGTTCGGCCTGACCAACGACAACGAGGTGTTCATCGCCGGCGACCGCCCGTACGGGCTGATCGAGGGCACGGTGACCCGCGACGACGTGCCGCCGCCGCTCACGGAGTGGTACCGGTGATCCTCATCGAGAACGTCGCGGTCGCCACGGTCGACGCGAACGACACGTATCACCAGGACGGTCACGTGGTGGTCGGCGACGACGGCCGGATCGTCGCGGTCGGGCCCGGGCACGCGGGCCGGTTCCACGGTTCGGTGCGGCGGGTCGACGGTACCGGATGCCTGGTCACGCCCGGCCTGGTCAACACCCATCACCACCTCTACCAGTGGGCGACCCGCGGCCTCGCGCTGGACAGGACGCTGTTCGGCTGGCTGCAGGAGCTGTACCCGATCTGGAGCCGGCTGGACGCCGAGGTGGTCGGGGCGGCGGCCGGCGCCGGGCTGGGCTGGCTGGCCCTGTCCGGCTGCACGACCAGCATGGATCACCACTACGTCTTCCCGCGCGACGGCGGCGACGTGCTGGCGGCCGAGATCGAGGCGGCCCGGCGGATCGGGGTGCGGTTCCACCCGGCGCGGGGCTCGATGGATCTCGGCCGCAAGGACGGCGGCCTGCCACCGGACAATGTGGTCGAGGAGACCGACGAGGCGCTGGCCGCGACGTCGGCGGCGATCGACCGCTGGCACGATCCGTCGCCCGGCTCGATGCTGCGGATCGCGGTGGCGCCGTGCTCGCCGTTCTCGGTCACCACCAGGCTGATGAGGGAGGCGGCGGAGCTCGCCCGGACCAAGGGCGTGCGGCTGCACACCCACCTCGCCGAGACCGACGACGAGGAGGACTTCTGCCGTCGGGAGTTCGGCTGCACCCCGGTGGAGTACGCGGAGAGCGTCGGCTGGCTGGGCGAGGACGTGTGGCTGGCGCACGGCGTGCACCTGGACGACACCGCGATCGGCCGCCTCGGCGCGACCGGCACCGGGGTCGCGCACTGCCCGAGCTCCAACGCGCGTCTGGGCGCCGGCATGGCCCGGGTGCGCGAGATGCTCGAACACGGCGTGCCGGTGGGGCTGGGCGTGGACGGTGCGGCCTCGCAGGAGGTGTCGCATCTGGGCGCCGAGCTGCGGCAGGCGCTCTACACCGCCCGCCTGCGCGGCGGCCCGTCCGCGCTGACCGCGCGGGAATGCCTGCGGCTGGGGACCATCGAGGGCGCCCGTTGCCTCGGGCGGCCGGACGAGATCGGCTCGCTGGAGACCGGCAAGCTCGGTGACCTGGTCATGTGGCGGCTGGACGGGCTCGGTCACGACGGCATCGACGACAAGGTCGCGGCACTGGTCTTCGGCGCGCAGGCCCCCGTCGAGCTGGCCCTGGTCGGCGGCAGGCCGATCGCCGAACGAGGAGCCCTGGTGCACGCCGACGAGGAGTCGCTGGCGCGTGAGGCGCGGCGGGCGCATCGCCGCCTTCTGCGTGGCCCGGCCGCCTCCACTAGGTTGGAGAGCAGCCCAACCGAGGGGAGCCGTCGACGATGACCGATATCCTGTCCGACGAGGCCGTGGCGTTCGTCGCCGAACTGAACCGGCGATTCCGGCCCCGCCGCAACGAGCTCCTGCGTGCCCGCGCCGCGAGGCGGGAGGCGATCGCCGCCGGCGGCACGCTCGACTTCCTGCCCGAGACGGCCGACATCCGTGCCGCCGAGTGGTCCGCGCCGCCCGCCCCGGCCGACCTGCGCGACCGGCGGGTCGAGATCACCGGCCCGACCGAGCGCAAGATGACGATCAATGCGATGAACTCCGGCGCGAAGGTGTGGCTGGCCGACCTGGAGGACGCGAACACGCCACACTGGTCGAACGTGGTGGACGGCCAGCAGAACCTGTACGACGCGATCCGCCGCACGATCACCCTGTCCACGCCGCAGAAGAACTACGAGCTGGCCGGCGGACCGTACCCGACGATCGTGGTGCGCCCGCGCGGCTGGCACCTCGACGAGCGGCACCTGCCGGTCGACGGCGAGCCGGCGGTGGGCGCCCTGGTCGACTTCGGCCTCTATTTCTTCCACAACGCGAAGGAGCTGGTCGAGCGCGGCTCGGGTCCTTACTTCTATCTGCCCAAGATGGAGTCCCACAAGGAAGCCGAACTCTGGAACGACGTCTTCACCTTCGCGCAGGAGGCGCTGGCCATCCCGATCGGCACCATCCGCGCGACCGTGCTGATCGAGACGATCCCGGCCGCGTTCGAGATGGACGAGATCCTGCACGCGCTGCGCCCGCACATCTCGGGCCTGAACGCGGGCCGCTGGGACTACCTGTTCAGCATCATCAAGTACTTCCGCGACAACCCCGCGATGGTCCTGCCCGACCGCGCGTCGGTGACGATGACCGCGCCGTTCATGCGGGCGTACACCGAACTGCTGGTCTCGACGTGTCACCGGCGCGGCGCGTTCGCCATGGGTGGCATGGCCGCGTTCATCCCGAGCCGGCGTGACCCCGAGGTCAACGAGGTGGCGCTGGCCAAGGTGCGGGAGGACAAGGAGCGCGAGGCCGGCGACGGGTTCGACGGTTCCTGGGTGGCCCACCCCGACCTGGTGCCGGTCTGCCAGGAGATCTTCGACCGGGTGCTCGGCGACCAGCCCAACCAGCTCGGCAAGATGCGCCCGGACGTCTCGGTCACCGCGGCCGACCTGCTCGACGTGGCGGCCACCGAGGGCGCGATCACCGAGGCGGGGCTGCGCAACGACGTGTCGGTCGGCCTGCAATACCTGGAGGCGTGGCTGCGCGGCAACGGCGCGGTGGCGATCAACAACCTGATGGAGGACGCGGCGACGGCCGAGATCTCGCGATCGCAGGTGTGGCAGTGGATCCACAACGCCGTACGGCTGGAGGACGGCACCGAGGTCACCGCGGACCTCGTGGGCCGCATCGAGGACGAAGAACTCGCCAAGATCCGTGACACCATCGGCGACGAGGCGTGGGCCGCGTCCCGCTTCGACGACGCGCGCAAGCTCTTCGAACGCGTGGCCCTGGCCGACGACTTCGCCGACTTCCTCACCACCGCGGCGTACGACTCGATCGACTGATGCGCCTGACCGACGCCGATTACGCGGATCTCGACGTCCGCCTGGCGGCCCACGACGCGTTCCTCCTGGCGCGGTACCCGGGGGAGAGCGCCGGCCGCCAGCCCGTCCATACGGTCTACCTCCCCGCCGACCGCATCGAGTCCTTCCGGTCGTGGGGCTCGCTGGCGCTCAAGGCCATGGACGACCATGCGTTCCCGTGGGCCTCGTCGGATATTTCGGACAAATTGGCTCGGGAGCCGATCGAGGATGTGCGGGTCGACTTCGAGGACGGTTTCGGCGTCCGCGACGACGACCAGGAGGACGCCGCGGTCCGCCGGGCCGCGGCCGTCCTGTCGGACGGCCCCCGCCCACCCTTCGTCGGCATCCGCATCAAGTCGCTCGAGGCCGCCACCCGCCGCCGTGCCCTGCGGACGCTCGACCTGTTCCTGTCGTCCTACCAGGACACTTTCGTCATCACGTTGCCGAAGGTGAGCGGCGTCGACCAGGTCACCGCCATGGTCACGGTGCTGGACCGCCTGGAGTCGGCCTACGGCCTGGCCGCCGGCTCGTTACGCTTCGAGATCCAGATAGAGCTGCCGTCCGCGATCCTGTCCGCCGACGGCACCGCCACCGTCCCCCGCCTGATCACCGCCGCCGCGGGCCGCTGCCTGGGCCTGCACTACGGCACGTACGACTACAGCGCCGCCGTCGGCGTGGCCGCCGCCCACCAGTCGCTGGACCACCCGGCCGCCGACCACGCGAAGGCCGTCATGCAGGCGGCCGCCGCCCAGACCGGCGTCCGCCTCTGCGACGGCTCCACCAACATCCTGCCCGTGGGTTCCCGGGCCGACGTCCAGGCGGCGTGGAAGCTGCACCACCGTCTGGTGACGCGGTCCTTGACGCGCGGCTTCTACCAGGGCTGGGACCTGCATCCCGCCCAGTTGCCCACCCGATACGCGGCCACCTACGCCTTCTTCCGCTCCGGCCGGGCCGAGGCGGTCACGCGCCTGCGCCGCTACCTGGAACGCCGGGAGGGCGGCATAGCCGACGAGCCGGCAACCGCACGAGCCTTGGCCGCCTACCTGCTGCGCGGCTTGGATTGCGGCGCCCTGCCCGACGCGGGCTTCCCCAGGGCCGACCTGTTGGCGTTCCTCTGACGCTCCCTTCCCCGTACGCCTCCGCCGGCCCCCAACCGCACCCCGCTTCCGCCGGCCCCCCAAATGGACCGCTTCCGCCGGCCCCTAAAAGAGCTCCTAACTCAATCGGGTGCATCGGCATGACTTGATCTTTGGGTTGTCCGTTGTCGGTGGCATGAGGAAGCG
>NZ_CAKUCL010000313.1 GCF_934643405.1 uncultured Actinoplanes sp.
GCCATCCCCATCTCGTTGAACCGGTGGATGACCTGCCGGATCGTGTCCTCGTCGGCCTGCACGAGCCGGGCGATAGCCGGCACCGTGTTCCCGCCGGCCCAGGCAAGCGCGACCATCGCCCGCCGTAATCGAATCGGTGAGCCGGTACCCCGGCGAGTAATGCGCACCAGCGTCTGACCTTCCTGGTCACTGAGCCGCCGAACGCGTACGGGATCTGCCACCACCACAGCCTGAACGCCGCACCGCGGCCCGGCCATCAGCCCGGACGGCGTGTCAACTAACACCATGAACGTTCTTGGTCAGAGCACTAGCCACGGGAACCAGCCTTGTGTCGGTGCGCGGCAGTGACTCGAAAAGACGCTCCGACTGGTCGTTGGCCATCACAAATGCGCCCACTCCCCCGCGTGAAGGCGCCGATAAGCTCTGGATCATGAGAGCTGTGGTGCACGCGATCGCCTTTCCTGACATCGAGCAAGGCACACAGTTCGACCCCGACGACACCGTACAACTCGTCGAGATCAGCGCGGGGCCCAGCGGCAGTCCAGGAGAGAAACTGTTCCAGGCGACGGTGTGCACTCCGCTCGCATTATCGAGGATGCTGACTGACGGGGAAGTGCTTGTCGGCAGGCACTGGCTGTTCGTCGATTCCTTCAAGCCTGAGCGTATCGACCACTTCTTCCGCAAGCTCATCAACGCATCGAAGGGGAGGATTGGCGCGAAATAGCAGCCAAGATCGGCCGACTGGCGCACTATGAGTTCGAGGATTACACCCAGTAGCCCGAGAGGGGCGCCGCGCTGACCTGGCGAGTACAAGGCGCGCTCAACTGACCCACAAGGCCAGCCATGACGGCAGTTACGCTGCCGTGCCGCGACGAGCGAACTCGCCCCGCTCGACACCGGGTCGCTGGGTAGCCGCCTCGCGCTTCACCGAGAAAGCCGCCCGGGTGAAAGTCATCCCGGACGGCTTCCGCTTCGGCTACAACAGTGCGATGGTGGTGAACAGACCACCCGGCCGTTGTTCATTGGTTTGTGTGGATCTCCGGACACAGATTTTCCGCAGTGGTGCGCAGTTTCCGGTGTGCGTGTTCAGAGCGATCTGGACACGCATTTTTGTCTTCGTGCCCATGGTCGCCCGGCTCCGGGCGGCGTGCGGGGTGGTCGTCATGACCGTCTCCCCCACTCCCGCGGTATCGCCGATCCCGGCGATCGTGCCCGCCCTGCACACCACCCGCGGGACGATGCCGCACCCGGCTGCTCCGTTGCGGCGCCCCGCCGTTGCCGCTGCCCGACCCCGGCCCGTCCGGCCCCCGATCGGCTGACCTGCTCTACGTGCTGACCGCCGTGGACAAGAGCGGCCGGCTCGCCGCCCGGAGGGTGCAAGCGGTAGTTGGAAACCGGGCTCTTCGCACTGCTGCTGCACCACCCAGAAGGGTTGAATCGCGCGTCCTTCGCGAAAACTGGAACCACGTGTTCGCGTCGGAAGGAGAGACTCTCGGTGACAATCTCGATCGACAACGCCATCGTGCATACTTCCATGTCCGCCGCTCTGGCGAGAAATCGGTTACAAGTCCCTGTCCAGAGCTGAGCAGTAGGTGGTATTGGGCGCGAGTGGCGGTTCCGTTTGGGCAGGAGTTTGGGTCCCGGTGTCTGCTCGCAGGTTTCGCTAGGCGTGAGTTTCGGACCCGCCCAGGCCATAGGTGGTTTGGGGGGTCCTTTCGACTGCGCCGGGTCATGCCGCGGTGGTCTAGTCTCGGCTGATGCCCCGCGTGTTGAAGCTTGTAAAGCAGAAGCTCAACGGCAACGCGGGTAGCTGGCTCACCTATCACCTCGGTGACGACGAGGCCGGCTCCTGGCTGTTCCATCCAGAGGGAACTTCCTACACGGGTCGGTGGGCCGACGGCCGCGAGGCCACGTGCTTCTCTGGGGTCCCCGAGGAACCGGGCTGCCCCGTCCTCTACTTCGCACCACACCAGGGCGGTTGGGTCGCCGCCTGGAGGCACACACCCTGGACAGGGATCACCATCGACTTGTCCCGCCCGATGACGCGAGGCGGGGACGAGTGGGGCTTCGTGGATCTCGAGCTCGACCTCTGGCACCTGCCGGACGACGACACGCCTCCCGGCACCGATCCTCGCCCCAGGCTCAGCCGGTGCGGCAGGACCGTCGGCATTGCCGACGACGACGAACTTGACGACGCCGTCAGCCGCGAATGGATCACCCCAGCCGAGGCGGCCCGGACACGCGACGAGGCACGGTACGTCGCCGACTTGATTCTCGATGGGGTCCATCCCTTCACCCAGGACGCCTGGGAACGCTTCGAGCAGGCAATCGCCCGAAGACTGCCACCTCCTCACCAACCGAAGGAAGACCTTTGACCGTGAGCGCCGTTCAGTGCGCTCAAACGCATGTCGATGTGGCACGCGACGATGCGGTCTACGCCAGCTCAGGCCGTCGGGCCTCGCACTCCGGCTGACCACCGCACCCAGAGGTTGATCAACATGCTCGCGTCCACCCGCCGGCGTCTTCATGATGGGACCCAAACTCGCGCACAATGATCATGGCGAGACTCTCGGTCCTGGATCCGAGACTGGCGCTCATCCGGGCCCGTTCCCGGCTCTGGCACGAACTGCATGATTGATCTTGTCGGCTATGTCGATTGGGCGGGGTCTCGCCGGCTCCTGACGTAATCGATGTATTCCTCGCCGGCTATCGCGTGGTTGACCCAGCGGTCCGGGTGGGCGTCCGTGAGGTGTTCGGCGAGCGATATCGCTCCTTCCTCGTCTTCGCTGAGGCCAAGTTCTCGGCCTTCGCCAACGTAAGCCTCGTCGACTGGGTCGAGCGATATGAGATTCGGGGGGTCGCCTACCTGGTCGTCATCAGGGTCTTGCACGGTGTGAAACGAGATGCGGTAACGCCTTTTTATGGGGCTGATCGCCACCCATCGGACGGCGGGCTCGCCATCGATCTCGGCACCCCGAGGAACTGCTCGATACCGTTCCCGCGGCGCAGGGCGCCGATGGCGACCTGCCGGGTGAGGTAGCGCATCCGGAAAGCCTAATGCTGGGCGGCTCGGCGGTTGATGGTCCTGCCATGAGGCGACGTGGTGGCGCGAGTGGTAGCCGTCCGCAAGGATCGGCAGGCAGTCGTCGGCAAAGATCTGGAGGTAGCGGGTTCAAATGCGGGTGCGGATCGCCGTCGCCGACCCCTTGCCAGTGTTCCGCAGGGGCGTAATAGCGATCCTGCGCGACGCCGGTTACGACGTCTAGGTCCTCTCGGTGACCGGGCAAACCCACTGGCAGACGGCGGGGCCCCTATTAACGTTCCGCTGTCCAGGTACGGCCGGCCGGTGTGGCGAGGCGCCTTGCCGGTGTCACTGTTCGTGCCGCGCTTGTTGTTCGTCTGCTTGGCACGTTCGCAGAGGTCGGTCCTGATCAAGGGCTCGTATGAGTCGGTGCGCAACCAGGCCCACTGGCTCGGGTCGTTCCAACGGTGCCGGTTCTCGTGGCCGAGCGTTACGTCGTCAGCATCAATCAGGACCTCGTCCGTGTGCGCCCGGTTCCAGACTTGACGGCCGGGTGTAGCGCGGGTTCAGCACAATCGCGCGGACCGCTGTGGTCTCCCAGACCTGCGTGTGCCGGTATGAGTTGCGCGCCCGGTCGGAGGCCGATGGGCACGCGATGCCGTCCTGGGTGAGTCCGCGGGCGATCGAAGTCATGCCTCGGCCCGCGACGTACTCGCCGAAAATTCATTTCACGACCGGTGTCGTGGTCGATGACGGTCGCGTGCCCCAGCCATGCGCTGGATGTTGAAGCCGTCGACGTCCACGTACGTGGTGGTGGCCGCGATGTTGCGCGCGTCGGTGGTCTTCTTGACCCGGCCCCACCCGTTGACCTCGTTCACCGTGGTGAGGTAGGTGGTGGCGTTGGAGGTCGCGGTGCCGAGGACGTCGGTCCGCGTCATGTCGCCCGCGGTGGGCGCCGTCCCGTAGTCCTTACCGTCCGGTATGCGCACCGGTAGAGGTTCTCGTTGTCCGCGTATTCGATCCGGGTGCACCGATCGTCGGCGGTGGTGCTGACGTCACCGTGCCCTGCAGCGACGCCCGGGACTGCGCAGGCCAAATCAGAGCCACACCAAGGTGGGCAGCCGAAATGAGAGCAACAGCCCGGACGCCTGCACCGAAGCCTGGCCGGCCGCGATCCTAGAGCAATGAAACAAGTAGCCGATGCGAGGGCACTCGTTCATGCCGAGAAAGGAAACCTCAGCGAGCCCTATTCGGCAACCCGTTGCCACGGCGCCGAGATGTCGCCGAGGGCGTTGAGAAGATGAGTTTACGCGTTCTGTTCGTCACGCCAGACGAGCCAACGACGTAAATCGTCCAAGCCGTAGCAGGGCCCCCTGGTGATCACGGTGAATATGCCGACACCGTGCTTACGAAGCTCCGGTGGGACATCCCACGGATCTCCTTCGACGAAGCAGGAGCGTTCAATATCGGCTGGATCTCGACCAATTTCATGGCAGTAGCCGTCGAGTTGTCGAGACTTCTCGCCGAGAGCCTCCCCGTCGGCGAACGTGTGCCAGATGTCTGCATACCGGGCGACCAACCGCAGGGCCTTCGGCCCGTCGGCGGCCACCAGAATTGGCACCTTCCGGGTGGGCGGCGGGTTCAGTGCTGCTAAACGCCGCTCGACCTGCTGTAACGCGTCGCCCAGTTCCCGCACCCGCTGAGCCGGCGAACCGAACTGATAGCCGTACTCCTTTGCTTCCCACTCGCGGAAGCCCGACCCGAGGCCGAGAATGAGCCGCCCACCGCTGATGTGATCCACCGTGCGGGCCATGTCGGCGAGCAGGTCGGCGTTGCGGTAGGCGACGCAGCTGACCATCGCTCCGGTCTCGGCGCGTCCGGTCGACTCGGCCCACGCCCCGAGCATCGTCCAGCACTCGAAGTGTTTGCCATCACGTTCCTCGCCGAGCGGGAAGAAATGATCCCAGTTGAAAATGGCATCGACGCCGAGCGAGTCTGCCTCGCTTGCCGTTTGCCGAATCGCTGCGTAATCCGCACGTGCGGGCGCGATCTGGACTGCAACGCGAACCCTGCCCCGTTCAGGAGACGCGATCGACGGGCTAACTCGAATTGGGCCCTCGGACGTAACACCCGACATGGTCAAACCGGATTCCTCTCGTCTGGACAACCACAAAATAGTCGCCCAGGAAATTCGGCGGAGTCGGCCAATCCACCGATACCCGACGGAGGTCTCGCCTGTTAATGTTGGCATCAGAAGCACTCGGTCCACGTTGCGTTCGAATCCTCATCTGCCCTCGCGCGAGCGCCTCATTGCCGGCGTACGGTATCGGGATGAACCCGGACACTCTGGCGGGTTCACCGCTGCGATGATGGCACCGGTTCCTCCCATCGGCACGCCCTCGTGCATGGTGATCGGCTGGCCCGGTCGCAGGCTCGGCCAGCCGGGTGGGTCCAGCGGCGCGAATCGGATAGATCCGGTCGCGCCCGGAGCAAGCTCCGGCACATGCTCCACCCACACGCGGGCTACCCTGAGATCGGGTTGCCCCGCTGCGGTCCGTTGACCGATGTCCCAAAGGGGATGCAAGATGCCCCGGCCGGGGATCGCCGTCAGTCGTGCGCCCTTGCCTGGCGGATGCAGCCGTAGCTCGGCACGGATGATTCCCGGCGGGCTGTGACGTTCGTCGGCCACGCTCCGGACCGTCCGGCGAGCTCAACTGCCGATGAGCGTGTACACGATCCTGCCGAGTTCAGTGCGTCGGTTGACCGCATGTACTGGCCGCTGCTTGTCAGGCGGCCTGAGGGCGGAGTCGGGCACTGACCACCGGATGGGTATTCAAGTCCGCGCGGGGAACACCGACGCCGAGCCCTTCGGCGAGTCGGTAGAAGAGCCCGCGGAGGCCGAGGGGGCCGTACGTGCTGTGGTCGGGGTCGGCACCGAGTGCCAGGAGTTCGGTGTCGAAGCGGTGCGGGTCACGTCCGGTGCGGTCTTCAGGGCGAAGGCTGAGCAGAGTGTTGATGCCGGTGATCAGTTGCCCGTCTTCGGCGTACCGAAAGTCGACCATGGGCTTTTCGTTGGCGTGCAGTACCAAGCCTGTCGTGCCGAGCGAGACTCTGCGGACCAGGTCCTTGTCTTGGACGCACAGCCCGCTGCCGTGTTCCCATGCCCAGGCCCATGGTCCGTACTGCCCGGCCGAGACCACATAGGCGCCGTCGTCGTACAGGATGTCGTCGAACTCCTCGTGGAAGTCGTCCTGCTCACGTAGGGCGAGTGTGGCCGGGTCAGCGCCCATCCGCTCTAGCAGCTGCCAGGCGGTGAGATCGCGGGCGAACGTGAGACTCAGCAACGGCAAGTCCCGTCCATACATCCAGTCCAGCCCCGCCATCTCTACTCCCCACGTCTTGAATGGTCTGAGGGGGTAAGTCTGGCAGCTCCGCTGCGCGTGTCGACTCACATCTGAGGTGACCGGCTAGTAACGCCTAAAGGGCGGCTCGCAGGCCGAACGCAGCACAGATAGGCAGCGACGGCCCACGGCAGGGACGTCCGCACATGGCGCAAGTCGCGCGCGTCGCGATGCGTGGGTGCTCCATGAACATCGCGTCTTCCACAATCCGGCGCCGGCCACGCCGGCCGAGGTTCACGGCGATCGAGTGAGCCCATGCACCATCAGCCATGATCGCCAGGCATGATCCGCGGGACAGAACCTACCAGGGTTTTGTCACCCTTCGAGTGGCTGACGGTGACAGACGTACGTTGATGTTGGTGTCGTCGGGAGACGGACACTGTGCAGGTGCAACGGCTCGGTGATGATCTGGCTGAGTATGTCGGGGACGTGTTCGCGTCGTTGCGTATTCGGGGTGGCAGGACGGGCTGGGCATTACCTACGCGGGTTCATGCTCGACGGGCGGCGTAAGTCGATCCAGCCGATGGTCGCGAGGTTGCAGGGGCCGCATGAGCAGGCGCTGAATCATTTCGTCACGAACAGCCCGTGGCAGGTGGCGCCGGTGCGCCGCCGGATCGCCGAACGGATCGATGAAGCGCTTGAGGGTCCGGCGTGGGCGATCGGTGACACCGGTCTGCTCAAGTACGGCAGAGCCTCACCGGGTGGCTCGGCAATACACCGGCACCGCAGGGAAGATCACGAACTGCCAGGTCGCGGTATCGGTCAGCCTGGTCACCGAGACGGGCGTCCTGCCCGGTCGACTGGGGGCTGTTTTTGCCAGAGGCCTGGGATCCGGCCTCGGCCCAAGCGACCGCGGACGTGGTGCGGCGGCGCACTCAGGCCCAGATCCCGGACACGATCGTGCATAAGCCGAAGTGGCGCCTCGCCATGGACGTGATCGAGTTGCTCGCTGGCGCATCGAGCACGACTACCGCGAAGGCAAAACCGGGCTCGGCCTGAGCCGGCCATGCCGTATGACACAGCGCTGAACCTGTCGCCGTCCGGAACGTCACCTTTGAAGTGACTGCTTTCTTGGCACTTCTGGGACTGAGCGGGCTCGCCTGGACCGTCGTCTATGTCGACGGCATCCGAGTCGGGCTGCGCGACAAGACGT
>NZ_CAKUCL010000314.1 GCF_934643405.1 uncultured Actinoplanes sp.
TGGTCGGGGTGGCCGGATTTGAACCGACGGCCTCTTCGTCCCGAACGAAGCGCGCTACCAAGCTGCGCCACACCCCGAGCTGCCCCGAAATACTATCCGACGCCGGGGCGCACACGAAATCGGTATCCCCTCCCGGGCAAAACCCCAGGTCAGCGCGGTATCAGGGTCAGGATCGACGCCTCGGGGCGGCAGGCGAAGCGGATGGGGGCGGTGGGGTGCGTGCCCAAGCCGGCCGAGACGTGCAGCCAAGCGTCGGAGCCGGGCCAGCGGTGTACGCCCTTGGCCATGCGGTGCGGCAGGTCGCAGTTGGTCGTCAGGGCGCCGTAGCCGGGGACGCACACCTGGCCGCCGTGGGTGTGGCCGGCCAGCAGCAGCGAGAAGCCGTCGGCGGCCATCGGGTCCAGGACCCGGGACGCGGGGGTGTGGGTCACGCCGATGTGCAGGTCGGCGCCGCTGGTGACCGGGCCCGCCACGGCGGCGTAGTCGTCGCGCTCCACGTGCGGGTCGTCCACGCCGACCAGCTCGATCGAGCGGCCACCGGCCTTCAGCATGGTGCGGGCGTTGTTCAGGTCGGCCCAGCCGGCCTCCACGAAGGCGGCGCGCAGGTCCTCGGATGGGAGCTCGACGCCCTGCACGTATTCGTCCGAGGGCATCAGGTACTTCAGGGGATTCTTGAAGACCGGACCCCGGTAGTCGTTCGAACCGAAGACGAACGCGCCGGGCAGCGACAGGAACGGGTCCAGCGCTCGCAGCACGCCGGGGACCGCGCCCGGGTCGGCCATGTTGTCGCCGGTGACGACGACCAGGTCCGGGTCGGCGCCGATCAGGGCCGACACCCAGGCCTGCTTGCGGCGCTGGCCGGGCATCATGTGCAGGTCGGAGATGTGCAGGACGCGCAGGGGCTCGGCGTCCGGCTCCAGAACCGGGACGTCGAAACGGCGCAGCGTGAACAAATTGCGTTCGATGAGACTGGAGTAGGCGAAGGTCGCGGCGGCGACGCCGGCACCCAGGGCGATAAAAGAGCGCTTCCGCATGCGGGCAAGAGTAGTTTCTCCCTCCATGGGGACGCTGAAAGACCGCCTGAACGATGACCTGCACAACGCCATGAAGGGCCGCGACGAGCTGACCACGTCGACGCTGCGGATGGCGCTCGCGGCCGTGCGCAATGCCGAGGTCGCCGGCACCGAGGCTCGTGATCTCAGCGACGACGAGGTGCTGGCCGTGCTGACCAAGGAGGCGAAGAAGCGCCGGGAGGCGGCGACCGCCTTCGCCGGCGCGGGCCGGGACGAGCAGGCGGCCAAGGAGCGTTCCGAGGGCGACGTGCTCGACCGCTACCTGCCGAAACAGCTCTCCGACGAGGAGATCACGCGGCTGGTGGCGGACGCTCTGGCGGCCGGCGGGTTCGCCGGCAAGGCGCAGATGGGTCCGGCGATGAAGGCGGCGCAGGCCGCGGTGGCCGGCCGGGCCGAGGGCGGCCGCGTGGCGGCCGAGGTGCGGCGCCAGCTTGGGTGATCAAAGGCCGGGTTCGGATGTACGGACGTGACAGCGCGACAACCGCAACAATCCCGAACCGGGCTTTGGATGATTCGCTCAGGATACTGATCCGCTAACCGATTTCTTCCCGCGTCGAAACCACGAGCGGGGAGTACGGATGAACTGCACCCATTGCGGAGCGCCGATTGTCCAGCCGGGCGGCCACTGCACCACCTGCGGCCGCCCGGCCGGCCCGCAGCCGATGTGGGCGGACGCGAACGCCCCGAGCGGCCTGTTCCCACCCCCGGCCCCCGAGCAGCGGCAGGTCGCTCCGACCGCCTCCACCGTCCCGTCCGGCTACGACAAGGAGCCGTCCAACGCGCCGGCGGGCTACGACCAGCAGTACGCCACCCCGCCGCCCTACAACCAGCCGTACGCCGCGCCCGCGACGAACCAGCAGTACGCCGCGCCCGCGACGAACCAGCAGTACGCCGCGCCGACGTCGAACGAGCAGTACAGCGCCCCACCGGTCTACCTGCCGCCCACCGCCTACACCGCACCGCCGCCCTACCAGCCGTTCCCCGGGTATGCGCCCACCGCGAAGCCGACCGGCAACGCCCTCAGCATCGTCGCCTTCGTCCTGGTCGCGATCTCGCTGCTCATCGCCCCGGTCCTCTTCGGCACCGGAGCGATCGTCAGTGCCGCGTTCGGCATGCGCCGCGGCGAACGGCTGGCCAGGGTCGCCCTGGTCCTCGGCATCATCGCCGCCGTGCTGGGCGTCCTCCTCGCCGCGGTCCGCGTCGCGAACGTCTTCTGACCGGGCCGCGCTCCACGGCGTACACACGGAAGCGGGGGCGCGGCGTCAGAGCGCGAGTTGCGGACGCACCGGGACCGCGGTGACCGCCGGCCCGACGCTGCGCACGGGAAGCTGCTGCTGAGGCACCGTGTAGGGGCCGAGCATGGTTTCCACCGACGGCGCGATCGACGGGCGGTCATTGAGTTGGATGAGCCGCGCGGCCCGGGCCAGAGATCCGGTCTCACCGTCGCGGAAGCCCTCGCGATAGCCCTTCTCGTAACGTTCGCCACGACCGAGAGCCCGGCCGAGGGCGAAGCAGGAGGAGCCGGCGAGAGCGATCAGGAAGAGCAACGCGAAGGGTGTCACGGAAAGTTCCTTCCGAGAAATATGTACTAATTAGCCGAAAAGTACCCTCACCAGATCGCCCATAAGGTAAGACCACGATCAAGTACGCCTTTGGGTGACGGTCGCCACGGGCGAGAACGCGGGGACGTGACAAGCGAGAACGCGGAGCGCCGCGAGCGAGGACGCGGGGCGCGACGGGCAACGACGCGGGGCGTGACGTCCGGAGGGCGGCGATTGGGGACGCGGGGCGGCGACGTACGGAAGCGTGACGATGACGTCCTGCCGTCAGAGCCGGACCGGCGCCTGGGTGAGACGCTGCGGCACCTGTTCCGGGTCGGCCGGCCGGCACAGGTGGAAGCCCTGCCCGTAACCGCAGCCCAGACGGCGGAGCGCGGTCAATTGCGCGGCGTTCTCGATGCCCTCCGCGACGACCCGCAACCCGAGGATCTGCGCCAGCTCCACAATCGTGCGGACCAGCGCGAGATCCTCCCCGGCCAGCTCGGCCCGCGCGATGAACGCCCGATCGATCTTCAACTCGTCGACCGGGAGTTCCCGGAGATGGGCCAGCGACGAGTAGCCCGTACCGAAATCGTCGATCGACAGCTGCACCCCCCAGCCCGCGCAAGACCTGCAGGGCCGCTCTGCCCAGGTCGGGCTCGCTCATCAGCACCGACTCGGTCAGCTCCAGGGTGACCGCGCTGGACGGCAGCCCGGCAATCGCGAGCGCCCGCATCACGCGGTCGGCGAACCGCGGATGCACCAGCTGGTGGCCGGAAACGTTGATGTTGAGCTTCAGGTCCGGGAAGTCGCGCCGCCACCGCGCCACCTGCGTGGCGCTCGTCTCCAGCACCCACTGCCCGATGTCGACGATCAACCCGGACTCCTCGGCGATCGGGATGAAGTCGACCGGCGAGACGAAGCCGCGCGTCGGGCTGTGCCAACGGATCAAGGCCTCGACCCCCGGTGGGTACGCCGTCGGCGATCCGGAAAAGCGGCTGGTACTGCAATCGGAACTCACCCTCGCGCAGCGGCCGTTGCAGGTCACCTCGCAGGTTCAGGTGATCGAGCGCCTCCGCGTGCATGTACGGCTCGTAGACCAGCACCCGGCCGGTGCCGTCCTTCTTCGCCCGGTACATGGCCACGTCCGCCTGCCGCAGCAGCTCCTCGCAGGGCTCCGCGACGGATCGGGAGATCGCGATGCCGACGCTCGCGCCGATGAACACCTCCCGCCCGGCCACCCGGAACGGCTCCTTGATGGAGGCGACGATCCGTTCGCCGACGACCATGGCGGCCTCCAGCGGGGAGTCGTGCAGCACGGCCGCGAACTCGTCGCCGCCGAGGCGGGCGGTGGTGTCGCTGGCCCGTACGCAGGCGCGCAACCGCCGCGCCACCAGGGCGAGCAGCTGGTCCCCGGCCTCGTGCCCCAGGCTGTCGTTGACCGCCTTGAAGCGGTCCAGGTCGACGAAGAGAACGGTGGTCGGGTCGGAGGCGGTGGCCCGCGACGCCAGCACCCGGTTGAGGATCTTGAGGAACAGCGTGCGATTCGGCAGACCGGTCACCGGGTCGTGGTGTGCCTCGCGGACGGCCTCGACCGTACGGGCGTCGGTCAGCGCCAGGCTCACCTGCTGCGCGAACGCGGCCAGCTGATCACGCTGCTCGACGATGTGGTCGCCGCTCAGGCGGGCGATCAGACTCCCGGCCATCTCGCCGGTGACCCGGACCGGGGCGGCCAGGACCGTACCGTGGGTCTCGGGCCGTACCACCACCGCGCCGCCGGCCATCGCGGCCCGCGCCGCGCCCTCGCCCAGCGTCTCGGTGCCGCCGCAGGTCGAGGCGACCGTGAGCCGCCGGTCCGGACCGCCCTCGGCCAGCATGAGCGCCACCGTCGCGCCGTCCAGCAGCTCGGCCGCGCACCTGCGCCATGCCCTGAAGCATCTGCCGCTCCTCGGGCAGGAACGGCTCGTGCCGCCGCGCCACGATCAGGGCGTTGGCGTTCTCGCTGCCCAGGGAGCTGGCGACCGCGTGCAGCTCGCCCAGGCCGGGCACGTCGAGCAGGCTCTGCCCGGCGGCCACGTCGAGGATCCCCCGCCGGGGAACCGAGGATCCGAAGCCGTACGCACCGAGGACCAGGCCGTCGCGGACGACCGCACCCACCTCGGCCTCCACCATCTCGGTCGCGCGCTCGACGGCGTTGCGCACCGCCCGCCCCTCGTCCCCGGCCTCGTTCACCGCGGTGACGTACTCGGTCAGCAGGTGGGTGGACCAGGTGAGCATGCCTACGCCAGGGCGAGAGTGACCAGAGTGAGAGCGTGCATGCCGAGGGCGCCGCGCACCCGGGCGATCTCACCGAGCGTGTAGCAGCCCGCGAAGGGCGCGTCGCCCAGCCCTCTGCGGATCACCGTTATCTCGTCCTCCAGGTCGGCGCCGTTCTCGGAGAGGCCGGCTCGCCGGCCGCCGCAGTCGAACAGCAGCGCGCCGAGCGGAGCCAGGCCGTCCAACTGGCTGATCGCCTCGGCGCACGACGACACGGCACCGTCCAGCATCGCCCGGCGATCTCCCTCCATCGGCCACACCAGGGCGCCCTGCGGCACGTCCGCGGTGCCCCACACGGACCGTTCCTCGTCCGAACCGGCATGCAGCACCCGGATGTCCTCGCCGCTGCGCCGGGACAACCCGAGCGGCTGAAGGCTGAGGCTGCGGTTGAAGAACTCCTCGGCGGTGCCGGTGAAGTTGTGCCGGCGCAGCAGCACGTCCAGGGCGGGCTGGTCGTCCAGCTGGTAGATGTGCGCGCCCTGACTCTTCGTCACCACCATCGGCGGTTCGATCCGGCGCCAGCCGTGGGCGACCCCGATGCCGATCGGCCCGTCCGAGCCGAGCGCGAGCCCGACGACCGCGCCGTTGATCACCTCGTCGCCGTAGAACTGGTATGTCCGGGAGAAGCTGCGATCGTCTGCGCCGAGGCCGCCGACCAGCGGAACGGTCGCGCCGGCCGCCGAGTACGCACCCCGGACCACCTCGTGCGGCCGCTTGATCAGCCCGTCGCAGAGCAGCACCAGGACACGGTGCTCGTCGTGCATGCCGTGCAACGCCTCGGCCACGGCGACGCCGGCCGCGCGCGGATCGTGCGGATCGACCCGGGCGACCCGGGCCTGCACGGTGAACCCGTCGCCGCCGAGCGCCGCGACCGCCACCCCGCCCGTGCTGGTGCCGTCGCTGCCCAGCTCGCCCATGGTGGTGGTGCCGGCGATCACCGCGTCCGGGCCGGCCTCCGCGCGCACGGCCGCGACCAGCGCCGGCAGGTCATGGGACACCGAGCAGAAGAGGAAGACCGCTTTGGGCGTACGGCCGCCGATCGCCTCCGCCGCGGCCTCGGCACCCGCCTTCGCGGAGTCCGCGGCACGGCTCTGGCCCACGCCGAACCAGCGGTGCGGGTTGCTCTGCATGATCCTCTGATCGGCACGGCCTGTCGGTTGCTGAGTGGTTGCTTTTCGGTTCCGGCGGGGTGCTGTCCCCCGGCTCCCGGCCGCCTGTCAGGCTTGCTTGTTGTGACTGACTCTGACCTCGCGCGGCAGGTCCGCGCCGTGAGCCGCCTGACCGGCGAGTTCGTCCTGCGCTCCGGACGCGTAGCCAACGAGTACTTCGACAAATACCAGTTCGAGGCCGACCCGCGGCTCCTCGATCAGCTGGCCGAGCAGATGGCCGTGCTGATCCCCGAGCACACCGAGGTGCTCGCCGGCCTGGAGATGGGCGGCATCGCGGTGGTGACGGCGCTGGCCCGGCACGCCGGGCTGCCGACGGCGTTCGTGCGCAAGCAGGCCAAGCAGTACGGCACGGCACGGCTGGCCGAGGGCGCCGAGGTGGCCGGACGGCGGGTGCTGGTGGTCGAGGACGTGGTGACGTCCGGCGGCCAGGTGGTGATCTCGACGGGCGAGCTGCGGAAGCTGGGGGCGCACGTGGATCACGCGCTGTGCGTGATCGACCGCCAGGAGGGCGGGGCGCAGGCGCTGGCCGCCGAGGGCATCACGCTGCGGGCCCTGCTGACCCGGGTGGATCTGGACGCTGCTGCTTGACATGCCGGTGTCCGGCCGGTGTGGGGTCGCCTCCACCCGGCCGGGCAGCGGCCCGCCCGCCGGCCTCCCCATGCAGCCGGCCGGCCACGAAGACGACCACCACGAAATCGAACACCCCGATGTCGTCGACGTCGAAACTGCCGGTGATCAGCGGGGGCGGCGCCCACGCGTACACCTCGTCGACGCCGAGCCGAAGGCCGCGCCGCTGGTAGGCGCCGATGGCCAGGCCGGCCGACAGATACCGGTCCCGGCCCGGCTCCGTGTCGAGCGCCGCGGCCATCGCGTCGTGGTCGGCCCATTCCCGGGTGAGCTGCCCCTCGAACGTGTCGAGGAACCACCAGGAGCCGTCCAGGGCCTCAAGAAAGAGGTCCCCGAACAGCGACGCGAAGCGCGGCGTGAGGCCGTCGAGATCCAGCCATTCCCACGACTCGAGCGCGCGGGAGTACTGGTCGTCACTGAACCTCTGGTGATCTGCACCACGACATTGGAGCAGACCCCGATCGAATGCACGGGTCGACCCCCGGGGTCCCGCCATGGCTTCGGCCATCCGCACGAACTCGGGAACAACTCCGGCCTGCTGACACCGTCACGGCCGGTGGAAATCAGCCGCAGACCGGCCGGCATTCTTGAATCTCGGCCATCGCAACGTCAAGCGTCGTGTCCACAAGGCACAGATGACCATGCCGCACAGTGATCAATCCAGCCGTGCCCGTCGGTCACCGCGTTGCTGGTGCTGGATGCCGGAGTAGTCCTTTCGAGCACATACGCCGGATGTCCGCACGGATTGGACCGCGTGAGCCTCTCAGGGATGACAGTCAGTGGTCGATGAAAGGACTCAGCCTTGACCGGATCGTCCGCACCCG
>NZ_CAKUCL010000315.1 GCF_934643405.1 uncultured Actinoplanes sp.
GAGCAGAGGCATGGCCGGCGGCGGTGCCGGGGCGGCGAGTTCGGGCGCACGCAGCAGCGGCTTGGCCGCCGCCCGGGCGGCAGCGGCTGCCGCCGCCAACGCCGCGGCTCGCCAGGGCGCGTCCAGATCGGCCGTCGCGACGCCCGCTACGGCTGCACCGGGCGGCTCGGCGTGGGCCGACGGATCGCCGACCGAGGAAGCGCCGTACGACCCGGAGTTCGACGGGCCGCCTAAGGGTGGCGGCAGGCGGGGATACGAGGGTTTCGACCCGGGCGACGAACCGCTCGACGAGGTGATCGACGAGAAGACGGCCCGGGAGAGTGGCGAACAGCAGGCGATGCGACTCCTGCAGGACGCCCTCGGCGCCGAGAAGATCGGCGAGGTCTGAGCGCCCCACCCACGGCCGCGTGGCGCCGAGGCTCCCGCGCGGTGCCGAGGCTCCGCGCGGCGCTGATGCTTCGCCGCGCGGGGCTGAGGCTTTGCGGGCGGCGCTGGGGAGTGGTGGCTCGGGCGCGGCGGGCGGCTTGTGGTGGTCGGTGGGTCAGGGGCGGCTACGCTGGGCGGCGATTACGTTCGCGGGCCGTGGGTTATTGACGGCCGTCGTGTCTCTTAGCTTGAGGAGCGGTGTTATGCGCCCCGGTGGCCAGCCGAACATGCAGCAGATCATGAAGCAGGCGCAGAAGATGCAGCAGCAGGTCGCGCAGGCTCAGGCCGAGCTGGCCGCGGCCGAGCTCACCGGGACGGCCGGCGGCGGGCTCGTCACCGTCACCGTCACGGGGCTGGGGGAGTACAAGTCGGTGAAGATCGACCCCAAGGCGGTGGACCCGGAGGACGTCGAGACGCTGGAGGATCTGCTGCTCGCGGCGATTCACAACGCGGCCGAGGCGCAGCGGGAGCTCACCGAGGAAAAGATGGGGCCGGCCACCGGTGGTCTGACCCTCCCGGGGTTCTGATCCCGTGTACGAAGGCGCCATCCAGGACCTGATCGACGAGCTGGGCCGGCTCCCCGGCGTCGGGCCGAAGAGTGCCCAGCGGATCGCCTTTCACGTCCTGTCCGCCGACCCGGCGGACGTCAACCGGCTCGCCACCGCACTGCGCAAGGTGAAGGAGCTGGTGCGGTTCTGCACGACCTGCTTCAACGTGGCCGAGTCCGAGCAGTGCCGGGTCTGCCGCGACCCACGCCGTACGAACGAAGTGCTCTGTGTGGTCGAGGAGCCGAAGGACGTCGTGGCCATCGAACGCACCGGTGAGTTCCGGGGGCGTTACCACGTGCTGGGCGGCGCGATCAATCCGCTCGAAGGGGTTGGACCGGACAACCTGCGCATCCGCGAGCTGCTTCTGCGGCTGGGAACGGGCGAGGTCAAGGAGTTGATTCTCGCCACAGATCCAAATACGGAGGGTGAGGCTACCGCGACGTACCTGGCCCTGATGGTGAAGCCCATGGGAATCGCCGTGACCCGTCTGGCAAGTGGTTTGCCAGTCGGTGGTGACCTGGAGTATGCCGACGAGATTACTCTCGGTAGAGCTTTCGAGGGTCGACGCGCAGTGTAGTGAACGATCCGTATTTGATCGACTACAGCTTGGCAGTATTTTCGGGTGGAATCGAAGTTTTACGGATGTCTAGACGGTAGTTTCCGTTTGGACATCGCCCCTCAGGTCACGGTGACATAACGGCGAAGACACGGAACTACCCGTGTACGTCCCGTGAACTTGACGGAGGAACCACATTAGGTGAGTGTTCCTCTCGATGGCGGCACACCCGCCGTCGAGTGCCTTCGTGGCATCGGTCTGATCTGACCGTCGCCAGGAGGGTGGGGCACTCGAGGCATGCGATAACCGATCGGTTGCCGTTCGCTGCGTGGGCCATCGTCTCCGGTCAATGGGTCGCTGATCCCTGTTCCGGTGGCCGTGGACTCCTCGCTCGTCCGGCCGCCGGGGAAGGACCGGCGAGTAAATGTCGCTTGGCCCAGAGGCGTCGATCACTGATGAATCGATCCCTCCTACCGCCGACGCGGCCGAAGAGCGGACCCGCGGTGAGCAGGCGATCGCCGGACGCTCGCTGAAGCAGATCGCCTGGCGGCGCCTGAAGAAGGACAAGGTGGCGATCGCCGGTGGCATCGTCGTCATCTTCCTGATCATCGTCGCGATCCTGGCGCCCGTGCTGACCAGGCTCTGGGGACACCCGATCGACGAGCCGCACATCGATCAGCTCGACCCCACCTTCCTCACGCCGAAGGGGGCGTTCGGCGGCATCTCCCGGGAGTTCCCGCTCGGCCTCGAGCCGACGTCCGGCCGGGACATCTTCAGCCGCATCCTGTTCGGCGCGCAGACCTCCCTCTCGGTGGCCTTCCTGTCCGCCTTCGTGTCGACCATCCTCGGCACGGTCTTCGGTCTCGCGGCCGGCTTCCTGGGCGGCTGGGTCGACTCGGTCATCAGCCGGGTCATGGACTTCCTGCTGGCCTTCCCGCAGCTGCTGTTCGCGATCGCTCTCGTCTCCGTGCTCCCGCCGGCGATCTTCGGGTTGAACGGCCGCTGGTCACGGGTCCTGGTGCTGGTCGGCGTCATCGGCTTCTTCGGCTGGCCGTACATCGGCCGCATCGTCCGCGGCCAGACGCTTTCGCTGCGAGAACGCGAGTTCGTCGAAGCCTCACGAAGCCTCGGAGCCCGCTCCGGTCGCATCCTCTTCCGGGAGCTGCTGCCGAACCTGGCAGCTCCCATCCTGGTCTACACCACCTTGATCATCCCGACGAACATCCTGACCGAGGCCGCACTCAGCTTCCTCGGCGTCGGTATCCCGCCACCGAACCCTTCCTGGGGCGGCATGTTGTCGGACGCGGTGAGTTACTACCGCCAAGACCCCATGTACATGATCATTCCGGGCGGAATGATCTTCATTACCGTGCTGGCCTTCAACCTCTTCGGTGATGGCCTGCGTGATGCGCTCGACCCCAAGGCCCGCTGACACGGGGGCCCGAAGAAACAACGCATGACTCGCGGACCGAACGGTTCGCCGCTCTAGGAAACCCTAAGGAGAAACAGGTGGCACGCAAGACAAGAGTGCTGGCGGCTGCAGGGGTCGCCGTCGCACTCGGCTTGACCACCGCCGCGTGCGGTGGCGGCTCTAAGAGTGATGACAGCAAGGGCGGCTCGTCCGGGAAGTCGCAGTTCAACGCGGCCATCACGGGCGTCGTGAACCCCAGCACGACCAAGGGTGGCACCCTCAACCTCTGGTCCGCCCAGGATGCCGACTCGTGGGACCCGGCCCGCGGCTACTACGCATTCGTCTGGAACCTCAACCGTCTCTACACCCGCAAGCTGGTGGACTACGCCGCTCAGCCGGGCAAGGACGGCCTCAAGCTCGTCCCCGACCTGGCCTCCGCGGAGCCCCAGATCAGCGCGGACAAGCTGACCTACACCTTCAAGCTGCGCAGCGGGCTGAAGTTCGACGACGGCAGCCCGATCACGTCGAAGGACATCAAGTACGGCGTCGAGCGCATCTTCGCGTCCGACGTCATCACCGGCGGTCCGGTCTACCTGAAGGACCTGCTGGACCAGGGCCAGAACTACCCGGGCCCGTACAAGGACACCGCGCCGGACAAGCTCGGTCTCAAGACCGTCCAGACCCCGGACGACTCGACGATCATCTTCAAGCTGGCGAAGCCGTCCTCCGACTTCCTGTACGTGCTCGCCATGCCGGGCGCGGGCCCGGTGCCGCAGAAGCGGGACAAGGGCGCGCAGTACGGTTCGGCGCCGGCCGCGTCCGGCCCGTACATGTTCAAGCCGGGCGGCATCGTCCCGGGCAAGAGCGCCGCGTGGGTTCGTAACCCGAACTGGGACCAGGCGTCCGACCCGATCCGTAAGGCCCTGCCGGACGCGATCAACCTGACCGTCACCACCAACCAGGACGACCTGGACAGCCGGCTCATCGCCGGGACGGCGGACATCGACGTCGGCCAGGTCGGTGTGCAGCCGGCCGCGCGTGCCAAGATCCTGCAGGACCCGACCCTCAAGGCGAACTCGGACAACCCGATCAGCGGCTTCCTGCGCTACGCGGGCATCGTCCAGTCGGTCGCGCCGCTGGACAACATCGAGTGCCGCAAGGCGATCATCTACGCGGCCGACCCGACCTCGATGCAGGCCGCCTTCGGTGGCCCGGTCGCCGGTGGTGACATCGGCACCAGCATGCTGCCGGACAACATCGCCGGCTCGGACCCGAACTTCGACCCCTTCGGTCGCAAGCAGGGCAAGCCGCAGCCGGACAAGGCCAAGCAGGCTCTCGCCGCGTGTGGCAAGCCGAACGGCTTCGACGTGACCATCACGGCTCGTAACAACCGGACCACTGAGGTCAAGGCCGCCGAGGCGCTGCAGGCGTCGCTGAAGGCCGTCGGCATCAACGCCCGGATCGAGCAGTACGACGGTGCCCAGCAGGCTTCCGTGACCGGTTCGCCGGACAACGTGAAGAAGAAGGGCTACGGCATCATCATGGCCGCCTGGGCCGCCGACTACCCGACCGGCTCCGGCTACATGCAGCCGCTGGCGGACAGCCGCTTCATCCCGGCGAACGGTAACTACAACCTGCCTGAGATCAAGGACCCGTCGATCGACGACCTGTTCAACCAGTCTCAGCTGCAGACCGACCCGGCCAAGGCCGCCGACCTGTACAGCCAGATCAACCACAAGATCATGGACGGCGCGTACTACCTGCCGATCGTTTCCGCCAAGGCGCTCAACTACCGCAACCCGCGGCTGACGAACGTCTACATCCACGACACCTTCGGCCAGGTCGACTTCCAGGCCCTGGGCGTCAGCGACGGCAAGTAAGCCGCCGACGCACACCACTGCAACGGGTAATTCGAAGGGTTGGTGAAGGCCGCCCGCGGTGGGCGGGCACCGGTTCCGTACGGGATCGGTGCCCGCCCGTCCTTGGCCGAACGTCGTGCTGACATACATCATCCGGCGCCTTTTCAACGCCGTGGTCACGCTTCTCGTGGTCACGCTCGTGACCTTTGGCATCTTCTTCCTGGTTCCGAAGGTCACCGGGAGCGACCCCGCTCTCCTCTACATCGGCAAGCAGTCCGATGCGACGGCGCTCGAGGGCATCCGTACCAAGATGGGCCTCAACGATCCGGTGATCGTGCAGTACGGCAAGTTCCTCAAGGGCCTGGTCGCCGGCCGCGACTACGCGAACGGCCCGGACGTCACCCACTGCCCGGCCCCCTGCCTCGGTTACTCGTTCAAGACCGATCAGGAGGTCACCCCACTGCTGCTGGACGACCTCCCGGTGACGGTCTCCCTGGCGCTCGGCGCCGCGGTCCTCTGGCTGATCATGGGAGTCTCGACCGGCGTCATCTCCGCCCTGCGAAGAGGCAGCATCGTGGACCGGGGGGTGATGACCGGCGCCCTGGCCGGCGTCTCCTTGCCGGTGTACTTCACCGGTCTGCTGTCGTCGGCCATCTTCGTGTACTGGCTGGGCTGGCTCCCAGAGGGCCAATACGTGCCACTCCTCGAAAATCCCGGCGAATGGTTCGTCCAGCTGCTGCTGCCCTGGATCACCCTGGCCTTCCTCTTCGCCGCGACCTATGCGCGGCTCACCCGGGCGAACATGCTCGAGACCCTGGGTGAGGACTACGTCCGTACGGCAAGAGCGAAGGGTCTTCCCGAGCGCACGGTCATCGGCAAGCACGCGCTGCGCTCCGGCCTGACGCCGATCGTCACGATCTTCGGTCTGGACCTGGGCGCGCTGCTCGGCGGCGCGGTGCTGACCGAGAACGTCTTCAACCTGCGCGGCCTCGGCTGGCAGGCGCTGACCGCGATCAAGGGCAACGACCTGCCGGTGATCCTCGGCGTCACGCTGATCGCCGCGACCTTCATCGTCTTCGCCAACCTGATCGTCGACGTGATCTACAGCGTCATCGACCCGCGCGTGCGGCTGAGCTGAGGGAGAGTCAGTTGTCCACCGGCTCCACGAACACGCGTCCGTTCCTCGAGGTGAAGGATCTGACGATCCGCTTCGAGACCGACGACGGCATCGTCCAGGCAGTCACCGAGTCGTCCTTCAGCCTGGAGAAGGGCAAGACGCTCGGCATCGTCGGCGAGTCCGGCTCCGGCAAGAGCGTCACCTCGCTGGGGATTCTCGGACTGCACCGCACCCGCAGCAACGCCAAGGTCAGCGGCGAGATCTGGCTCGACGACGATGAGCTGGTCAGCGCCACCGACGAGAAGGTGCGCTCGCTGCGCGGCGGCAAGATGGCGATGATCTTCCAGGACCCGCTGAGCGCCATGCACCCGTACTTCACCGTCGGGGCGCAGATCGTCGAGGCGTACCGGGTCCACCACCCCGGCATCAACAAGAAGGTCGCCCGCGAGCGGGCCATCGACATGCTCGCCCGGGTCGGCATCCCGCAGCCCGAGCGCCGCTTCAACGACTACGCCCACCAGTTCTCCGGTGGTATGCGGCAGCGCGCGATGATCGCGATGGCGCTGGTCAACGACCCGCAGCTGCTGATCGCGGACGAGCCGACCACGGCGCTGGACGTGACCGTGCAGGCGCAGATCCTCGACCTGATCCGCGACCTCCAGGAGGAGTTCGGCTCAGCGGTCATCATGATCACGCACGACCTGGGCGTGGTGGCCGAGCTGGCCGACGAGGTCCTGGTCATGTACGGCGGAAAGATCATCGAGAAGGGTCCGGCGGTCCAGGTCTTCCAGTCGCCGCAGCACCCCTACACCTGGGGTCTGCTCGGCTCGATGCCGCGTCTGGACCGTGAGGTGCGCGACCGCCTGAGCCCGGTCAAGGGCTCGCCCCCGAGCCTGATCAACCTGCCGTCCGGTTGCGCCTTCCACCCGCGGTGCCCCTACGCGGGCCGCAACGGCAACCGGTCCTTCACCGAGGTGCCGCTGCTGCGCGGCACCACGCACCAGGTTGCCTGTCACCTGCCCGAGGAGGACCGTGCGCGGATCTTCCAGCAGGAAGTGCTACCGAACCTCTGAGCGGAAGTGATGGAACGATGAGCGAGAACCTGCTCGAGGCGACCGGGCTGCAGAAGCACTTCCCGATCACGAAGGGCCTGTTCAAGCGCCAGATCGGTGCGGTGCGCGCGGTCGACGGGATCGACCTGAGCGTGCGCGCCGGCGAGACCCTGGGTCTGGTGGGCGAGTCCGGCTGTGGCAAGTCGACCACCGGCCGGCTCTTCACCCGGATCCTGGAGCCGACCGCCGGCAAGATCGTCTTCGAGGGTGAGGACATCTCGCACCGGTCGATGGCGCAGATGCGGCCCCTCCGTCGCGACGTACAGATGATCTTCCAGGATCCGTACTCGTCGCTGAACCCCCGGCACACGGTCGGTTCGATCATCTCGGCGCCGCTGCAGATCCAGAACATCCCGACCCCGCAGGGCCTGAAGAAGGCCGTGCAGGAGCTGCTCGAGCTGGTCGGCCTCAACCCGGAGCACTACAACCGGTACCCGCACGAGTTCTCCGGCGGTCAGCGCCAGCGCATCGGCATCGC
>NZ_CAKUCL010000316.1 GCF_934643405.1 uncultured Actinoplanes sp.
GCCCGGCACCGCGCCCGGCACCCCGCCGGTGACCGGCGGCGTCCCGGTCACCGCCCCCGCCGGCCCATCCCCGCAGCCCGCACCCGGCTGACGAGGCGGACCCGCCCGTGCGAGCGGGCCCCACGGGCGTGACGCCGCTACCCGGCCTCACCCAGCTCGGCCAGCCGCGCCTCGATCTCCGCCAGCTCGGCCCGCAGACGCTGCGCCTGCTGCTCCGCCTCGGCCCGCTCGGCGGCCAGGATGTGCTCCACCGCCTCCTGCACACCGGGCACATCCACCAGCGACACCATCCGCAACGCCTCGGCCGGCTTGATCACATACGGCTTCGCGAGGGCCTTCGACCCCTGAGCCGCCGCGACCGTCCACTCCCCGTCCCCGTACGCCAAAGTCACCGTGAGCCCCGCCGGAGCCTTCGCCCGCGCGGCCTTCGCCGGCGCCTTGCGTGGCGCGGGCGCCGCCGCCTCGCCGTCCTTGCGTTCCACCACCGGCTTCTCCACCTTCTCCACCCTTGCCGCCGGCACCGGCACCGGCTTGTCGATCACGAACTCCGGCTCGGGCGCCGCGGGCGGCGCCGGAACCGGGGGAGCGGCCTTCTTCGCCGCCGCACCCTTGGGCGCCACCTGAAGATCAACGGGGGAGAACGGCAACTCGTCGCGGCCGAACCGCACCACCAGCCACTCGTCCGATTCCGCCGGATCGGTCAGCTCGACCACCTGCCCGATCTGACCCGCGATCTGCCCCGCCGACTCGGTGAACTGCACCCGAGGCTTACGGCCGGCCGCCACCCCGTCCCGGATCACCTGCAACTCGTCGGTGCTCAACCCCCGCACACCGGTCACCATCGCCAAACCCCTCCCACCAACCGCTTCGAACAACTGTGCGAGACGTTTCTATCAGGCCCCACCGACAAAACCTCACCGAGCCGTCACGCAATACTCCCGGCCCACCGGATCCCGCAACGTCGTCCAGTCGTCCGGCACCCGCCGCACCACCGAAGCACCCAGCCCCACATGCCGCGCCACCTCGGCGTCCACGTCGCTGCACGCGAAGTCCACATGCATCCGCGCCGGCCCCGACCCCAGCCGCTGGAACAGCAACCGCAACGGCATCCCGCGCGGCCGGCGCAGATAATCGAACTCCGGCAGCTTCGTCGCCCGCCGCTGCCAGCCGGTCAGGTCCTCCCAGAAACCCACCTCGTCGTCGTAGGCGTCCCCGGCAACATCCACACACACCTGATCCACCCGGCTCGACCAGCCACCCGGCCACCGCACCGCCGCCGGCACCCGCGCCTGCGCCTGCGCGTGCCAGCCCACCAGACAGAACAACAGCCCGGCGGGGGACCGGGCCACGATCAACCCGTCCTGCGAGTGCACGGTCCGCGCGCCGAGCGCGACAGAAACCCCCGCGGCGGCCGGCACATCGGCCACATGCAGGTCCAGGTGCGTACGGGGCGGGGGAGAACCCACCACCTGAACGCGCACGTACGCATCACCGTCATCCGGCAGCAACGTGGCGAACTCACCCTCCGGCCCGCGGCGCGCCGACAGCGCCGACCCCGTCACCGCGGCCCAGAACGACTCCGCCGCCCGCGACGGCGAATCGAGAAAAACGGTCATCCACCGGACGTCCACCCGCAGGACCCTACCGGCAGATCGCCGCGCCGAAGATTCGCCCGGCCGCCGTCGCGAACGTACGGCCCCGACTCCTCCAACGCGCTCACCAGGCACTTGCGCGGTATAGACCGCTCGGCGTAAGAAGATCGTGAGGTGCGTCCTACGGTAGGCGAGGCGTCGATGGACCAGACAGAGGTGTTCCCCAGCCGGGATCCGCCCGTATCCGCCGAAGTCCTGCACGCCAGCGAACGCACCCGCATCACCCGGCTGTTCCTGCCCGGACGCACCGTCATCCGCAAGGAGCCACTGGGCCCGGACGCGCAGCGCCGGCTGCGCCAGGAACTGGCGATGCTGGACAGGCTGCGCGGGATACCCGGAGTCGCGCAACTGGTCGACGAGCCGCGCTACCCCGGATCGCTCTCGCTGGCCGACGTCGCCGGCACCGAGCTCGCAGCCACCGCCACACCGCTGGACGTCGACACCCTGATCCGCCTCGCGACGGCACTGGCGCAGGCAACGGCGGGAATGCACAGCCGGCTCGTGATGCACCGCGACATCACCCCGGCGAACATCGTGATCGACCGGGACGGCAACCCGTGGCTCATCGACTTCGCCCTCGCGACCACCTTCGCCCAGATCCGCCCCACCTTCACCCACCACAGCGACATCGTCGGCACGCTGACGTACCTGGCGCCGGAGCAGACCGGACGGACCGGCCGGCCGGTGGATCAACGAGCCGACCTGTACGCGCTCGGCGCGACACTCTACGAACTGGCCACCGGCGCGCCGCCGTTCGGCTCCAGCGACCCGCTGCGGCTGACCCACGACCATCTCGCGCGGATCCCGGTGCCGCCGGCCGAGCTGAACCCGGCCCTGCCCGCCACACTGTCCGAGATCATCCTGCACCTGCTGGAGAAGGAACCGGACAACCGTTACCAAACGGCGGAAGGCGTCGTCCACGACCTGCAGCAGCTGCGCGACGCCGGGACACGCCCGGCCACCGGTCCCGGCCGCATCGGGCAACACGACATCCCGCTGCGCCTGCTGCCGCCGTCCCGGCTCGTCGGCCGGGACGCGGACGTGGCCACCCTGCAGGTCGCGTTCGACGACGCGCTCGCCGGCCGCTGCCGGGCGGTGCTGGTCAGCGGCACACCCGGAGTGGGCAAGACCGCGCTGGCCGACGAACTGCGCCCGATCGTGACCCGCACAGGCGGCTGGTTCGTGGCCGGCAAGTTCGACCAGTACCGGCGAGACCTGGAGGCCAGCGGCGTCTACAAGGCGTTCCGCACACTCGGCCGTCTGCTGCTGGCCGAACCCGACGACGAACTGGCCGAGGTCCGCCACCGGATCCGGACGGCGCTCGGCCCCAACGCGAGCCTGATGGCCGCGGTGATCCCGGAGTACGCCACCCTGCTGGCCGTGCCGCCCGACCCGGGCGATCCGCTGACCGCCCAGGAACGCGGACAACGCAACGGCGTCCAGATCCTGCGCTCGGTCATCTCACCGCAACGACCGGTCGTGCTGTTCCTCGACGACGTGCAATGGGCCGGGCGGACCCCCCTCGGCTTCCTCGACCTGCTCCTCGACGAGGAACCGATCGAGGGCCTGCTCCTGGTGATCTCCCACCGCGAACACGGCAGCACCAGCGCCGACCCGCCCGCCGCGTCGCTGTCCCGCTGGCGGCACCGCACCGGAGTACGGCAGCTGCGGTTGGACAACCTGCCGCCGCCGAGCCAGATCACCATGGTCGCCGAGATGCTCCACGCCGACCCGGCCGCGGCGACGGACCTCGCCCGCATGATCGAACCGCACACCTCGGGAAACCCGTACGAGACCGTCGAACTGCTCAACGCGCTGCGCCGCGACGGCGTGCTCACCGCCACGGTCACCGGATGGCGGTGGGACCCCGACGCCGTACGAGAGCACCTGAACCGCCTGGAATCCGGCCGGCTGCTGACCACCCCCGTAGCCGCCCTGCCGGCACGATCCCGGCACCTGGTCGAGGCGATGGCGTGCCTCGGCGGGCGCGCCACGCTCAACGCGCTGCACACCGCGATCGGCGCACCGCCCGACGTCATGCCACAACTGCTCGGACCGGCGTTCGACGAGGACGTCCTGGTGGTCGAGCCCGGAACCGACGAAGCCGTACGTTTCCGCCACGACCGCATCCACGAGGCCATCCTGCCCACCCTGAGCGCCCGCCGCCGCCACCGGCTGCAACTGGCCATGGCACGGCGGCTGGCCCGCGTACCCGAATTCGCCGCGGTCGCCGCCGAACAGTACCTGCCCGTGGTCGACGCGATCGACGACCCCGCCGAACGCCGGCGAGTAGTGGCACTGCTGCGCGACGCCGCCGGCCACGCCGGAGCCGTCGGCGACCACACACTGGTCAGCGCGTTGCTCGGCGCCGCACTGACACTGGCCGACCGGGCCGACACCGCCACCCTCGTCGACCTGTACACCGGCCGCCAGACCGCGCTGTACACCCTGGGCCGCCTCGACGAGGCGGACGAGGACTATCGCGCCATCGAACGCCTGCACCCGACCTGCGTGCAACGCGCGGCCGCGACCGCGGTGCAGATCCGCAGCCTGACCAACCGCACCCGATTCACCGACGCCGTCGACCTGGGCGTCGGGCTGCTGCGCGAACTCGGCATCGCCGTCCCCACGGAACGCTCCGCCGCCGAGATCGAGCAGCAGATCCGCCACCTGTACCGATGGCTGGACGACACCGCTGACGAGGACGAACGGGCACGCCCGGAGCTGACCGACCCGGCACTGCTCGCAGCCACCCAGCTGATCGTCGCCCTCGTGCCGGCGCTCTACTTCATCCCCGACATCCCCCTCTACCAGTGGCTGACCCTCGAAGGCCCGCGAATCTGGCTCGAGCACGGACCGAACAAGACCCTCGCCGGACTCATCGGCGTCGCCGCCAACGCCGCCACAGTCCACCGCGGCGAGAACTACGCCGTCGGATACCACGCGCTGCGGCGGATCATCGCCCTGGGCGACGCCCACGGCTACGAACCGGAAACCTCCCTGGTCCGCTCGTTGTTCGCCAGCTCCAACTGCTGCTGGTTCGAACCGATCGAGAACGCCGTCCGGCACGCCCAGCAGGCCCGGCAAGGACTGATCGCCGGAGGCGACCTCGCCTGGGCCGGATACGCCTACCAGCCGTCCGTGACCGGCCTGCTGGAATGCGCCCCGACACTGGAGGTCTACCTCGCCGAGGTCGACTCCGGCCTGGCATTCCTGCGCCGCACCGGCAACGAGCAGTCCCGCCAGTGGCTCGACAGCCACCGATGGCTCGCCGACACACTGCGCGGCAAAGGCGGCGAAGCCCTCGCCGCCGGTGACCCGATCCCCGCCGACCGGCACGCCGGCAACCCGGCGGCGGTGCTCTACGAGCACATCGCCCACGCCATCGCCTGCGCCGTGTTCCAGGACCAGGCCGGTCTGAGCCGGCACGCCGCCGCGGCGATACCCCTGCTGCCGGCCGCCCTGGGGCTCTATCCCACCGCGATCGCCCACCTCATGCACGCCCTGGCCCTCGCCGAACAGGCCCGCCGCGGCGACGACACGCAACGCAACGAACTGCTGCCCGCGATCGACGAGGTGACCCGGTGGCTGGCCGTGCACGCCACTAACGCGCCGGACAACTTCGCGCACCTGCTGCGGTTCGTCGAAGCCGAGCGCGCCTGGGCGGCCGGCGACTTCCGCGCAGCCCTGCTCGCCTTCGACGCGGCGCTGCGGGAGGTCACCGGCCGCAACCGGCCCTGGCATCGGGCGCTGATCACCGAACGCGCCGCCCACTTCCACCTGGCCCACGGCGCCGACCACGCCGGCCACAGCCTGCTCGAGCAGGCCCGGGAGGCGTACGCCGCCTGGGGCGCCACCGCCAAGGTGGCCCAGCTCGACTGGGCCCACCCCACGCAACGCCCCCAAAACGGCACCACAACCGGGCCGGGGGAGCGAGCCGGCGACACCGTGCGTCAACGCTCGACGGTCACCACCGGCACCCTCGACCTGCTCGGCATCCTCTCCGCATCACAGGCACTGAGCTCCGAGACCAGCATCGAGCGCCTGCACGCGCGCGTCGTCGAGGTGCTCAGCGCGATAACCGGCGCCACCGCCGTCCACCTTCTGCTGTGGAGCGACGACCACCAGACATGGCTGCCGACCCCCGGCCGCGACACCACCGCGAACCACGACGTGCCGCAGTCGGTACTGCGATACGTCCAACGCGTCCGCGAACCCCTGGTCGTCGACGACGCCACCCGCGACGACCGGTTCGCCCGCAGCCCGTACCTGGCCGGAGCCACCTGCTGCTCCCTGCTGGCCCTGCCCGTCCTCAGCCGCGGCAACCTGCGAGCGGTGCTGCTGCTGGAGAACCGCCTCATCCGCGGCGCCTTCACCACCGAACGGCTCGACGCCGTCAAGCTCATCGCCGCCCAGCTGACCGTCTCCCTCGACAACGCCCAGCTGTACGACGAACTGACCACCTCACGCGCCCGCATCGTCGCCGCCGCCGACCAGACACGCCGGCGCATCGAACGCGACCTGCACGACGGCGCCCAGCAGCGGCTGATCGCCCTCGCGATGCAGGCCCGCATGGCGCAGACCCTGGTGCCACCCGGGCACAGCCAACTGGCCGCGCAGCTCGACGCCCTGGCCACGGAGGCCAACCGGGCGAACGACGAGTTACGCGAACTCGCCCACGGCATCCACCCGGCCGCCCTGGCCACCGGCGGCCTGCAGCCGGCGTTACGGGCACTGGCCCGCCGCTCGGCCGTCCCGGCGGTCGTCAAGGCCCGCGTCGAGGGACGACTGCCCGAACAGATCGAACTCGCCGCGTACTTCGCCGTCGCCGAGGCACTGAACAACACGGCCAAACACGCCCACGCCACCACCGTCACCGTCGTGGCGACCGTCGAGGACGCGGTCCTGCACGTCCAGGTGAGCGACGACGGTCACGGCGGCGCCGACATCGGCGGGGGATGGGGACTGGTCGGGCTCAAGGACCGGGTCGAATCGCTGGGCGGCCGGTTCGGCGTGCAGACCGCGCCGGGCGCCGGCACCACCGTGCACGTCGAGCTGCCGCTGAGCCGGCCTGCCGTCGTCCACGGTTGACCGCGTCTCCAGAATTCCCCGAGGCGCGAGGCAGCAACATCGACGTCCATGCCGCGAGATCATCGACCAAATGCCAGGTCGATAATTGACATTATGTCAAGTTAGGCGTGGTCGGGAGCTGAGATGCCGGCGCCACCCGTCCCCTCTAAGGGCCTTCCAGAAAGGTGATCGGCTTACCCATCGCGGCGGCGTAGGCGATCTCCGAGCGGGTCGACTCGCCGATGTAGCCGTCGACGTTCAGCACGTGCACCTGATCAGCCAGGTCGATCTTCCGCCTGTGCAACTCGGCCAGGGCGGCCTTCTCATCGGAGTCCGGCCCGACGCCCTCACCGTGGCCCGCCCCGGCGCGCGGGTCAAGAGCCGCCGACAGCACGATCGCGCCCTCCATCGTGAGGCGGTAGTTCGCCTCCTGGAACTCGGCGTGAAAACGGGTCGAGCCACACAGCACGACGATCGGCGGGCGGCCCACCCCGAACTCAGTGTCGAGGACCGCCGCCCAGCGTGCAGCCTGCTCCGCAGCGTTCACGCGGTCAGCGTCCGCGGGCGGCTGATTTTGCGGGTAGTCCTTCGCGACGTCATCGATCACGGGACATGAGTCTGTCATGCGGCCCTCGGCTCGGCAGACGATGCTCAGCGCGTCAGCACGGGGACGCCCCCTCGGAGAACGCCGAGCGCCACGGACGAGGCCGCCCGACGACGCCGTCGGGTCCATCGCCAACGCGCGCTCCCTCCCTGCCGCTCGGGCCGGGCATGACGGC
>NZ_CAKUCL010000317.1 GCF_934643405.1 uncultured Actinoplanes sp.
CATCAACATCGACGCCGTCAACCCCATCAACGTTTACCCAGTCAACGCAGTCAACGCAGTCAACGCATTCAACGCCGGCCCCGCGGCACCATCTGTCAACGTCGCGGCCACCGCCGGCCGAGCCGGCATTGACGCCGGATCCGTCAATGTTGACGCCGCAAGCTCAATCAACGTTGACGTTCACGTGGATGCCCAGCGACGACGCAATCCACCCTGACTACACGTTCACGATGGACGGCCGCACCACCGTTTACAGCAGGCACCACGGCGGAGGCTTTCGAGCGACTGACCTGCACCGCTCACTCTTCGGCGCCTCCTGACCGTTGCGGGTTAGTTCAAGACCTTAATAAACTCCCGGTGATAGGGCCTTATCTATCTGATCGGGAGGCCTCGTGAGGCGAACCACCACCGCCGCGCTAGCCGTCACATCAACGGCGATGCTGCTGCTCACGGCCGCGCAACCGGCCTCGGCCACCAGATCTCGCAGCGCACCGCTGACCGGCACCCACTCGACGGGCCACGCGCGCGGGTCGCTGGTGACCGGCACTTACTCGACCGGCAGCGGCAAAAGCGGCATCGACGACGGCACCGGCACCGGCAAGAGCGGCACCGGCACCGGCAAGAGCGGCACCGGCACCGGCGCGGCCTGGCAGCCCCTGCCGGCCACCCACGTAGGCGCCGATCGCGACGTCGCCGCCGACGCCACCGTCGTCGTCGACCCCTCGCAGACTCGGCAGCACTACCAAGGCATCGGCTTCTCGATCGACGAGACCAGCGTCTCCAACCTCTGGAAGCTGACCCCGGCCGAGCGCGAGAAAGCGATCCGGCTGCTCACCGACCCCCGCACCGGCGCCGGCTTCGACCGCTTCCGCCTGACGATCGGCAGCCCGGACCTCATCGAGCACCTGCCGTTCTGGTCCTACGACGACCTGCCCAGCGGCGTCAGCAGCGACGAAAGCCTCAAGTACTTCTCTCTCCAGCGCGACATCGACCTGCACATGATCGACACGATCAAGCTGATCCAGAAGTACAACCCGCGGGCCACGTTCTTCGCGTCCGCGTGGAGCGCGCCCGCCTGGATGAAGACGAACAACAAGTTCACCGGCGAGGTCGCGCTCAAGCCGGGCAGCACCACCGATCACTACCAGGTCGGCAAGCTTCGCGATGACTGCATTGACGTGTTCGCGCGCTATTACGTCAAGTACATCCAGTCAATGCGTCACCATGGCATCAACGTTGACGCGATCACGCTGCTCAACGAGCCGGGCATGGACGTCGTCTACCCGGCCATGGACATCAGCGTCGAGCAGCAGCAGAAGCTGTCCGTGGCGATCAAGCGGGAGTTCCGCCGCGCGCATGTCGACACCGAGCTGTACGTGCACGACTTCAACTTCTGGGATTGGCGCGACCCGAACAGCACCGCGACCAAGAACTACTACCGGATCATGAACGACCCGGCCACCCGCAGGGCCGCGGACGCCATCGCGTTCCACCCGTACTGGGGCGACCCGACCGTCATGCGCGACGCCTACGAGGAGTTCGGCAAGCCGGTCCACATGACCGAGACCAGCGACCTCAACCCCGCCACGGTGCTGAGCTACTTCCGCCTCGACGCCAGCGACTACATCCTGTGGGCGCAGACCACCGACCAGGACGGCGGCACTCTGCACTGGACGGACAAGCGGGACAACAACGTCGACTGGGAGGAGATCGGCCGCACCACCAAGTGGCCCGACCGCCTCGTCAAGGTCAACACCAACTCCAAGACCTTCTCCGTACGGGACGAGCTCTACCCGCTCGGACAGTTCGCCAAATATCTGAGCCCGTCGGACGTGCGCGTCGAGTCGAGCGGCACCAGCAACGGGGTCAGCAACGTCGTCTACCGCGACCACAACCGGTTCACCGCGATCCTCGCCAACGGCAACACCACCGCGTCCAAGGTGCGTGTCCTGCTCGGCGGCGAGTCCTTCGTGGTCACCGTCCCGGCCGGCGCGTACGCCACGTACCGCTGGACGGCAAACCCGCCCCGCCGCGATCACGCGCCGGCCTTCGGAGACATCGCAGCGGTCACCGCCGACCAGTACGCGACCACCCAGTTCCGCCTGACCGCAACCGATCGTGACCACGACAGGCTGGCGTACTACGCCACCGACCTGCCCGGCGGTGTCGACCTGGACGCCCGGACCGGCGTCGTGACCCTGCACCCGACCACCGCCGGCACCACCGATCTGACCTTCTACGTGACCGACGGCGCCACCCGGGACGCGGTGACGGTCCACGTCACGGTCGCAGCGCACGGCGCCCCGATCGGGGCGAGGATCGAGGCCGAGGCGTACGTGGCTCAGCACGGCTGGACCGACGGCGGCGCCAACTTCATCGAGAGCAACGCGGGCGCCAGCGGCGGCAGGAACGTGGGCTGGACCGCTCCCGGCAACTGGCTCGGCTACCGGATCGACGTCGCGCAGCCCGGGACGTACGACCTGGAGTTGCGGGTGGCCAACGGAACCGGCGGTGAGGCCACGGAGGCCATTTCGTTCCGCGACGCCTCCGGGACCGTCCTCGCGACGGCGAGTGTGCCGGACACCGGCGGCTGGTCCACCTACCGGTCCGTCCACGTCCCGGTGACGCTGGCCGCCGGCGACCAGCAGGTGACGGTCTTCTGCGAGGCCGGCGGCTTCAACCTCGACTATCTGACGCTGAGCTGATCATCGTCCGGGCCGCCCTCGCGGACGAGCGACGGGCGGTCCGGCGGTGGCACCCGGACGGCGGCCATGCCCGCGGCCGCCGCGCCCCGGATGCCCAGCTCGCTGTCCTCGAAGACCAGGCACCGCGCCGGGTCCACGCCCAGTTGGGCGGCCGCCATCAGGAAACAGTCCGGAGCGGGCTTCGGGCGAGCGTAGTCGCCGGCGCACACCAGCACCTCGAACCGGTCCAGCAGGTCCAGCGCGTTCAGCGACGCGATGACGGACTCGCGCGTGCTTCCGGAGACAACGGCGAACGGCAGTTTCCCGTACGCACCCGAGATGTGCTCCAACACCGCAGGAACGGCCGTGACCTGGGGCAACATCTCCTGGAAAAGCTCTTCCCGCCGTGCCGCCACCTCCGCGACCGGCATCCTGAGGCCCTGGGCCGCGTTCAGGTCGGCGATGATGTCCGCGACCGGCCGGCCGCCCCACGCGTAGAACAGATCCTCGTCGAACGCCCCGCCGTGCTCGGCGAGCGCCTTGCGCCAGGCGAGGTAGTGGATCGGCATCGAGTCGGTGATCGTCCCGTCGCAGTCGAACAGGTAGGCGTCGAAGGGTCCGTCCGGCAGTGGCAGCGTCACGCGAACCACCCTAGGGCTGCGAAAACCGGGCCGGGTACGACAGCATGAACCGATGACGAAGCTCACCGCCCGACAGATCGCCGACGAGAAGCCGGACGGCTGGGCGCACCTGCTGAACGGCCTGCAGACCCGGATAGCCACGCCCGGCTTCGCCGCCGGCCTGGCCCTGGTGAACGCGATCGGCGCCGCCGCGGAGGAGATGGACCACCATCCGGACGTGGACCTGCGCTACACCCATGTCGCGATCCGCCTGACCAGCCACGACACCGGCGCCGTCACGCGCCGCGACATCCGCCTGGCGCGCCGCATCAACGAGCTGGCCGCCGCGGCCGGCCTGCGCCCCGAGTCCGCGCCGGCCTCCCGTCTGGAGATCGCCCTCGACACCCCGGCGCAGGACGCCGTGGCCCCCTTCTGGGCCGCCGTGCTGGGCGGCAGGCTCAGCGGTGACGAGGTGCACCACCCCGACGACGCCCTGCCCGCCCTGTGGTTCCAGCAATCGGGCGCCGACGAGCCGCGCCAGCGCTGGCATCTCGACCTCTGGCTCGACGGGAGCCAGGTGCGCGAGCGCATCGACGCCGCCCTCGCCGCCGGCGGCACCCTGGTGTCGGACGCGAACGCGCCGTCCTTCTGGGTGCTCGCCGACGCCGAGGGCAACAGGATGTGCCTCTGTACGACGGCTAGTCGCTGAGCGCGGTCACCGTGCCGGCCGCGACCGTGCGGTTGCCCTCGCGCACCGCGAAGCCGGCGCCGACCTCGAGCGCCACCGGCTTGCCGAGCGTCACGGTGACCCGGTCCAGCGTGTCGCCGGGCATGACCAGGTCGACGTCGCCGAGGTCGAGCCCGCCGTCCACGTCGGTGGTGTGGAAGAAGAACTGCGGCCGGTAGTTCCGCTCGAACGGGGTGTGCCGTCCGCCCTCCTCCTTCGTCAGCGCGTACATCCGGGCCTCGAAGACCCGGTGCGGGCGCACCGAGCCGGGCACCGCGAGCACCTGGCCGCGCTGCACCTGCTCGCGCTTGACCCCGCGCAGCAGGACCGCCGCGTTGTCGCCGGCCTGGGCCGAGTCCAGCGACTTGCCGAACATCTCCAGGCCGGTGGCCACGCTGGCCACGGTCTCGCCGAGGCCGACCACCTCGACCGGCTCGCCGGCGCGCAGCGTCCCGCGCGACACCTTGCCGGTCACCACCGTGCCGCGGCCGCTGATCGTCAGCACGTTCTCGATCGGCATCAGGAACGGCTTGTCGACGTCCCGCGGCGGGATCGGCACGTAGGAGTCGACCGCGTCGAGAAGGTCCGCGATGGACGACGTCCACCGGGCGTCGCCCTCCAGTGCCTTGAGCGCGCTGACCCGTACGACGGGAACCTCGTCGCCGGGGAAACCGTACTCGCTCAGCAGCTCGCGCACCTCGAGCTCGACCAGGTCGAGCAGCTCCGGGTCGTCGACCGCGTCGCTCTTGTTGAGCGCCACCACCAGGTACGGCACGCCGACCCGCTGGGCGAGCAGCACGTGCTCGCGGGTCTGCGGCATCGAGCCGTCCTGGGCCGAGACGACCAGGATCGCCCCGTCCACCTGCGCCGCCCCCGTGATCATGTTCTTCACGTAGTCGGCGTGGCCCGGCATGTCGACGTGCGCGTAGTGCCGGTTGGGCGTCTCGTACTCGACGTGCGCGATGGTGATGGTGATGCCGCGGGCGGCCTCCTCCGGGGCCTTGTCGATGCCCTCGAACGCGACGTACCGGTTGGCGGCCGGGTCGCGGTCGGCGAGCACCTTCGTGATGGCGGCGGTCAGGGTCGTCTTGCCGTGGTCGACGTGACCCATCGTGCCGATGTTGACGTGCGGCTTGCTGCGGATGAACTGGCTCTTGGCCATGGTGAATCCTCACTGGATGCGAGGCGTGGGAAGCAGTGCGCACCGCCGATGCGCCCACCGGCGGAACGCCAGAACCGGACACGGAGAAGACACCCTTCCCCCTGGTTCTGCTGCGGCCGGGGAAGGGTCAGACTCGCGAATCAGCGCACGCGGGAGCCACCGCGAAGGGCAGCTTCAGACCGGGTGCGAACATGCGAGTCACGATAGCGGTGAACACGCACCCGATCGATTTAATTTCACCAGCGGAAGGCCGTGCCCCGGGCGGTGCTGCTGATCGTGCGGCCGTCGCGTTCGTAGCGGTAGGACAGCACGACGGCGTAGTCATGACCGCGGGCCGGGTTCGCCGAGGCCGGCCCGCAGGTGCGGGTGGGGGCGCTCCCGGTGTAGCTCAGGCCGGCGCACGTCTTCGGCCCGGCCACGGTGCGTCCGCTGCCGGCGTCCTGCAGGCTCACCGTCAGGTCGGCGGTGGCGCCGCCCGGGCCGGTGACCGATCCGCGGAACTGGATGTCGCGTCCGAGCATGTGACACGGCGACACCGCGAGCGGCGTCTTGCTGCCGAAGTCGATGGCGAACCGCTGGGCGCATTGCCACGGGCCGTACGGCTTCGCCTCCGGCTGCGGCGACCGGGGCAGGCCGGGCGGCTCGGGTGCGGTTTTCGTCCGTACGGGAACCGAAGCGCTCGGCCGCACGGAAGCCGGACGCGGCGGCACCTGCTGGACCGGCACCCGGCCGGCCGTCTGTTGCTGGGCGACGGTCGCGGTGCCACGCCGGGGCGCCGCCTGCGGAGCGCGATGCGTGACCTGGGCGGTGGGAGCGGCGAGCACCTGCGGGGTCTCGGCGGGTTCGCCGTCCGCGCGCCCGAAGTTCCAGGCGATCGTGGCCACCGCGGAGGCCGCCATGGCGCTCGCGATCAGAGCCATGGTCGCCCCCGGACGTGCCCATCGCCAGCTGGGCGGCTGGTTACGCCGCTGCTGCCGTGCCCGGCGTGGCTCGGGGACGACCGACTTCGGCGCCTCGATCCTCTCGGCCGGCTCGGGCTCGGCGGGCGGCGGCTCCGGGCTGGGCAGGGCCGCCACCCGGTCGAAGCGCCGCGACACGTCGGAGAGATCCGCGACCAGCTCGGCGGCGCTGGGCCGCAGGCGCGGCTTCTGCTCCATGCACGACATGATCACGTCCCAGAGTGCGTCCGGGATGCCCGGCCGTCGCTGAGGGTGGCCGTCCATGTGCCGGCGCATCAGGTCGGGAATCGAGTCGCTGCGGTACGGCGGATGGCCGCTCACCATCTCGTAGAGGAGCACGCCGAGCGCGTACACGTCGGTCGCCGGACTCGCGGTGACCCCGTGGAACGCCTCCGGCGCCATGTAGTGCGGGGTGCCGACCACCGCGTTGGGCGTGGTCATGCTGGGCGTGTTGAGGATGCGGGCGACGCCGAAGTCGGTCAGCCGGGTGTCCAGCCGGCCGCTCTTGTCGGTCTGGAGCAGGATGTTGTCCGGCTTGAGGTCGCGGTGCACGATGCCGAGCTCGTGCGCCTCGGCCAGCGCCGCCGCCACCTGCGCCGCGAGCCGGGCCGCCTCGCCGGCCGGCACGGTGTGGTGCTCGCGCAGGTGGTCACGCAGGCTGCCGCCGCTGACCAGGTCCATCACCAGTCCCAGCGTCTCGCCCACGCTGAACAGGTCGCGGACGCGCACCACGTTGCGGTGGCGCAGCATCAGCAGGATGGTCCGCTCCTGCACGAAGCGGGTGACCAGCTTTGGCTGGCGCAGCAGGCTCTCGTGCAGCAGCTTCACCGCGACCGGCTCGCCCGACGCGCGGTCCACGCCCCGCCACACGGTCCCGGTGGCGCCCTGGCCGATGGGTTGCACGAGGATGTACGAGCTGCCGACGCACCGTCCGCTCAGGTCCATGGTCGAAGCGCCGTCCGATTCGGCGCGTGCGCCGCTGCTCGTACGATCCCTCGTGCGATCCTGAGTCACAGGTGGTCCCTCCGAAGTCGGCAGTGCCCCGGAATCTTGCTGTTTGTCCGGATCGCCTGGCAAGCCCTGCCGCCCGAGTTCGCACCTTTGGTCGGAGTCCCGCGCTTCCCGTTACCCTCTCCCCGCCGCAGTCGTTCCGCAGTTCGTGTGGGGAGTCCCGCCGCCCCGGGCGGCGGGACGCCCCACACTGAAGGCAGTCGGTCGGTTGCGGACCGCACAGCGTGCGGATCGCGCCCAGCAGCGTCGACCGGGTGAACGGCTTCTCGATCA
>NZ_CAKUCL010000318.1 GCF_934643405.1 uncultured Actinoplanes sp.
ACCCACCAGCAGCCGGCGGCCGCGAGGGCGATCGGCAGCGGCCACCACGCGACGGCGCCGAGGTCCACCTCCTGCGCCGCGCGGACGCCCATCCAGCCGACCAGCGCGACCGCGAGGACGAACCCGAGCGCGCGGAGCGCGGGCACCAGCGGCGCGATCCGCGCGCGGGCGGAGCCACCCACCGAGGCGCCGCGGGCGCCTCGGCCTGACGCGCCTGCCACCGCGGGTCCAGCGGATTGATCGGCCGCTGCGGCATCGGCCGCGGTTCCGCCGCGGGGGCCGGCGGCGCCGGCTCGGCGCGTCGCGGCTCGTATCCGCCCCGCTCGTACGTCCCGCGCGACTCCAGCGGGTTCACCGGCCGCCGGGTGGGCAGCGGCTGAGAATACTGCTGAGGCTGAGGCTGAGGTTGCGGCGTCTGCGGAGGCTCCGGCTCGACCGGCTCGTCGCCGGCGTTGCGTGCGCTGTGCCGGGCACGGTCGAGCAGCGCCCGCCAGCGCGGGGCTGGTTCCGCAGGCCGGCCCCAGCCGGTCTCGGTCCCATCCACGGCTCGTCCTCCCTGCACGTAACTCTCGGTGATGCCCCTCGCCCACGGGCTCCTCGCCCTGACAGGCTACGGAGCGAACCCTCTTCGGGCCACTGCCGGTCGGACCATCTCCGGTCGGTCCGGTGACCCCATGACGTCACCATGGTCGTCGCCGAGTGACCGTCCGTACGTTTCGCGGACGAGAAGCCTAACGGTCGGGCGGCGCTCAGGGTGTTGCCGACGACGCGCGGAGCGCGGCCTGAGCAGGATTCGCAGGTGACGCAGAGGGTACGGCAGGGCGCTCCTTCGGTGCCGGGGCGGAGGGCTACCCCGCCCCGCCGGAACCGCCCGATGAGGCGGATCTCACAGGCGACGACAGTATCGGCGCGGGGGTGCGAGTGGCAATGCCCGAATCATCGTTTGGCACAGCGGGCGAGCCGCTCGACTCGGGCGGTACCGTCCCCGACTGCTCCGGCAGCGGCGGCCGGAACTCGGTGCGGTCCAGGCGGCGGACCTCCGGAGCCGGGTCGACCACCCGGACTCCCGGCCGCGCGGCCACTCCTTGCAACAGGTCCGGTGCGGCGTGGATCACGGCGGCGAAGACGCAGGAACAGCCCGTGCGGTACGCGGCGGCCTCGGCCCCCGCCGTCGCCGCGGCCGCCTGGTAGGCCTGCCGGGCGCGCGCCTGGTTCGGCCCGTCCCCCGTGGTCCGCTTGCTCAGCTGCAGGTATTCGGCCTGCTCCCGATCGCGTTCCAGGGCCGCGTCGAGCATCCCGGTCATCACGTCGGCGGGCAGCCGGTATACCGGGATCCGCTCCACCGGGGTGTCCGTTCCGGACAGTGGCACGCGGGTGTAGACCTGCGCGACTGCGACGCCCGCCAGCAGCCCGGGCAGGCCGCCGGGCGGGACGTACGTGTCGAGGCTGACCAGCGCCCACGTGTCACCGGCCGTGGGCGCCGACGGATCGGTGAGCGCGGCCAGCTCCTTGCGGGAGGAGCTCAGGTATCCGGCGACGGTCTGGCCCTGCACCACGCCGACCCGCACGACGTCGCTCGGGTCGTCGTCACCGGGGACGTCGGCGCGCCGGCCCACCCAGAGGACGCCGAGAAGGATCACGCACACCGCCAGAACGGCGAACGCGATGCCCGTACGGAGTGCGGCCGCGCCGTGTGTCGCCGGCTCCCGCACGCGGTCTGCGGGCCACACCCGATGACTCCCCCGCGATCAGCTGCCGTCCCGCAGGACGTCCAGCGCGTACCTCAGGTCGTCAGGGTAGTCGCTGACGAACCGGACCTCATCGTGCGTTCGGGGGTGGAGGAACCCCAATTCTCGGGCATGCAGCCACTGCCGGTTCAGCTTGAGCCGGCCCGCGAGCGTCGGGTCCGCGCCGTACGTCAGGTCGCCCACGCAGGGATGACGCAGCGCCGAGAAGTGCACCCGGATCTGGTGGGTGCGCCCGGTCTCCAGCTTCACGTCGAGCAGGCTGGCCGCCCGGAACGCCTCGATCGTGTCGTAGTGCGTCACGCTGGGCTTGCCGTCGGACATCACCGCGTACCGGTAGTCGGCGGTGGGATGCCGGTCGATCGGCGCGTCGATCGTCCCGCGCAGCGGATCCATGTGGCCCTGCACCACCGCGTGGTACCGCTTGTCGACCTCGCGTTCCTTGAAGGCGCGCTTGAGGACGGTGTACGCCAGCTCGCTCTTCGCGACCACCATCAGGCCGGTGGTGCCGACGTCGAGGCGGTGCACGATGCCCTGCCGCTCGGCCGCGCCGCTGGTCGCCACGTTCTGGCCCATCGCGGCGAGTCCGCCGAGGACGGTCGGCCCGGTCCAGCCCGGACTCGGGTGCGCGGCCACGCCCACCGGCTTGTCCACCACCACGATGTCGTCGTCGCTGTACACGATCCGCAGGCCGTGCACCGGCTCGGCCACCACGGCGGGCGCGGAGACCGGGGCCGGCAGGGTCACCTCGAGCCAGGCGCCCGCGCTGACCTTGTCGGACTTGGGCCGGGGAATGCCGTCGACCAGCGCGTCCCCGGACTCCACCAGGGTCGCGGCGGCCGTGCGCGACAGCCCGAACAGCCGCGACACCGCCTGGTCGAGCCGCATGCCGTCCAACCCGTCGGGCACCGGCAAACTGCGACTGCGCTCACTCACGCGGGGGTCTCGGCTTTCTTGCGTACGGCACGGGACCCATCCCGTTGTCTTCCGGTGAGCTCCAGCAGGATCGCCAGCGCCACTCCCACGGTCAGGCAGCTGTCGGCGATGTTGAAGACGGCGAACCTCTCCCCGTACGGCGCGAACGCGCTGAGCATGTCGACCACGTGCCCGCGGAACGGCCCGGGCGCGCGGAACAACCGGTCCGCCAGGTTGCCGAGCGCGCCGCCGAGCACCAGCCCGAGCGACACCGCCCACGGCAACGACCGCAGCTTGGTCGCCATCCACCCGATCCAGCCGATCACCAGCAGCGTGATCAGCGGGAACACCCAGGTGTACCCGCTGCCCAGGCTGAACGCCGCCCCGCTGTTGCGCAGCAGCGACAGGTAGATCAGGCCGCCGAGGATGCGCACCGGCTGCCCCTCGGTCAGATGCTCGGTGCTCAGGTGCTTCACCCATTGATCGAGCGCCACGGCGATCACGGCGGTGGCACCGAGCACCGCCACCGCCGGGCCACTGATCCCGGGCCGGCGGGCCGGTCCGGGCTCGCTCACCGTGGCCGCCTCCGCTGCCTCGTCGGCGTTCAGCGTCTTTCCTCCAGCTGCTTACAGGACACACACAGGGTCGCGGCCGGGAACGCCGCCAGTCGTTCGACCGGGATCGCGTTGCCGCACCGCTCGCAGTAACCGTAGTTGCCCGCGCCCAGCCGGTCGATGGCGCGTTCCACCTGTGTGATGCGCTCCAGCAACGTGTTCGCCAGAGTGATCTCCTGCTCGCGCTCGAACGTCTTGGTGCCGGTGTCCGCCTGGTCGTCGCCGGCCGAGTCGGCCAGACGTTCCCGCTGAAGCTCGGTGATCTCGCTGAGCGCCTGTTCGTACTCGGTCTGCAGCTCGTCCCGGCGCTCGGTGAGAGCCACCCGGATCTTCTCGGTCTCCGCCGCGCTGCGGGTTCGCTTCGCGGCGGGCTTGCCCGTCGAGCCAGACGTGGTGCTCGTTGCCTTGGCCATCGTCGCTCCCTCGGCCGCGCCCGGGCGCGGCGATCAGCGGTCCTGCGGGGCGGACGTCGCCGGCGCCCGTCCCGCTTCCTGTGCCGGTCGCTCCCCGAGCGCCGGGTCGTCCCTTTTGTTTCCCCGGAATCACCGATGGTGACACGACCACCACGGACCCGGCTGTGCGCGCCCCCGCCGGCGCGCGCTCGCGAAGATCTCCCCCACCTGCGCGAACGGCGCGGCCGGACAGCAGCCGCGCACTCAATGAGGATGGCAAGGATACGGTGCGTACACGAAGGCGACAACAAGCCGCACCGAACGATCACCGCCGGATCGGATGACCGACGGACTCGCTCAGCCCCGGTGGTCGTGTCCCTCCTCGCCGAACCACCTGGCCAGCCGGCCGCGACGACTGACCGCGCGCAGCCTTTTCTCGGCGATGTCACGGACGGCCGCGGTGCAGACGATGAGCAACGCGTCGCCGGTGCGCAGCCGGGTGTCCGGCCCGGGCACGAAACCCGCGCCCCGGCGCACCACCAGGGTCACCGAGGCGCCTTCGGGCAGGCGAAGCTCGTCGATGTGCACGCCCGCCAGGCGCGACCCCTCGGCGACGTCGATCTGGAGCAGGTCGGCGTTCATGCTCTCCAGCGGCGCGGTCTCCACATGCACCTCGGCGGCCTCGGCCGGGGCCGTGACACCCAGCAGCCGGGCGGCCGGCCCCAGCGTGCTGGCCTGCACCAGAGTGAAGATGACCACCAGCACGAAGACCGCGTCGAACAGCCCCCGCGCCCCCGGCGTACCGGCGGACAGCGGGATGGTCGCCAGCACGATGGGCACCGCCCCGCGCAGTCCGGCCCAGGACAGGAACGCGCTGCCCCGCCAGCCGACCCGGTTGCCCGGCCGTCGCAGCCCGCGCACCGGGCGGGCGAGGACGGCCGAGACGACGACCGACAGCGGCCGGGCCAGCAGCACCAGAGCCGCCCCGACGACCATGGCCGGTACCAGCGCGCCGACCAGCCGGCTCGGCGAGGCCAGCAGGCCGAGCAGCACGAACAGGCCGATCTGGGCGACCCAGGCCAGCCCGTCGGCGAAGCCCAGGATGGCCCGGCGGTGCGGGAGGTGCCGGCCGTTGCCGAGCACCACGCCGGCAACATAGACGGCGAGGAATCCGGAGGCGTGCGCCACGGCGCCGGCCGCGTACGCGAGGACGGTCAGCGCGATCGCCGCGATGGGATAGAGCCCGGACGACGGCAGGGCGGCGTGCCGCAGCAGCCAGCGGCCGGTGGCGCCCACCACGAAGCCGATCGCGGCGCCCGCGGCCAGCTCGTACGCGACGATCAGCAGCTCGTACCACCACGGGTGGCCGGACGCGTCGGTGGCGCTGAGCAGCACCACCAGCAGCACGACCGGCGCGTCGTTCATGCCGGACTCGGCCTCGAGGGTGGCCACCAGCCGGGGCGGCAACCGCAGCCGGCGCAGCGTGGCGAAGACCGCGGCCGCGTCGGTCGAGGACAGGACCGCGCCGTAGAGCAGCGCCAGCCGCCAGTCCAGCCCGAGGATCCAGTGCACGGCCATCCCGACGACCGCGATGCTGACCGCGACGCCGACCGTGGCCAGCGACGCGGACAGCCCCAGCACCGGCCGCAGCGTGCTCCAGCGGGCGGTCAGGCCGCCCTCCGCGATGATCACGATGAGCGCGCAGAACCCCAGCGTGCGGGTCAGGTCGGCGTCGTCGAACCGGATGCCGAGCCCGGCCTCGCCGATCGCTATCCCCAGGGCCAGGTAGAACAGCAGGCTGGGCAGGCCGAGCCGGGTGGAGAACCGGACGGCGGCGACCGCCACGAGAAGAACGGCGGCGCCGATGAGCAGCGCGACGTCCAGTCCGACGGACACCTCAGCCGCCGCCGTCGGCGGGCACGTCGCGCTTGACCATGCCCCATTGTGCCGATCAAGGCGCCCGCGACGGCACCCCTGATCAGCGTCTTGCGGTGGCGGCCACCAAGCGGTCGACCGGGCGGCACAGGCCGCACGGGCTGAAGCCGAGCTCGACCGCCTCGTTCACCGGGATCGGCTCGGTGAGCTTGCCGACCAGGTGTGAGCAGTCGGCCATGTGGTACCGCGGCCGGCCGTCGACGACCAGCACCTCGGCGTCCAGCCGGGCGACCTTCACCGCGTCGGCGGGCCGCACCGCCTGGGGCAGCGGCTCGTCCTCCGGGTCGTCCGCGTCCGCCTCGGCGAACTCGTCGGCCTCGTCCTCGGCCGGCACGTCCCGCCGCCCGGCGTGCCCGTCGCGCACCAGGTCCTCGTCGCGCCCGGCGTCACCGCCCCGCGCCGCGTCCCCGTTCCCGCCGTTGCCACCCCGCGCCACGTCCTCGCCGCGCCCGGCGTTTCCGCTGCGTGCCGCGTTGATCGCCTCGGCCGCTCGGTCGTAGTCGGGGTCCGGCCCGGCGGGACGGTGGGCGGCCGCCATGGGCTCATCTGCGGACAAATCGCCCTGCGCCGGCTCGGCCACCGGCTCGAACTGGACGGTGTCGCGGCGGGCAGTCGCCGAATCGGCTGCGAACGCGGCGTCCCGCGGGGGAAGATCTTCCCGTACGGCCTCGGCGAACTCCGGTTCCGCCGCGAACTCCGCAGCGGGGGCCGGCTGCGGCCCGGGCGGGAAACCGGGCGCCGGCTGTTCGGCCGCGCGCCGGGCGCCCGCGGCCTGGCGAGCGCCGATGACCAGGGCCACCGCGGCCAGCAGACTGGCCACGATGGAACTGATCAGAAGGTTGCTCGACCCGCCGGTGAGGCCGAGCACGAGCAGCGTCACCGCGACGAGGATGAGCAGCAGGCTAACTGGGATCATGGCTCATCCTCGTCGGGGTGGACCGTCGGACAGCGGGGCTCGGGTCAGCGACCGGACTCGATGGCGCCGGTCCGGGTGCCGCCGTACGAGCCGGCCAGGCCGGCCGCGGCGAGACCACCGGAACCGCCGACCGCACGGCTGGCGTCCGCTCGCGACATCTCGGCCTCGAGGCCCTGACCACGACCGTCCAGGTCGCGCAGCTGGCTCTCCAGGTAGGCCTTGAGACGGGTGCGGTACTCGCGCTCGAACTGCTTGAGCTCCTCGATGTGCTTCTGCAGCGCGGAGCGCTTCGCGTCGAGACCGCCCATCGCCTCCTGGTGACGCTGACGGGCGTCCCGCTCGAGGGCGTCGGCCTTGGCGCGAGCCTCGCGGGTGACCTCCTCGGCCTTCGACCGGGCGTCGGAGAGCAGCTTGTCGGCCTCACGACGGGCGTCGGCGACGTGGTCGTCGGCGGTGCGCTGGGCCATCATCAGGACCCGCAGGGCCTGCTGCTCGCCGTCCGCGCCGCCGGCGGCCGGACCACCGACCGGGCCCGCGGCCCGTACCTGCTCGAGCTCGGCCTGCATCTGCCGGGCGGCCTGCTCGGCCTGCGCCTTGTCGCGCTGCACCCGGTCGAGCTGGGCCTTGACCTCGCTCAGCTCGGCCGCGAGGCGAGGGTCGGCACTCGGGCCGGCTGGAGCGCCACCCCGACCGCCGCGCTCCACCTGGGCACGCAGCTCGTTGTTCTCCTCGATCAGACGGGCGAGCTCACGCTCGACCTCGTCCAGGAAGGCGTCGACCTCCTCCTCGTCGTACCCCCGCTTGCCGATCGGGGGCTTCTTGAAGGCGACGTTGTGCACGTCGGCCGGGGTCAGCGGCATCGAAACTCCTCGGGTCAGTCGCGGCCGCGGTTGGGGCTGCTGT
>NZ_CAKUCL010000319.1 GCF_934643405.1 uncultured Actinoplanes sp.
TTCGCGGTCGACGCGCCGCTGAACACCGTGATCGACACCGACTTCGGCGGGGTCGAGGTCTCGCACGTCTGCCTCAACGACAACGTGGTCGAGGGGCTGCGGGGCATCGACGTCCCCGCGTTCACCGTCCAGTACCACCCCGAGGCCGCCGCCGGCCCGCACGACGCCGACTACCTGTTCGACCGGTTCGTCGAGCTCGTGGAAAAGAAGGGCTGATCCCATGCCGAAGCGTGAAGATCTCAAGCACGTGATGGTGATCGGCTCCGGCCCGATCGTCATCGGTCAGGCCTGCGAGTTCGACTACTCCGGCACCCAGGCGTGCCGGGTGCTGCGCGCCGAGGGCATCCGCGTCTCGCTGGTCAACTCGAACCCGGCCACGATCATGACGGACCCGGAGTTCGCCGACGCCACCTACGTCGAGCCGATCACCCCGGAGTTCGTCGAGCTGGTCATCGCCAAGGAGCGCCCGGACGCCATCCTGCCCACGCTGGGCGGGCAGACCGCGCTGAACACGGCGGTCGCGCTGCACGAGAGCGGCGTGCTGGAGAAGTACGGCGTCGAGCTGATCGGCGCCAACATCGACGCCATCCGCCGCGGCGAGGACCGGCAGCTGTTCAAGGACATCGTGGCGAAGGCCGGCGGCGAGACCCCGCGCTCCCGCGTGTGTCACTCGATGGACGAGGTCCGGGCCACCGTCGCCGACCTCGGCCTGCCGGTGGTCATCCGCCCGTCCTTCACCATGGGCGGGCTCGGCTCGGGCATGGCGCACAGCGACGAGGACCTCGAACGGATCGCCGGTGCCGGCCTCGCCGCCTCCCCGGTGCACGAGGTGCTCATCGAGGAGAGCGTGCTCGGCTGGAAGGAGTACGAGCTCGAGCTGATGCGCGACAAGCACGACAACGTCGTGGTGGTCTGCTCGATCGAGAACATCGACCCGATGGGCGTGCACACCGGCGACAGCGTGACGGTCGCGCCGGCCATGACGCTGACCGACCGCGAGTACCAGAATCTGCGCGACCTGGGCATCCGCGTGCTGCGCGAGGTCGGCGTGGACACCGGCGGCTGCAACATCCAGTTCGCGGTCAACCCGCGCGACGGCCGTCTGGTGGTCATCGAGATGAACCCGCGCGTGTCGCGGTCGTCGGCGCTGGCCTCGAAGGCGACCGGCTTCCCGATCGCGAAGATCGCCGCCAAGCTGGCCATCGGCTACACGCTCGACGAGATCCCGAACGACATCACCCTCAAGACGCCGGCCGCGTTCGAGCCCGCGCTCGACTACGTGGTGGTGAAGATCCCGCGGTTCGCGTTCGAGAAGTTCCCCGGCGCCGACCCGGAGCTGACCACCACGATGAAGTCGGTCGGCGAGGCGATGAGCCTGGGACGCAACTTCGCCGAGGCGCTGAACAAGGCGATGCGCTCGATGGAGACGGCGGCCGCCGGGTTCTGGACCCGTCCGGATCCGACCGATGACCTGCAAGCCGTTCTGACCGCTTTGCGTACCCCGCACGACGGTCGTCTCTACACCGTGGAGCGAGCGCTGCGGCTCGGCGCCACGATCGACCAGGTGCACGAGGCCAGCGGCGGCATCGACCCCTGGTTCCTCGAAGAGATCCAGGCGCTGGTGGAGTTGCGCCGGGACATTGCCGACGCCGCGGTGCTCGACGAGGAACTGCTGCGCCGCGCGAAGCGATCGGGCCTCTCCGACAAGCAGCTTGCAGCGCTTCGTCCCGAATTGGCCGGGGAGGACGGCGTACGGACCCTGCGGCATCGCCTGGGGGTCCGGCCGGTCTACAAGACCGTGGACACGTGCGCGGCCGAGTTCGAGGCCAACACGCCGTACCACTACTCCTCCTACGACGAGGAGACCGAGGTCGAGCCGTCCGGCCGCCCGAAGGTGCTGATCCTGGGCTCCGGCCCGAACCGGATCGGTCAGGGCATCGAGTTCGACTACTCCTGCGTGCACGCGGTCATGGCGCTCCGGGGCGTCGACTACGAGACCGTCATGGTCAACTGCAACCCGGAGACCGTGTCGACCGACTACGACACCGCCGACCGGCTCTATTTCGAGCCGCTCACCTTCGAGGACGTGCTCGAGGTCTTCCACGCCGAGGACAGCTCGGGCAAGGCAGCCGGCGGCCCCGGCGTGGTCGGCGTGATCGTCCAGCTCGGCGGTCAGACCCCGCTCGGCCTGGCGCAGCGGCTCAAGGACGCGGGCGTGCCGATCGTGGGCACCTCACCGGAGTCGATCGACCTGGCCGAGGACCGCGGCCTGTTCGGCGCGGTGCTGGCCAAGGCCGGTCTGCGCTCGCCCGAGCACGGCACCGCGACCAGCTTCGACGAGGCCAAGGCGATCGCCGACGAGATCGGCTACCCGGTGCTGGTGCGCCCGTCCTACGTGCTCGGCGGCCGCGGCATGGAGATCGTCTACGACGAGCCGACCCTGGCCGACTACATCTCCCGCGCCACCGAGATCTCGCCGGACCACCCGGTGCTGGTCGACCGCTTCCTCGACGACGCGATCGAGATCGACGTCGACGCGCTCTGCGACGCCGACGGCCAGGTCTACCTGGGCGGCGTGATGGAGCACATCGAGGAGGCCGGCATCCACTCCGGCGACTCGTCCTGCTCGCTGCCGCCGGTCACCCTGGCGGGTTCCCATCTTGCCGAGGTACGGCGTTACACCGAGGCGATCGCCCGGGGCGTGGGCGTGCGCGGGCTGTTGAACGTGCAGTACGCGCTGAAGGACGACACGCTCTACGTGCTGGAGGCGAACCCGCGCGCGTCGCGCACCGTGCCGTTCGTGTCCAAGGCGACCGCGGTGCCGCTGGCCAAGGCGGCGGCCCGGATCATGCTCGGCGCGACCATCGCCGAGCTGCGCGCCGAGGGCATGCTGCTGGCGGACACCGACGGCGGCTCGGTGCCGGAGAACGCGCCGATCGCGATCAAGGAGGCGGTGCTGCCGTTCAAGCGATTCCGCACCCCGGCGGGCAAGGGCGTGGACAGCCTGCTCGGCCCGGAGATGAAGTCGACCGGCGAGGTGATGGGCATCGACGCCGGGTTCGGCCAGGCGTTCGCGAAGTCGCAGGCCGCGGCGTACGGGTCGCTGCCCACCGCCGGGAAGATCTTCGTGTCGGTGGCGAACCGGGACAAGCGGTCGATGATCTTCCCGATCAAGCGGCTCGCCGACCTCGGCTTCACGATCGTCACCACCGCCGGCACCGGTGAGGTGCTGCGCCGGCACGGCATCGCGTGCGAGGTCGTCCCGAAGCACTACGAGAGCTCCGGAAAGAACGCGGTGGAGCTCATCCTGGCCGGCGAGATCGCCATGATCATCAACACGCCGCAGGGGTCCGGGGCGAGCGCCCGCTCCGACGGATACGAGATCCGCAGCGCGGCGGTCACCGCGGACATCCCGAGCATCACCACGACGCCGGGCGCGGCCGCCGCGGTGATGGGGATCGAGGCGCTGATGCGCGGCGACATGACCGTACGACCGTTGCAGGAGCTGCACGCGGCGCTGCGAGGCGCCCGGTGACGTTGTTCGAGTCCGCCGTCCGGCCGGTGCTGTTCCGGCTGGGCGGCGGCGACGCGGAGACGGCGCACGAGTTCACGCTGCGGCGTCTGTCCCGGCTCGGCCCAGCCTCGCGGGCCGTGCTCCGCGCCCGGTACGCGACGTCCTCGCCGGTCGAGGTCTTCGGCGTGCGCTTCCCGAACGCCGTGGGCCTGGCAGCCGGGATGGACAAGAACGGCATCGCGCTGCCCGCGTGGCCGGCGCTCGGGTTCGGCTTCGTCGAGGTCGGCACGGTCACCGCGCACGCGCAGCCGGGCAACGACAAGCCGCGGCTGTTCCGGTTGCCGGACAGCGAGGCGATCATCAACCGGATGGGCTTCAACAACGCCGGGGCGGCCGCGCTGGCCGACCGGCTGAAGCGGCTCGGCCCGATCGGGGTGCCGCTCGGCATCTCGCTGGGCAAGTCCAAGGTCACGCCGCTGGGCGCGGCCGTCGAGGATTATCTGAGGTCGTACCGGCTGCTGGAGAAGTACGCCGACTACATCGCCGTCAACGTGTCCTCGCCGAACACGCCCGGACTCCGTACTCTCCAGGACAAATCCTCCATTTCGGATTTGCTCGCCGCGTTGCGCGGCGCGACGCCGGTGCTCGTGAAGATCGCGCCCGATCTCAGCGAGCCGGCCATCGCCGAGCTGCTGGAGGTGTGCATCGCCCGCGGCGCTGCCGGGGTGATCGCCACGAACACCACCCTGGACCGTGCCGGGCTGGCCCCGGCCGACCAGTCCCGGGCCGTCGAGGCGGGTGGCCTGTCCGGCAGCCCGCTGACCGAGAAGGCGCGCAAAGTAGTCCATTTCGTCCATACGGAGACCGACGGCCGCTTGCCGATCATCGGGGTGGGCGGGGTCATGTCGCCGGACGACGCCGCCCGGCTGTTCGACGCGGGCGCCTCGTTGATCCAGCTGTACAGCGGCTTCATCTACCGCGGGCCGGCCCTGGTACGCGCCGCCGCCCGCGCAGGTTCCGAGACACCGAGATGACCGCGCGCCCCCAGGCAGTGCGGGGAGCCCCGCCGCCGTGGCCGGCGCAAGTCCCCACACCAAGCCGCCCACCCCGTCGCGTGGGAAGCCCCGCCGCCGCAACTCCCCACGCAGCGCCGGCCCCACGTCGTGTGGGGAGCCCCGCCGGTGGGGGCGGCGTAAGTCCCCACGCGGTGGCGGCTTCGCGTTGTGTGGGGAGTGCGGCCGGCGTGGGGGGCGTAAGTCCCCGCGCAGTGGCGGTTTCGCGTTGTGTGGGGCGTGCGGCCGGTGGGGGCGGCGTAGGTCCCCACGCATTGCCCGCCTCCCGTTGTGTGGGGAGCCCCGCCGGTGGGGGCGGCGTAAGTCCCCACGCAGCGCCGGCCTCACGTCGTGTGGGGAGCCCCGCCGGTGGGAGCGGCGTAAGTCCCCACGCGGTGGCGGCTTCGCGTTGTGTGGGGAGTGCGGCCGGTGGGGGCGGCGTAAGTCGCCACGCGGGTGGTGGGTTGGCGTTGTGTGGGGGGCGGGAGTTGCCGCTGCCGGGGGGCCGGGGTGAGTGAGCGGGAGCTTCTGCGGCTCGACCGGGAGCATGTGTGGCATCCCTATGGGCCCATGCCGGGGCGGAGCGAGCCGTACCTGGTGGAGAGCGCGCGCGGGGTTCGGCTGCGGCTTGCCGACGGGCGGGAGCTGATCGACGGGATGTCGTCCTGGTGGGCGGCGATCCACGGGTACCGGCATCCGGTCCTCGACGCGGCGCTGGTCGAGCAGTCGCAGCGGATGAGCCACGTCATGTTCGGCGGGCTCACCCACGAACCGGCCATCGAGCTCGCCACCACGCTGGTCGATCTCGCGCCGGACGGGCTCGAGCACGTCTTCCTCTGCGACTCCGGGTCGATCTCGGTCGAGGTCGCGATCAAGATGGCGTTGCAGGCGCAGCGCGCGCTCGGGCGGCCCGGCCGGCAACGGCTGGCGACGTGGCGTGGCGGCTATCACGGCGACACCTTCCACCCGATGAGCGTCTGCGACCCGGACGGCGGGATGCACTCGCTCTGGACCGGGGTGCTGCCCGCGCAGGTCTTCGCCGGGCCGCCTCCGGCCGAGTTCGATCCGGCCTATGCCGACGAGCTGGTCGCCATGGTCGAGCGGCACGCGCACGAGATCGCGGCCGTGATCGTCGAGCCGGTCGTGCAGGGCGCGGGCGGGATGCGGTTCCACCATCCGGAGTACCTGCGGGTGCTTCGGGAGGCCACCACGGCGTACGGAATCTTCCTGATTTTTGACGAGATAGCCACGGGATTCGGCCGGACCGGGACGCTGTTCGCGGCCGGGCACGCCGGCGTCAGCCCGGACATCATGTGCGTGGGCAAGGCGCTGACCGGCGGCTATCTGACGCTCGCCGCGACACTGTGTACTCCGGCGGTGGCCGGGGCGATCTCGGCCGGCGAGGGTGGCGGGCTGATGCACGGCCCGACCTTCATGGCCAACCCGCTGGCGTGCGCGGTCGCCAACGCGTCTCTGGGGCTGCTGCGAGGCGGGGACTGGGCATCTCGCGTACGGGTGATCGAAAGCGGTCTCAGCGACGGCCTGGAGCCCCTGCGCGGGGTTTCCGGCGTGGCCGACGTCCGGGTGCTGGGCGCGATCGGCGTGATCCAGCTCGACCATCCGGTGGACATGGCGAAGGCGACCGCCGCCGCCGTCGCGGAGGGCGTCTGGCTCCGGCCGTTCCGCGACCTGATCTACACGATGCCGCCGTACCCGGCGGACGACACCGACGTGGCCCGCATTACCGCGGGAATCGCCGCCGCGGTGGCGGCTACCTGACACGGAAGAGGGAGTGCACAGCATGGAGACCTTCGGCCGCCGCCTTCACGACGCCATGGACAAGCGAGGCCCGCTGTGCGTGGGCATCGATCCCCATGCCGCCCTGCTGACCCGGTGGGGCCTCACCGACGACATCGCCGGCCTGGAGCGCTTCGCCCGTACGGTCGTCGACGCCCTGGCCGATCGGGTGGCGGTACTGAAGCCTCAATCGGCCTTTTTTGAGAGATTCGGGTCACAGGGGATCAGAATTCTTGAGTCAACTATCCGACAGTCCAGAGAGGCCGGTGCGCTTGTTCTGCTGGACGTGAAGCGCGGCGACATCGGCTCGACGATGGCTGCGTACGCAAGCGCTTACCTGGATTTGGAGAGCACTCTGCGTGCCGACGCGATTACTGTGAGTCCCTACCTCGGAGTCGGATCGTTGCAGCCTGCATTCGATCTCGCGGCCCGCAACGGCGCCGGAGTTTTCGTTCTGGCCCTCACGTCCAATCCGGAGGGACCGGCCGTCCAGCATGCCGTCACGGCGGACGGCCGCACCGTGGCGCAGACCGTGATCGACGAGATTTCCCAGGTAAACAAGGGTTTCGAGCCGATGGGGAGTCTTGGTCTGGTGGTCGGTGCGACCATCGGCAAGACCGGTCACGACCTGTCCGAAGTGAACGGCCCACTGCTCGCTCCGGGCCTCGGAGCCCAGGGTGCGACCCCTGCGGACCTGCGTGCGGTCTTCGGAAAAAACCTGCGCAACGTGCTGCCGTCGTACTCACGCGAAGTTCTCATGGCGGGACCGAACGTGTCCGAGCTGCGGGCCGCCGCGCAGCGTGCGGCCGATGAGTGCCGCGCCGCGCTCGGGTGAAAGGGCCTGCTTAGCAGGCCGCCGATCGGCCGGGGCGGGGGTACCCCCACGTTGCCGAAACCGTCGTTGACCGCTAGTTTTCCCGGCGCCGGGAACCACATGCCCCTTTGGTTCCCTGGCACACCACGTTTCACAGAAGCG
>NZ_CAKUCL010000320.1 GCF_934643405.1 uncultured Actinoplanes sp.
CCTTTCATCCGTAAATAGTTACGTTTCTGCTGGTCAGCGGCTTGTATCCACTACTTTCACACCGGAGCGCTCTACGAGCGGCGCCGAACAGCGTCGAAGAAAACGTTTAAGCAGCTCAATGGCGCCGAACGGCGTGACCTCTTTACTACGTCGGCTCCCAGACCTCTCATCTCTCGCGGGAGCGTTCTCTCACGAGCGTTCACGCGAGGGCTGACCGCTACTCGGTCGCAGGAGTGTTCCCGGTGGCCCACGTAAGGGAGCCAGCTTACGATCGGGGGGTGCGGCCGATCGATATGCGTGAGTTCACTGCTGGTGTGACATGGTGGCGGACGAAGACTGACTGGCCGGCAGATTTTCACAATCGTGACTATCCGGTGATGGCTGCGGAGAACCCGAACGGTCGGTTCGATGCTGTGTGGTGGGCCAACGTGCAGCCGCGGCTGACTCGGTGGAATGCATTTCGGCCGGCTCCTCGGTCCGTCGTCGCTGCGAATGTGGCGGCTCAGGCAGACGCGTTGGCTCAGGCGTGGAAGTCTTCCTGCGAACCGCATCGGGACGCCGATATCTCCGCCCCTGAGGTGACCTGGGAGGCGGTGCGCGCCTTTCCGGACGTGGTGGCCACCCTGAAGCCAACCCGGAGTCCGGTCTTCACGTCGAAGCTCTGCCACTTCTTGCTGCCCAAAGTGTTCCCGGTTATCGATGGCCTCGCTGTCGGCGGGCTGTCGTTTACCTACGAGCGGTACTTCAACGTAGTCAAAGGCAGTTGGGAGGCGACCGACCCCGATACACGGAAAGCCTTGATCGCTGAAATGACACGGCTTGTGGAGCAGTTGGACCGGCCGCTGGAACCGACATTTCCGCTGGTTACCAAGATCGTCGAGCTGGCCCTAATCGGCCGACGCCATGGCGAACCTGGCCATGACGACTCTGCTGCGGCCTGAGGCTTTCGTGACCGGGGCTGGTCGCGGCGTAGTTCTCGCGCGCCCTCGCGCTGCGGTAGTGACCCGGGTCATCGCCGAACTCGGCCAGCAGCCTCGCTCCTGTGACCAGCCCGATGCCAGGCTGGATCGGTAGATGTTCGCCTGCGGATGGGCGCTGAAGTGCGCCTCGAACTGCTGCTCCAGCTGCTTGATTTGCGTGTTGAAGACAGCGATCACCGCGCTCAACGCACTGACCATAGACGCGTAGGCCTCGAGCAAGTCTGGCGATGCCGAAAAGACGACGTGGAGCGAACCGGCACCGGACACCTGCTGAACACGGCACCGTCGCACTGGGCGGAATCGCCGTCCTCGGCGTACCGACAGACCGCCTCTGATGGGAAAGGACACCGGTTTTGGCCGATTCGCCTCCCGGGTGTTCGCGATCAACCAGGCCTGGCTCCAACTCGCGCTGACCTGCATCGACTTGCTCGCCTGGACACCAGCCCTGCTCCTGGACGGCACCCTCGCCAAGGCCGAGCCCGAGAAATTGCGCTACCGGCTGCTGCATGTCGCCGTCCGGATCGCCCGCACCGCACGCCGCACCGGGCTGGCCATCGCCGAGCTACCCCGACCAGCCGCCTGACCCCGCTCCCGCACCCCGACAAACGCTCCGGAGGAACCCGGCCCCGCGCCGGGCCCTCAACACGCCACACGCGGAACACCAACCAAATCGACCAACGCTGATGGAGTCGACGGCTTAACGAGTAGTCCCGGTAGCCGTTCTCCTGGCGCGCTGGCTCGGGCAGCAGGCCGACCGGTGGTGGCGCCGGATGGCCCCGGCACTCATCCGACCAGGTCCGCAAGTTCTCCCGATCCGCATGCCTCCAGCAGACACCTTGACGCCACAACAAGGTCAGCCCCACCGGCCACCGTCAAATGAGGCCGGCGGCGCGTGCGCGCATCAGGGCCTCGGTGCGGCTCGCGGCGCCCATCCGGGCGTAGAGCTGGCGGAGCAGCCGGAACATCATGCGTTCCGAGTAGCCGGCCCGGTCGGCCACGGTGGCGACGCTGCTGCCGCCGGCCAGCGCCCGGAGCCAGCCGATCTCCTCGGCCGTCGGAGCCGTGCCAGCGTCGTCCGGCGGGGCAGTGCCGGCCTGCGCCGCCAGAGTCCGCACCACGGCGATCGGCAAGATGCTGCTGCCCCGCGCCACCACCGTCAGGGCCTCCCGCAGTTGCTCGGGTGAGGTGTCCCGGGCCAGCACACCGACCGCTCCGGCGGTCAGCGCCTGCAGGTGCACGGTCACGCTCGGTTCCTCGACCACGGCAAGCACGATGGTCCCGTTGCGGGCCCCGCACACGTCGGCTAGTAGGGTCCAGTCCTCCGGCGTCCGGGTGGTGAGCAGCACGATGCGGCGCTCGTCCGTGCGTACCCATGCTAGGAGATCGTCGGGCGCCTCGGCGGCGACGCCGGCGTCGGCCAGCGCCGCCATGACGCCACGGCGGAACAGCGGAAGCGGATCCGAAACGGCGATGCGGACCAGCATCGATGCGCGATCCTCCGGGAGTCGGGTCGGGCCGGGTGCGCCTGATCTTCACCCATGGCCGTGCCTGGAGCCACCACCGTACGCGGCGTGCCGCCGCCCAGCAGTTCCTGGTTGTGCCCGCACTGATGCGTCATAGACCCGCGCGCGTCCGCGCTCCTAGCGTCGGATTCCGGAGGGCCGGGCGGGCGGAATCCGGCCGAGAGGCGGTCACCATGTTGAACCGGCGCTATCTCGGGGCTGACCCCACGAAGGGCTCTGGAGATGTCAACAGCAACGTGGTGCGGAACGTCCTCGTCGCCGCCGTTGTCGTAGTGGTCATTCTGCTCGTCGTGCTCGTCGGTTGTGCCGTGACTTAGGTAGGGTCGGCCGCCCGCCGGGCCCGGGCCAGAGACGCGGCGTCGGCGTGGCCCTCGAACTGCCGGAGCAGCCGTTGGACCCGGCCCACCGCCCCTGGGGCGGACGTGGCGCGCCGGGCGTCCTGGAACGCCCGGCAGGCGTCCTCCACGGAGACGGACGGGTCGTGACCGGCGAAGCCGAAGAGGGCCACAGCGTGCAAGTCGCGCGTCTCGACGTCGGCGTCGTCCGCCTTGCGCCGTTGTTCGGCCAGGTCACGGGCGAGGCTGAAGGCCCGGCGGGCCGCATCCCGGTCGTCCTGGTGCACGGCGACCAGCCCGGACAGCACCAGCCCGTACAGGCCCGGCTCCTGGCGGACGGCGAGCGCCGCCGCGGCGGCTGCTTCCGGCAGGCGGCGACCGATCAGCGAGGCCAGCGCCAGACTCTCGTTGGCGCTGCGATAGAGGGCGCCGCTGTTGCAGCGCAACCCCAGGTCGGCCGCTTGGCTAGCGGTCTCGACGGCGCCGGCAAGATCGCCGGCATCGACCAGGACCTGGGACTCGGAGTTCAGGCACTGCCCGGCGAGCAGCCAGATCTCCCGCCCCCGCGCCACCTCGTATCCGGTACGCAACAGCTTGCGCGCCCGATCCGGGTGGCCACGTTGCGCCTCGACCCAGGCGGCGGCCTGGGTCAGGAAGGTCTCGATCCGGGGGTCCTCGTCGTCCGGGATCCTCGGCAGGAGCCGGCGCCCGGCGGCGCAGTGCCGCAATGCGCTGGACAGCTGCCCCGCTCGGCCCAGACTCAGGGCCAGCCCCTCGTGTGCGACGAGCCGTTCGTACGGCAGGTGCCAGCGCTGCGTGACGCTGACCGTCCGCAGCGCGTCTCGGTAGCAGGTGATGGCGCGGCCGATCTCGCCCAGTTCGAAATGCGCCGCGCCGGCGTGGCTCAGGGCGCGGCAGACCGCCGCTTTCCGGTGAGACCGCCGGGCGAGGACCGTGGCCTCCCGCGCACACCCCAGCGCACTCCGGAATTCTCCGACGTGCTTGTACGCGCGAATGAGAAGCGCCCGGCGCTGGAACTCCCGCTCGAAGTCGGCGAACTCCGGCAGCCGTTCCAGCATCGGGATCAGCGTGCCGTTCTGCCCCCAGCGCAGCAGGTGCGCGTCCTCGATGGCGGCGATGAGGTCCTCGGCCCTCTCGAACTGCCCGGCGCAGATGCGCAGGTCGATCTCCATGAAGTCCGGGCGGAGCTGGCCGGCCTCCCGCACCGTGGCCGTTGGCGGCCGCAGCGCGGCGAAGTAGTCGGCCGCCCGCCGGTAGAGGAACTCCCGCGTCAGTCGTGGGGTCTCGGAGGCGTCGCCCTGGTCGATGGTTTTCAGCACGTACGCCCCGTCCGGATCCCGAGGCAGGAAGTAGAACGGGCCGTCCCGGCGGGCCAACCGGCGCCGGCAAAGGTCGTTCAGCCGTGCGCCGACGTTCTGTCCGGGTACGAGATCTCGCAGCAGGTAGCCCACCGCCGAGTGCCGCACCGGCCACCGGTAGATCGCCAGCGCTTGCACGACGCGACGGTCGACCGGGTCCAGTTCCTTGAAAATCCACTCGATCAGCTGCCCGGGCAGCGCGGCCGGGTCGATCGGGGCCATCATGCGGACCAGCCAGGCCAGTGTCTGGCCAGGTGAGCCGCGCAGGACGTCGAACGCCAGCTCGAGCAGCCGGGGGGAGCCGCCGGTCAGCTCGGCGAGCCACTCCTGGTCGTGCCGGTCGGCGTCGGCGAGAACACCGAGACCTTCGCCGTCCAGCCGGTTCAGAAAGTCGCGGGCATCCTTCGAGGGAAGCCCTTCGCCTATCCGGACCCGCCGGCCCCGGTCGCCGGCCCGGCCTAGCAGGCCGTCCGGGGTCCGCCGGGTGGCGAGGACGAGTCGTACGCGATGATCGTCGGCGCTGAGCAGGCGGTCGACGATCCGGCCGAGCTCGCGGTCCTGCAATTCGCCGCGGTCGTCGATCAGCTCCTCGGCGTTGTCCACCAGCACGACGACCTCGGTGCGCTGCAACGTCCGCAGCACGGCGTCCAGCTTGTCGACCATCGGCTGCGAACGCCGCAGGACTTCCAGCAACGGCCGGATCGCCTCGGGTTCGACGACCGTCCGGGCCAGCTCCCAGACCAGCGTGCTGGCGTTCACCGGGCGGTGGCCGAGTGCCGGCAGGTAGACGAACCGCCGTGCAATCACCGGCGAGTCCGGCGTGCCGACGCGGTCCAGCAGCCGGCTGAGCACCCCGGTCTTCCCGATGCCCGCCACCCCGGTCAGAGCGACCAGCCGGACATTCGCGTCGGTCACGTCCCGTTCCAGGTCGCCGAGCTGCTGAACGCGGTCGCGGAACTCGTTCGGCGGGATCTCGGGCGGTCGGCCGGCAATGACGACTCCGGCTCGGTCGTCGGGCGCGGCGTCCGGCTCGTACTCCTCCCGGATGCCGTCGCTGACCTCGTCGTCGGCGCGGCTCCGCGCCGCGGCGGGATCATCGCGGCGGCCCTGTGCCTCCCGGATCCGGCGATCCAGGGCGGCCAGCTCGGCGTCGAACCACCGGCGCGCGGCGGGGCCCGCCTGGTCGGCGCGACGCCGCAACGACCGGCGCCGGTCGAGCAGGGCGGTCAGCTGATAGTCCGGCGAGGCGAGGTACGCGATCCGTTCCCGCAGGGTCGGCCAGCCCGCGGCCGCGTCGGTCCGGAGGTCGATGATCGGCGCCTCGGCCAGACGGGACGGCACCGGAAGGCCGAGGTCAGCACGGACCACCGTGACCGGTAGCTCGCGTGCCCGGATCTGGTCGATCTCGGCCCGGCAGGCATTGTCGTCGACCACACCGGCGGTGAGGACGAACACGACCCCGTCCGCCCCGGTGAACCGGCCGGCTGCCGTCCTGTCCCGCACGGTGACCGGCAGCCCGGCGAGGGCGTCGCAGACGTCGCGGACGGCGGCCGCACCGTCGCTCGCTCCGGACACCAGGGCCAGCACCAGATGGTTAGCCACTGCCTCCTGCTCCGCGGCGGCGGCCGCCGGGTCCGTCAGCTCGGTGTAGATCTGCCGGAATGCCGGCTCGTCCGGCGCCGCCTCGCACGCCTTCTCGATCAGGGTGAGCAGCCAGCCCTGGGTGGTGGCGCCCCGGACGAGGGCGCGCACATGGGCGCGCGGCCTCGCACCGTGGATCTTGAACTGGTCGAAGCTGTGCTCCGCCGCGGTCACCAGCTCGTCCATGTCTTCGCCGTCGAATGAGGCGGTCAGGGCGTCCAGAAGTCGAATCTCCTGCGGACCACCGAGTCTGATGGCGGACATGGCGCCGGTCAGCTCGCGAACGCGTCATCGGTGCCGCGGTCGGCCGTCAGCCGCCGGACGGCCGCCAGCGGCACACCGACGTTGAACCGCGGGCGCTGTCCGCTCCGGGTGGGCTCGGCGCCACGATGCAGCGCCACACACCGCCAGTCCATGCTGAAGCAGGGCGCTCCCGACGCACCCTTGTCCGTCGTCGTCGTGTAGCCGATCCGGGTCCGGTTGCGGTTGACGCGGACCACCGCGTTGCTGTCGAGCGCGAACTTCAACGGCCTGCGTTCCGGGTGCTGCACGATGGCGATGGCGCGGTGGCGAGCGAAGTCGACTGGCTCCGCGGGCACCCGCACCCAACCGCGGGCGTCGGCCGCGGTCGGGTCGACCGGCTCGTCACCCAGCCGCCGCGCCAGCCGCAGCAGGGCGAAGTCGAGCCGATCCGGCTCGGGTTCGGCGTCGGAGTCCGGGACGGCGTCGTGGACGCTGGGCGGGCTCGCGTCCACGAGCCAGTCGCGGCCAGCGGCCAGCCGGACCACCGTCGCGGTGGGTACCCGCAGGCCGTCCGGCAGAGACTTGAAGTCGAAGATAAGAGCCACCTCGGCGGCCTCGACGTCCCGGTCGAGGACGCCGGAGACCACGTGGTGGTTGGTCAGCACGACATCCGGACCCACCAGGAAGCCCGTGCCGGAGTTGATTCCGGCGTCGATCCGGCACACTTGCCCCTCGACGTCGCGGAAGCGCGCCAGCCATTCTCCGGCGTCGTAGGTCTCGCCGCCGCGCTTGACCGCCGCCTCGAGATGCTCCGCGTCGTCGACCTCCTGGCCGTCCGCGACGATCGTCGAGGCGAGACCGTGCCGGGCGGCGAAGGTCCGCAGCGCGACGTCGTCCGGCACCGCTCGGCCGGCCTCCACGACAAGCGAGGGCCACCACAACTTGGCGTCGGCGCGGCGGATCACCCGGAGCAGGGCACGCGGGAAGGTGTCGGTCGGGCCGGCCAAGTCCCCGAGGCGCTGTCCCAAGCGGTCCTGGAGGAACTCGTCGAAGTCCTCCAGGCCGTCGAACACCGCCTTCAACAGCTGGCGCAGCTCGCCCTTCTCGCGCTCCTCCAGGTGATACACAACCATCGACGGCCTCAACT
>NZ_CAKUCL010000321.1 GCF_934643405.1 uncultured Actinoplanes sp.
GTGCCGGAGCGGGCGCGGCGGCACGGGCCGCCGCCTCGCGGGCCGCCGCGATGCGACGCCGGACGGCGTCGTCGGGCTGCGGCTGAGGCCCACCGGCCGCAAACCCGTTGGCCATCTGGTGGGGCACGTCGGCCGGCCCGGCAGACGGCGAAGGCTGCGGCACCCCGGTCGGTGCTGCTGTCGCCCCGGCGGCAAAGGGAGCCGTCGGGGTGCCCGGCGGCACAGAGGACGCCGCAGGCGCCGGGCCGGCGGGAAATGCGGAGAACGTCGCTGGTGAGGCTGGAGGCGTCGCGGTGGCGGGCGCCCCGGGAAGGGTGGTTGGCGATCCGGAAGAGCCCGCGGGTGGCGCTGCAGGCGTTCCGCTGGCCGGGGATCCGGAGAAGGCCGCCGGTGTCCCGCTGTCGTGGGGCGCGGCAAAGGTCGCGGGTTCCGCTGCCGGTGTCCCGGGGGACGGTGCGGTGAAGCCCGCGGGTGGCGCTGCCGGTGTTCCGGGCGTGGTTGGTGCGGTGAAGGCCCCGACAGGCGCCGCCGGTGTCCCGCTGGCCGCTGGCGCGGTGAAGGCCGTGGGTGGTGCCGCCGGTGTCGCGGGGGTGGGCGGTGTGGTGAAGGCCGCGGCGGGTGCCGGCGGTGCGGTGAAGGCCGCAGGTGGTGCTGCCGCGGCGAAGCCCGTGGGCGACCCGGAGAAGGCCGCAGGGGTCCCGGCGACCGGGGCCTCGGGGAAGCCCGAGGAAGCAGGCGCGGCGGAGCCGGGCGGCGCGGCCTCACCAGGGCCGGAGAGTGGCGCCGCGGAGGGTGCCGGCGTGGTGGGTGGCTGGGCGACGGCCGGGGTGCCGGCGCTGCCCAAGCCCATCGGGGGCTCCAGCGGGCCGCCCGGGACGCCGTCCGGGGACGCGTCGGTGATGCGGGGGATGTATGCCGTCTGGGCGTCGCCGTCCGGAGCCCGGTGGCGGCCCGAGCCGCCGCCGCCCGACGGCGGCGTGTTGTCCAGCGCCGGCATTACTCGGTAACCCGCGCGGATCGGAGGTCACTCGACCCGTCGTACGCCCGCACTGTCACGTTCCTCTCGACGGTTTCCGTATAACCGAGGCCGAAGTCGGCGGCCGCATCGCGGAACTGCTGGACTCCGTCCGCGGTTTCCAACGCCTGATGCATCGCTGTGGGTTCGCCGATCGCGGTGATCTTGAATGGCGGTGAGAAGACCTGGCCGTGGAGAAGCAGCGTGTTGCCGACGCATCGTACCGCGCTCGTCGAGATGACGCGGACATCCATGATCGACATTGCCTCGGCGCCGCCCGCCCAGAGCGCGTTCACCACTGCCTGGACGTCACCCTGGTGGACGACCAGGTCGTCATTGTCCGGTGCGTTCTGGGTGCCGAACTCGCTGCGCCGCCGCGACGAGTCGTTCAGCGAGACGGTGATCCCGGGGCCGTGCAGCGCGGTGAAACCGGCCGGGGACCGCAGCGCGTCGGCGCGCTCCCGGGCCTGCTTGACCGGCTCGTCCACTTCGGCGAGCTGCGCGGTGTCCTGGTCGACCTCGTCCCGGAGCTTTCCGGCTGCCTGCTCGCGCGCGTCGAGCCGTACACGCTTGTCCTGAATGAGCTGAGCGAGCTGCGGACGCCGGTCGTCGCGCAGCGCGGTCCCGTCCGCCGTCCGCGCCGACGTGGTGAACAACAGGCCCGCGGCCAGCGCGATCAGCGGAACCCCGACGGACCATCCGCGCGTCCGCTGGGCGCGGCGACGCGGTCGCAGACCGCCGAGCGCGCGCCGCAGCACGAGCCGCCACGAGGGCGCGCCGGTGGTGTATTCCACTGAGCAGTCCTCCCCGAATGCCGCGCTCCGGCATTTTCCTCGCCCGGCGGGTGCCTGAGTGCGCGCCGCCTTGACTACGCTAGCTGTCGAACAGTATTCGCCACGGGCAGCAAAAGGGATCACCCCGAGCCGCTCAGCGGTGGGTTGTTCACCACTTGTTGCCCTTCAGGAGAGCACCGTGCCGAAGTCTCAGGTTCGCAAGAAGAAGGTCTACACCCCGCCGACGGACATCCGCCCGGCGGCGGCTGCGGCGTCCAAGAAACCGAGTCCGACGTGGCTGCCGATCACCGCGGTGGCACTCATCGTGATCGGCATCGCGTGGCTGGTCGTGTATTACCTGTCCTCCCAGCAGTACCCGGTGGAGGCGTGGCGGTACTGGAACCTCGCGATCGGCTTCGGCTGCATGGTGGGTTCGCTCGCCATCCTGTCCCGTTGGCGATAGCCGGGCGGGAAAGACCCGAATGCCCGATTTTGAGCGCACTCCGCGGCCGTACGGCGGGGTGCGCTTTCGGCTGACCCGGCAACACGGGCGCCCGGTCAGATGCGGCTGCCTATTACTGGTGGGTAACATGACGGCGGACCGCCGACCGAGGAGGCACATCCCATGGGCATCGCGCAGATAGTCGCCACCGTCCTGGCGGGCGTCGTCACGATCGTGGCGGTGGTGCTGGCGGTGCGGGCGGTGCTGACCATCACCGCGGTGATCCGCCAGGGCAAACCCGACCCGGAGCGCTTCACCGGCAAGGGCAGGCGCACCAGCACCATGCTGACCGAGACGCTCGGTCACACCCGGATGCTGAAGTGGAGCGCGATCGGCGCCGCCCACTGGTTCGTGATGGTCTCCTTCATGATCCTGTTCCTGCTGGTCCTCGAGGCGTACTTCGAGGTCGTCGACCCCGAGGGCGGCCTGCCGATCATCGGTGGCTGGACGCCGTACGGCTTCGTCACCGAGTGGATCGGCATCCTGGGCCTGCTGGGCATCGTCTACCTGATCTACCGGCGGCAGCGGGACAAGCCGGGCAGCACCAAGCGCAGCCGGTTCCTCGGCTCGACCATGTGGCAGGGCTACTTCGTCGAGGCCGTCATCATCGGGGTGCTGATCTGCGGTTTCCTGATCCGGGGATTCAAGGTCGCCAACGACACGTTCGAGTTCCCGGCCTGGGCGACGCCGCTGTCGCACGGCCTCGGCGCGATCCTGCCGAAGGCCGAGGACGGCCCGACCTGGGTCGCGCTGGTCAAGCTCATCATCTCGATGGGCTGGCTGATCACCATCGCGCTGAACCCGACCATGGGCGTGGCGTGGCACCGCTTCCTGGCGTTCTTCAACATCTTCTTCAAGCGCAGCCCGGAGAAGCCGGCCGGATCGGGTCTGGGCGCGCTGCGGCCGATGATGAGCGACGGCAAACCTCTCGACTTCGAGGAGGCCGACCCGGAGAAGGACCAGTTCGGTGTCGCCCAGGTGGAGCAGTTCACCTGGAAGGGACTGCTCGACTTCTCGACCTGCACCGAGTGCGGCCGTTGTCAGTCGCAGTGCCCCGCGTGGAACACGGCCAAGCCGCTGTCCCCGAAACTTCTCGTGCTGAGTCTGCGCGATCACGCGTACGCAAAAGCTCCTTATCTTCTCGCCGGCGGTGGCAAGGACCTGACCGGTGAGGAGAAGGCGACCGAGGCCCAGCTCGCGCACATGGACGTCCTCGCGCTGGCCGAGGGCAACCGCCCGCTGGTCGGCACCGCCGAGGAGCAGGGCGTGATCGACCCGGACGTGCTGTGGTCCTGCACCACGTGCGGCGCGTGCGTCGAGCAGTGCCCGGTCGACATCGAGCACGTCGACCACATCGTCGACATGCGCCGGTACCAGGTGCTGATCGAGTCGAGCTTCCCGTCCGAGGCCGGCGTCATGCTGCGCAACCTGGAGAACAAGGGCAACCCCTGGGGCGCGCCGCAGAACACCCGCGAGGACTGGACCAAGGGTCTGGACTTCGAGGTACCGCGGGTCGGCGAGAAGGAGGACTTCGAATACTTGTTCTGGGTCGGTTGCGCCGGCGCGTTCGAGGACCGGGCCAAGAAGACCACCCGGGCGGTGGCGAAACTGCTGCACGAGGCCGGCGTCGACTACGCGATCCTGGGCGAGGGCGAGACCTGCACCGGCGACCCGGCCCGCCGCATCGGCAACGAGTTCGTCTTCCAGATGCTGGCTCAGCAGAACGTCGAGACGCTGACCGAAGCGAAGGTCAAGAAGATCGTCGCGACCTGCCCGCACTGCTTCAACACCCTCGGTAACGAATACGAGCAGCTCGGCCTCGAGGTTGAGGTCGTGCACCACACCCAGCTGCTCGCGCACCTGGTCAAGGAAGGCAAGCTCACCCCGGTCCAGCCGATCGAGGGCGACGTGACCTACCACGACCCGTGCTACCTGGGCCGGCACAACCGGGTCTTCGACGCACCGCGCGAGGTGCTGGGATCCGCGGCGACGGTGATCGAGATGCCGCGCAACTCCGAACGCTCCTTCTGCTGCGGCGCCGGCGGCGCCCGCATGTGGATGGAGGAGAAGATCGGCAAGCGGATCAACGTCGAGCGCACCGAGGAGGCCCTCGCGACCGGCGCCAAGACGATCGCGGTCGGCTGCCCGTTCTGCTACACGATGATCGGCGACGGCGTCACCGGCAAGGGTGAGCAGGAGAACGTCGAGGTCGTCGACGTCGCGACGGTGCTCCTGCGGTCCCTCAAGCAGGAGGTCTGAGCAACCGCGTTCTCGCTCACTTTGCCGGACCCGTGTTCACTCACGTGCATGGACGTTCCGGCACAATGAGTCCCGAGGTGAAGCGATCATGGACGGCCTGATCCTGACCGCGGTGCTCCCGCTGGTGGCCTTCGTGCTGCTCACGGCCGGCAACGCGTTCTTCGTGGCCGCCGAGTTCGGGCTGGTCACGGTCGACCGGGCGGAGATCGACGCGCGCGCCGGAGCGGGTGATCGCCGAGCCCGTACGGTGCAGAACGCTCTGCACGAGCTGTCCTTCCAGCTGTCCGGCACGCAGCTGGGCATCACGCTGACCGCCCTGCTCACCGGTTACCTGGCCGAGCCGGCGCTCTCCAAGCTGTTCGATCCGCTGGTCGAGCCGATCGTCGGGGACGCCACCGAGGGCGTCACCCACGCCCTCGCCCTGATCGTGGCGACCCTGGTGTCGATGCTGTTCGGCGAACTGGTGCCGAAGAATGCGGCGCTGGCGCGGCCGATGCGCAGCGCGCTGGCCACCGCGCCCGCGCTGCGCCGGTTCTCCCGCACGTTCCGGTGGCTGATCGCCGGCCTGAACGGCTCGGCGAACTGGCTGGTCCGCCGGATCGGCGTCGAACCCCAGGAGGAGCTGGCCAGCGCGCGGTCCCCGGAGGAGCTGGGCCTGCTCGCCGCGATCAGCGCACGGGCCGGCGCGCTGCCCACCGAGACCGCGACGCTGATGCGCCGCACGATCCGGTTCGGCGAGAAAAGGGCGGCCAAGGCGATGACGCCGCGGGTCGACGTGGTGGGGCTCAAGACGTCGGCCAGCGTCGCCGACCTGATCTCGGTCGCCCGGCAGACCGGGCACACCCGCTTCCCGGTCTACGAGAACACGATCGACCTGGTCATCGGCGTGGTCGGCGTGCCCGACGCGCTGGGCGTGCGCCCCGACCGGCGGGGAATGACGCGGGTCGCCACGATCGCGAAGGAGCCGGTGTACGTACCGGAGAGCCTCGGCCTGGACAAGGTGCTCGCCGCGTTGCGGGCCGCGGACGCCGACCTGGCCATCGTGGTCGACGAGTACGGCGGCACGGACGGCGTGGTCACCGTCGAGGACCTGATCGAGGAACTGGTCGGCGAGATCACCGACGAGTACGACACCGAGGCGCCGTCGACCGTCACCGAGGAGCTGACCGCGCCCGGCGGCGAGAAGACGTTCGTGGTCGACGGCATGCTCCGCGAGGACGAGCTGATCGAGCAGACCGGCTTCCACCTGCCCGAGGGGCCGTACGAGACGCTGGCCGGCTTCCTGCTCTCCCGGCTCGGGCACATCCCCAAGGAGGGCGAGTCGGTCGAGGCGGACGGGTGGGAGTTCACCGTCATCCAGGTCGACCGGCACCGCGTCGAGCAGGTGCGCGTGGTCGCGCCGCCGGAGCCCGCCGATGACTAAAGTCCTGATCACCATCCTGCTGCTGTTCGGCAACGGCATCTTCGTCGGCGGCGAGTTCGCGCTGATCGCTTCCCGGCGTACGGCGTTGGAGCCGCTCGCCGCCACCTCGAAGCGGGCCCGCTGGGCGCTCTCCGCGATGAGCCAGATCCCGCTCATGATCGCCGGCGCCCAGCTCGGCATCACGATCTGCTCGCTCAGCCTCGGCGCGCTCGCCGAACCGGCCCTGGCGCACCTGCTCGAGAAGCCGTTCAGCGCCGCCGGCCTGCCCGAGAACGCGGTCCATCCGGTCGCGTTCGTGCTGGCCCTCATCGTGGTGGCCTGCCTGCACACGGTCGTCGGCGAGATGGTCCCGAAGAACATCACGCTGGCCGGCCCGGAACGGTCGGCACTCTGGCTCGGGCCGTTCATGCTGGCTTTCTGTACGGCGACCCGGCCGCTGCTCAACGCGATGCGCTGGGCGGCCCGGACCGTCCTGAAGCTGTGGAAGATCGAGGCGACCGACGCGGTCAAGACCGTCTTCACCGCCGAGGAGCTGGCCGGCATGGTCACCCAGGCCCGCAGCGAGGGCCTGCTCGGCACCGAGCAGTACGCCCGCATCCACGCCGCGCTCGGCCTCAACGACCGCACCGCCGCGGACATCCTGCGCCCGTGGTCCAGCGTCGTCACGGTCGCCGACGACGCGTCGCCCGCCACGATCGAGGCGCTGTCGACCCGCAGCGGCCGTTCCCGCTTCCCGGTGGTGCAGCGGGAAACCCGGCGGGTGCTGGGCTTCGTGCACGTCAAGGACATCCTCGGGTACGCCGCAGACCGCCGCAGCCGGCCCATGCCCGCCGAGATCATCCGGCCGTTGGCCTCGGTGCCGCCCGATCGCACCCTCGCCGACCTGTTGCTGATGATGCGGCGCGACCGCCTGCACATCGTGCTGGTCAGCGACGGCCGTCGACCGCTCGGCGTGCTGACGCTGGACGACGTGGTGCACGCGGTGGTCGGCGAGCCCGGCCACCCGATCGTCCCCGCCACCGCCGGCCCGTCCCGGACGGCGAGCTGACCGCTCGCCGGCTGTTCCCCGGCCGCCACAACGCGCGCGGCGGACCGCTCGCTGCCTGCTGACGCCCTCGACGCTCGGCGCGCGCCGTCTTCCGATGCTCGGCCGGCTGC
>NZ_CAKUCL010000322.1 GCF_934643405.1 uncultured Actinoplanes sp.
GCGCCGCCGACCTCTTCCGCGCCGCCGGCCACGAAGCCGCCGGTCTCGAAGCCGCCGGCCGCACCGACCGGCGTGCGCGGCACGGCCCAGGGCAACGCGATCACCGTCTCGTGGAACGCGTCGGCTGACGGCACGGTCACCCGATACACGGCGAGCGCCACGACCGAGTCGTACCCGGCGGGAACCTGCACGACGACCACCGCCACGTCGTGCACGATCTCGGGTCTGGCCGCCGGTGCGCCGTACACCCTGCGCGTCACCGCGACGGGCCCCGGCGGGTCGTCCGCGGCGGCGACCGGCGAGACCCGTCCGGTCCCGGGCGGGAAAGCCGTGGTCCCCGCCGGGGTGCCGGCGAGCGACGGTCAGCTGGGCAAGCCGATCACCATCACCGCCGGTAAGACCGTCACCGTCGCCGGTTGGGGCTACCGGCCGGGCACCAAGGTCCTGCTCAACCTGTTCCCGGGGCCGGTCGCCCTGACGACCGCCACGGTGACCTCGGCCGGCCGGATCTCCGCCGTCGTGCTCATCCCGGCAACCACGCGAGCCGGCCGATACACGATCGTGGCGACCGGTCTGGCCACCGACGGAGAGGTCCGTTTCCTCACCCAGACGGTCACGGTTCGCGGCGTGACCGCTGCCGGGGCGGGCTCGCTGCGGGGCGCCGGCATCAAGGCGGGAAACAACGCCGGTGCGGTGCGTGACGCCGGCGCCTTCCGCAGCAGCCGCAGCAGCGGCACCGGTGGCGGCAATGGCAACGCGACGGTTGCCTCCACGGCTACCGGCAGCGTCCTGCCGCTGACCGGCAAGGCCGGCGGCCCGGTCGTCCTGGCCGGAGTCACCTTCCTGCTGCTGGGCCTGGCGATGACCGCGGCGGGCCGGCGCATCCGCCGGAGGCGTCCCTGACGGCACCGAGGCGTCCCCCGGGCCTGCGTGCCCGGGGGACGACCCGCACAGCGGTCAGGCTTGCCAGCCGACGTTGATCCGGTGCGGTCTCGGTGCTCGCCGTGGCTCGGGTTCCGGCTCGACGAGCCTGTCCAGAGTCCGAGTCACGCGGGACAGGACGGAGACGATCTCCGGATCGACGCCGTACCGGCTGCGCTGGTCGTAGAGACCGTCCACCAGGTACCGCAGGAGCTGCGCCGCCTCCGAGTCGGTCTTCTCCAACCGCAGCAGCGCCTCGCTGATCTGCTCCTTGGCCGCCCCGAACGAGGACAGCAGCAGACCCTCGAACCGGTCGGTGCTCATCGGCCCCAGTTCGTCCAGAGCCTGCCTCGCGTCCGGCAGCCACGACTCCAGCAGCCCGGGCGGATGAGCCCGCGGATCCCGATCGACGGTCCGGCGGTGCGGCACGCACAGCAGCAGAAAATTGCCGCACGAGTCCCGGTCGTGGTCGCTCAATCCGGCGACATGACGAGGATGGGCGGGATCGGCACTCCGGATATGCGCGATCTCGATATTGATTTCGGGTCGGCCGCCGAGAGATACCAAGATCGGTTTACGGCAGCCCGGGAAATAACAGGAACCCTGCGAGACGGCGACCAGGGCGGCCCGCGTCGCGGGGGATATTCGCGTCAATTCGTCCATCGGTCCGCTCCCGCGGATAGGCCTGTCCGGAAGGTGTCCGTTCCGGAATTATGGGTATGTGGTTTCTCTCGACCAGAGAAAGGTTGACCATGGCATTCCCCAGGACGCCGGAACCGGCCCCGTCGCACGAGATGCTCTGCGAGGCCGAGACCGCTGCCGAGGTGCTGTTCGTCTGCCGCGACGAGACCTGTGGCCGGCGGGTGGTCGTCGGAAAGTCCCAGCCGCGCCTGACGGTCATCGACCGCGGCGACTTCATGGTTCCCCACGTCGGCTCGATCGGCGGCGTGGTGGTCGACGACGTCGCAGCCGCCTGACCGCGACGGCGCCGGCCCGCCGGAACGCGGGCCGGCCCGCCGGTCCGGTCAGTTCGGGTCTTCGACCTTGACGATCGGGCCCTCGGCGTAGCCCATCATGTCGTACCCCACCGGCCCGAGGTTCGAGTCGAGGAACACCGTCACGATGATCTTGTAAACGCCGGACTGGGTCGGGTCGCCCGGGTTCTCCTCCGGCAGGGTGCCCGGCGGAACGGTGAGCTTCGCCTGGAATGTCTCGTCGAGCGAGAAGCCCGGGCCGCCGACCGGCACGTTCACGCTGCCGAGGGTCTTCTCGTCACCGGGCCCCTGGGACTCGGCGTACGCCGTGACGACCCAGTCCTTGGTCGCCTGCGACAGGGCGGTCAGCCAGAGCGGCACCAGGTTGCCGAAGACGTGCCAGGTGACCTCGATGTCGAAGGACTGATCGGCGTTGATGACGAGGTTCGAGCTGCCGATCGCCGGGCGCTCGGTGATGGCGACGACGCCGACGAAGTCGCCTTGAATCGCCGGCGCGGTCGGCCCGGTGGGTGGGATGTTGGGATCGAAGCGGTCGGTCATGGTTGTGCTCCTTTGGCATCAGGAATCGGCGGCCATATCGCGTCCAGGACCCCACGCCTCGACGTCCGGCCGGAGATTCGACCGCAAGCTTCACCTGAATTCCCGGAGCGGTCTGCCGGATCAGCGACACGCTGATTAATCGCATTCACGACGTATTTCGACGAAGAATTGGAGTGATTCCAGCCGGGGCGCGGAATTCGCCACTAATGGCGGCGATGGACCAGTCTGCCGCGCACCACGACCGCTCGGGGATTGTCCAGCTGGGTCAGGTCGTCGCGGGGATCCGACTCGTAGACGACCGCGTCGGCCGGCGCACCCTCGCCGAGACCGGGCAGGCCCAGATAGGAGCGCGCGGCCCAGGATGCCGCCGCCAACGCCTCGTGCGGCGGGACGCCCGCGGCGGCCAGTGCCCGCACCTCGTCGGCCACCCGGCCGTGCGGCAGGGAATCGGTGCCGGCCAGGACGGTCACGCCCGCCTCCACGGCGGCGGCGGTCAGGGCGGGGTGGGCCGAAGCGCCGGACACGTACCAGGACCTGCGCGGATTGTCGCGGGCCTCGTGCAACGAGCGGGTGATCACCGACAGCGTCGGCGTGAGCGCGGTGCCCTGGGCGGCCATCCGGGCCAGCAGGGAAGGGGACAGGCCCATGCCGTGTTCCAGCGAATCGACGCCGGCCGCGACGGCCACCTCACCGCCCTCGGGATGCTGGGAATGCACCGCCAGGCGGCCGCCCACGGCGTGGACCGCGGCGACGGCAGAGCTCAGGACGGACAGCGGGATCACGTCGTCGCCGGGCTTCCAGTCGATGACGATCTTGGCCCAGCCGGAGGCGGCCGCCTGCGCGGCGGCCACGGCGGGGAGTTCGGCCAGGGGAGGGCGACGGCCCCAGGCCTCTATGAACTGGCCGACCTGGGCGATCCACGGGCCGGCGTGCACGGCCCTCGGCGTCTCCGGATCGGCGCCGAACCACGGCGGAGGTGTGCCGGCCAGACCGGGAGCGCGGATCAACGTCACCCCGGCGTCCAGGTGGGACCGCAGGTGCGAGCGCAGCAGGGACTCGTCCAACGGCGAGCCGGGTGACGAAGCGCCGGGATGAGTGTGCGCGTCGACCAGCCCCGGCAGCACCCAGCCGGTGGCGACCAATGTCGCCGAGGGGACCGGGTCCGACGTCCAGCGGTCGCCGTCCGCATACAGATCGACCGGCGCGCCCGACGGCAGCGCGCGCCCGCGCACCCGTAGGACAGTCATGCGCGGACCGCGGCGGTCGACGCGCCCCTGCCGAGGGTCCCGGCGCGATCGTCCTCGACGGACCGGATGATGCCGCGGTTGCCTTCCGTTAGGGCCACGGGCGTGAGCGTATCGGCAATCTTCACATCCAGTCCGCCGGGTTTTATCGTGGACAGCTCCGGACGACCGCCCGCACGACCTCGGTCCAGCGCCTTCGCTCCCGGTGGGCGGGGTCGCCCGTACATCGAACGAAGTGACATAACTCTCCAGCCACGAGAAGTCACCCGGATGGCGAGAAACGCCGCTGTCCAAATTCGACGTCTTCGCGGTTTATGGCAGCCGGAAGCCTGCCGCGGCGCCGCACTTTACGAGATCACCTGCTCCTTGTCACCTGGCCGTTGGCGGCGAAATCTATAGCCTGGGGTCGATTCCTCCGGCCTCGCGCACCCGGGTAAGTGTGACCCTCCGGCTATGTGTTGGGGGATGTATGCGGGGGATGAGCAGGTCGTGGCCACGAGCCGCGGCCACTTTGGTCCTTTGCCTGCTGGTGGGGACGGCGATCGTCCTGCATGAGCGGGGCACGACAGGCGTGACGCAGTCCGCGACGGACGAGTCGCACGCGCGCCACATCATGCCGGAGATCGTTCCGGCGGCGGTCGCCGTTCCGGCGCCGTTGCCGCGCAACGGCTGGACCGTCACGGCGGACGACGCGCAGGAGACCGCGGACCGGGTGCTCGACGGCAACCCGGACACGTTCTGGCGCACCGCGTCCACCTCGTTCCCGCACCAGATCACCATCGACACGCACAACCGGCTCGCGGTCAGCGGTCTGACGTACCTGCCGCCGGCCGATTCGCCGGACGGCCGCATCGGTCAGTACACAGTGCAGATCAGCAACGACGGCACCACGTGGAGCAACCCGGTCGCGACCGGCACCTTCGCCGACGACGAGGTGCTCAAGACCGTCACCATCGGCACCGTGGTCACCCGGTTCGTCCGGCTCACCGCGATGACCGAGGCCGGCGAGCGCGGCAACCTGATCGCGGCGGCCGAGATCAATCTGCTCGGCGGCACCGACCCGGCGCTGCCGCGCACCGGCTGGAGCGCCACCGTGGACAGTGCCGAACCGACCGCGGTCGCCGCCGCGGCCAACGCCATCGACGGCAACACCGCCTCGTTCTGGCACACGGCGTACAGCAAGACGCCGGTCCCCGCCCTGCCGCACTGGATCACCGTGAACATGGGCACCACGAACCTGGTGTCCGGCCTGGCCTACCTGCCCCGCCAGGACACCAGCAAGAACGGCACGATCGGCCAGTACCGCGTCGAGACCAGCCAGAACAACGTCGACTGGGCGCCGGTCGCGGCCAGCGGCACGTTCGCCGACGACAAGCTCGTCAAGACCGTGACCTTCGCACCGCGGGTGGCCAGGTATGTGCGGCTCACCGCGCTCACCGAGGCCGGCAACCGCGGCCAGTGGACCAGCGCGGCCGAGGTCAACATCCTCGGCCGGGCCAACCCGACGCTCGCCCGCACCGGATGGACGGTCGCCGTGTCCGACCAGCAGGCGGCCTACCCGGCAGCGAACGTGATGGACGGCAACGCGGCCACCTTCTGGCACAGCCAGTACACCCCGGACCCGCCGCTGCCGTTCCCGCACACGGTCACGTACGACATGAAGAAGGTGGTCTCGGTCGGCGGCCTGATCTACGAGCCGCGGCCCAAGCCCACGCCGAACGGGCGGATCGGCAAGTACAAGATCTCCACCTCGAACGACAACGTGACCTGGACCGACCGGGTCACCAACGGTGCGTTCGCCGACAACCCGGCCACCCAGACCGTGGTCTTCCCGCCGGTCGACGCGCGATACGTCCGGCTCACCACGCTCTCCGAGGCGGGCAACCGCGGCACCGTCAGCAGCGCCGCCGAGCTGTACCTGATCGGCCCGGCCGGCTCGGTGTCGCCCAAGCGCGGCACGTGGAGCGCGCCGATCGGCTTCCCGCTGGTGCCGGTGGCGGCGGCCCAGCTGCCCAACGGCAAGATCCTGACCTGGTCGTCCTACCAGAAGGACACGTTCAGCGGCGGCACCGGCGGCCGCACGGTGACCGCTACCTACGACCCGTCGACCGGGGTGGTCACCCAGCGCACGGTCACCGAGACGGGGCACGACATGTTCTGCCCCGGCATCTCCGCGCTGCCGGACGGCCGGATCCTGGTGACCGGCGGCAACGACAGCGGGAAGACCAGCATCTACGACCCTCGCACGGACGCCTGGACGACCGGGCCGACGATGAAGACAGCCCGGGGCTACCAGGCCAGCGCGACGCTCTCCGACGGCCGGGTGTTCACCATCGGCGGTTCGTGGAGCGGGCCGCGCGGAGGCACTCCCGGCGTGCCGCACAAGGCCGGCGAGGTCTGGTCCGCGGCGAGCGGCTGGACGGCGCTGCCCGGCGCGGACGTGGTGCCGATGCTGACCAACGACTCGAACCCCAACGGCGACTACCGCAAGGACAACCACGCCTGGCTGTTCGGCTGGTCCGGCGGCAAGGTCTTCCAGGCCGGGCCGAGCAAGAAGATGAACTGGTACGGCACGTCCGGTACCGGCTCGGTCACGCCGGCCGGCACACGCGGCGACGACGGCGACGCGATGAACGGCAACGCGATCATGTACGACACCGGCAAGATCCTGACGGTGGGCGGCGCGCCGAATTACGAGCAGACGGCCGCCACCGCGAACGCGTACATCGTCAACATCAACGGCAGCGCGGTGACCACGCGCAAGGTGGCGTCGATGGGCAACACCCGCTCGTTCGCGAACAGCGTGGTGCTGCCGGACGGCAAGGTCGTGGTGATGGGCGGTCAGAACTTCGCGGTGCCGTTCTCGGACAACACGGCGGTGCTGACGGCCGAGATGTGGGATCCGGTCAGCGAGCAGTTCAGCCCGATGGCCAGCGCGACGGTGCCGCGGACGTACCACAGCGTGGCGACGCTGATGCCGGACGGCCGGGTCTTCTCCGGCGGTGGCGGCCTGTGCGGCACCGGTTGCTCGACCAACCACTTCGACGGCCAGATCTTCACGCCGCCGTACCTGCTGGACGACGAGGGCAAGCCGGCCTCCCGCCCGTCGATCACCGCCGCCCCGTCCACCGCCGCGAACGGCGCGAAGATCACCGTCCAGACGAACCGGGACGTGACCGCCTTCTCGATCATCCGCATGGGCACCGCGACACACAGCGTCGACACGGACCAGCGTCGCCTGTCGTTGGTCCCGTCCCCGGCCGCCGGCGGCGGTTACGAGCTGACCATCCCGTCCGACCCCGGAATCGCCCTGCCCGGCTACTGGATGCTCTTCGCCATGGACGCCAAGGGAGTCCCCAGCGTGTCCAAGACCATCAAGATCGGCTGAAGCACCGATCGCCGCCCGCGCC
>NZ_CAKUCL010000323.1 GCF_934643405.1 uncultured Actinoplanes sp.
GGGGTCAGGCGACCAGCGCGAAACGTCCTCGCCGTGTCTCGTACAGGTCCTCGACCACGTGTCTCGCCCACCTCATGCGCGGGGCGGCCAGCTCCGGATGGTCGCCGTACTCCCCGGCGACGTCGGCGGCGCAACCCCGCACCCCGCGGTGCGCGCGGACGGCGGCTCGGATCTCCTGCTCGACGATGTCGTAGGACGGTGCGCTCCCGGTGGCCAACCGGCTCGTGAAAAGGGCCTCGGCGCGTGCGACCGTCAGCAGAGCGGCGTTGGTGGTCATCATGATCTCCTCCTTCGGGTGACCCTCTCGGTTGGTATGACCGGGCGGCCGTCCAGGACTCATCGCTCAAGTTACGACTCTTCCCGAACGCTAGCTGTGGGGTACGACAACTTTTGCGGTCGTCCATCCGTCACTTGCGTCACGCCCGCCTCCGGCCAGGAGCCCGCGTTCTCCCGGCGGCCCTGGCGCCGGTCAGACGAGGACGTCGACGAGCCGGGCGCCGGCCTGTCCGCGGCTCTCCGCGACGGCGGCGCGGTCGGCGGAGATGACCCGCGGGTCGGCCTTGGCGGCGAGGTCCGCGGTGAGCTTCTCGGTGTCCCGCCGCAGGTGGGTCCGGGCGATGTGCGCCGCCCACCGGGCGGAGTCCTCGGTGCGCTCGATCCTGGTGACCATCGGGGTCTCCTTTCGCTCCACATCTGCAACCGGCTCCCCGTATCGGCACGCCTGCGGCGCTCCTGAGCAATGGCCGAGGAAAAATCCGGCTCGATACCCCGAGGTATATACGCGGTGTATACCTCGGGGGTATGGTAGCGGGCATGAGCGTTCCGCTGACCTTGCTGGGCCTGCTCGAGCGGGAGCCGAGCCATGGATACGACCTGAAACGCGACTACGACCTCTACTTCGGCCGGGGCAAGTCGCTGCCCTTCGGGCAGGTCTATTCGACCCTCGGCCGCCTCGCCCGCGACGGCAAGGTGGTGATGGACGAGATCGCGCCCGGCGAGGGGCCGGAGCGCAAGCGGTACGTGATCACCGATCGGGGCGCGACCGAGGTCGACACCTGGCTGGCCGAACCGGTCGCCGCCGAGCCGCACCTGCAGACCGTCCTGTTCGCCAAGGTGGTCCTGGCGCTGATGCTGGACCGGCCCGCCGAGGAATACCTCGACACCCAGCGCCGCGCCCACCTCGCCCGGATGCGCGAGCTCACCGAGGTCAAGCGCACCGGCGAGCTCGTCGACGGCCTCCTGGCCGACCACGGCCTGTTCCACCTGGAGGCCGACCTGCGCTGGATCGACACCACCGCCGCCCGCCTGGACGCCTTGCGGGCCCGCATCAAGGAGGCCAAGCCATGACCCCGGCGATCGAGGCGCGCGACGTCACCTTCTCGTTCGGCGAGACCCCGGCCCTGCGCGGGGCGAACCTGACCGTCGAGCCCGGCGAGATCGTCGCGGTGATGGGCCCCAGCGGCTCCGGCAAGTCGACGCTGCTGCACTGCCTGGCCGGCATCCTGGTGCCGGACCACGGCGAGATCCACGTCGACGGTCACCGCGTCGACACCCTCGGCGAGGCCGCCCGCAGCGAGCTGCGGCGCGACCGGTTCGGCTTCGTCTTCCAATTCGGTCAGCTGGTGCCGGAACTCACGGCCGAGGAGAACGTCGCGCTTCCCCTGTTGCTTTCGGGTGTACGGCGGCAGGCCGCGCTCCGCCGCGCCACCCCGTGGTTCGAGCGTCTCGGACTGCCCGGGCTCCAGCACCGCCGTTCCGGGGAGCTGTCCGGCGGACAGGCGCAACGGGTGGCGCTGGCCCGCGCCCTGGTCGCCGAGCCGGCGATCCTGTTCGCCGACGAGCCCACCGGCGCGCTCGACTCGCTCACCGGTGAACAGGTGATGGACCTGCTGGTGGGCAACGCGCGGGAACAGCGCACCACGGTGGTGCTGGTGACGCATGAGGCGCGGGTTGCGGCGTACGCGGACCGGGAGATCATGGTGCGCGACGGCCGGGTGACCTCGCCCGCGGTGGCCTCCTGAACAACCGACCCGCACCCGGCGGCCCGCGCAGGTCGGCGGGCGCGGCGCCGATCGTGCCGGCGTGCGAACCGACATCCTCGGCCACGCCGGTGACCTGCTGCACCACGGGCGGGCCGGGCAGGCCGCGACGCTGCTGACCCCGGTGGTCGGCTCCGACCCCGGCAACGTGGGCGCCTGGCTGCTGCTCACCAGGGCACACCTGGCCCTCGGCCGGCCGGCGGAGGCGCTCGACGCCGCCCGCGCCGCCCTGCGGCTGGAGCCCGGCGGCACGGAGACGCTGTTCTGGGTGAGCGCCGCGTACACGGCCAGGGGGCGGCACGACCTGGCGATCACGGCTGCGGAGCAGGCCTGCGCCGCCGAGCCCGGCCACCCCCGCCTGCTGGAACGGCACGGCCGCGCACTGCTCGCGGCCGGCCGGGTCGCCGAGGCCGGCCGGGTGCTCACCGCGGCGGCGGAGATCGCCTCCTACGACGCCGACCTGCACGTCGCGCACGGTGCCGCGTTGTTCGCCGCGGCGCGCCCGGTGAGCGCCCGCGAGGCGTACGGGAAAGCTCTTGCCCTCCAGCCCGGCCACCCGCGCGCCGGCGCCGGACTCCGTCGCCTGACCGACGCGGAGCGTGCCATCACCGACGCCGGCTCGCTGGTGCGGGTCAGCGACGCCTTCGCCGAGTCGCTGCGCATTCCGGCGGGCGGCCGGGCCCGGCGCCCGGCGCCGCCCCGCGAGATCCTCGCCCACGTCGCGGCGGTCGTCTTCGCGGTGTGCCTGACCTTCCTGCTGGCGTGGGCCGTCCTGACCCGCGCGACGGACGTCGCCGTGCCGTGGCCGCTGCCGCTCACCTTGGCGTGCACAGCGGCGTCCGCCGCCTGCGTGACCATCCTGGCCCGCCGCCGAATCGCTTAGCCGGGGCGCCCCCGCGCTGAGGGTGCCGGGGTCTTTCGCGGCCAGCCGCGCCTGCCGTCCCGGCCACCTTCGGCGCCGGCCGGCGGGCCATCGCGGCTTCGCCGCCTCAGCCCGGCATGACGGCCGGAAGCGAGAAGCGGCCCCGGCCCACCACTCAGCCGGAAATCACGACCCGGGGACCCTTCCTACGCCGTAGGAAATCGTGGTTTTGACCCGGCGCTACGCTGGCCGGCGAGCGGGGGAGGACCGGCGCTGGCGAAGAAATCCGCGGGTGCGTTACACGGAAGCGGGGCGGCGTGCGTCTCCGTATGCGTGACCTTCGAGCAATTCGCGGTGGCCCGCCTCCCGAGCCTGCTCCGGTACGCCGTCGTCCTCACCGGCGATCGGGACCTGGCCCAGGACGTCGTGCAGGAAGTGCTCGCGCGCGCCCAGGTCAAGTGGCGCCGGATCAGCGACGCCGACTCGCCCGAGGCCTACGTCCGGCGGATGATCTTGAATGAGTATCTTTCCTGGCGGCGTACCTGGGCCGTGCGCAACGTGACCGCGGTGGGGGAGCGGCTGGTGGACATCGACGACGCGCGCGGCGGGGTGCGGGACCACGCCGACGGCGTCGTCGAGGCCGATGAGCTGTGGCGGCGGCTGGCCACGCTGGGCCGTAAGCAGCGCGCCGTGCTGGTGCTGCGGTACTACGAGCAGCTCGAGGACGACGCGATCGCCGACCTGCTCGGGTGCTCGGCCGCGACCGTGCGCAGTCAGGCGTCGAAGGCCTTGAAAACCCTCCGGCTGTCGTCGGAGCGGCAACGGGAACTCGCCGAGGAGAAGTCGTGAGCAACCATGAGGATCAGCTGCGTGAGGCCTTCGTGTCGCACGAGGATCTGGCTCCCGACCCGGCCGCGGTGTACGCGAGGGTGCAGGAGCTGTCGAGGACCTACCGGTGGCGGCGGCGTGGGATCCAGGCCGCGGGCGGTGTCGTGGTCGGCGCCGGGCTGATCGCCGGGGTCGTCACCATGACGACCGTGGCGCCCCGCGACCCGGCGGTGGTGCTGCCCGCGGCGCCGCCGTCGGCTTCGCCGGGTGCGGCCGGGGTGCAGCAGGCGTACGACGCGTACTTCGGCGCCGGCTACGACCTCCAGGACGCGCAGCGGCTCGCCGAGATGTGGCAGATGCCGGACATCGGCCAGGTGAAGACCGAGGCGGGCAACCGGCTGCTGCGCGGCATGACGCTGCCGTTCGCCGCCACCCCGGACGACCCGGCTTCCCACGCGCCGGCCGACCAGGTGCAGGCCCGGTACGGGGCCTTCTTCGACGCCGGGTACGTCTGGGACGACGCCGAGACGCTGGCCCGGTTGTGGAAGCTGTCCGACCCGTCGGACGCCAAGGCCGAGGCCGGCAAGCGTCTGCTGGCCGGGCAGAAGCTGCCGATCAGGCCCCAGCCGGCGAACCTCGCCGAGGCGCTGGAGGTCAAGCGGGTCGAGAAGTTCTCCTCCGCCGGGTACACGATCGCCGACGCGGAGAAACTCGCCGCCCTGTGGCACCAGAAGGACGCGTACGCCGCGAAGATCGAGGGCGGCAAGCGGCTGCTGGCCGGCCAGACCCTGCCGATCCAGCCGTGACGCCGCGGCTGCGCCGGCGCATCGGCTTCGAGATCGAACTGATGGCGCCGCCGGGTGGCAGCCGCTCGAAGCTCGCCCGCGAGCTGGCCGCCCGGGCCGGCGGGCGGGTCAGGCCGGTGTGGCATCACGACAGCGAGCCGTCGCTGGTGCCCGGGCTGGGCCGGTTCCTGCACCTCACCCAGGGCTACGAGGTGCGCCGCCGCGGTGGTGACCCGCTGTGCACGCTCGTCGATGACGTCACGTTGCTGGCGGGGCTCGATCCGCGCGCTCCGGCACCGCCGGGGCTGTTCCGGATCCTCAGCGACGACCCGCGGCTGCTCGCGCTGCTGGCCCGGCACAGCGATCCGGGCGGCCGGCCGGCGGGATCGCTGGACGGGGCGGCCCGGCTGTGGGGCACGAAGGTGCAGCGGCACGGCGACGTCTACCGGCTGGACGACCCGTCCGGCGCGACGATCGCGCTGGCCGCGCCGCAGGGCGGGGAACGCGACCGGCCCTGCGAGATCGTGACGCCGCCGCTGGCCCGCGACCACCACGCCCGGCTGGAGGAGCTGCTGGCGCCGGCGCGCGAACGGGGGTTCACGGTCCCTCCCGAGGCCGCCGTGCATCTCCACGTCGACGGGGCGCCCTTCCGCTCGGCGGGGGCTCTGGCCAATGTGGTACGGCTTTTCGCGTACTGGAGAGAGCCGTTGCGTGCCCTGCTGCAAACGAATCCGCAGTGCCGCCGGCTGGCTCCGCTGCCCGCGCCGCTGGTCGAGGCCGTCGCCGGGACGCCCACGTTCGAGCAGCTGCGGGCGGCGGCCTCGGCCGGCGGGCTCACCAAGTTCTTCGACGTGAACCTGACGCAGTTGTTCGCCGAGCAGCCGCTGCGGGACACGGTGGAGATCCGGATCCTGCCGGGTTCGATCAGCGCGGACGAGATCGTGAACCGGGCCGCGCTGGTGGAGCTGCTGCTGGACCGGTGTGCGGACCCGGCCCCGATCCCGGCGCCCCCGGCGGTGCCCTCGGCGGCGGTGGCGGAGCTGATGGAGCTGGCGGCGGGGGCGCTGGCCGGCCGTCAACCTTCCAGGTAACCGCGTTCCGACCACGTCGGGTTGCCGGGGCGTTCGGCCGGTCGCCGGCGGTCATGCCACGCGGCGATGAAGATGCGGGCCGCGGGGTCCAGGCGCAGCAGCACGTCCGGCGGCACCTCACCGGTGTACCAGCGGACGCCCGGCACGTCGGGGGCCTCGCCGCGCAGGTGGCAGACCGCCAGCCGGGGCGGCAACTCCTGGATCACGCTTGCCGTACGCCGCCAGGTGTCGATCGCCGCGCGGTAGTCCTGCGGGTTCTCCACCACCACGAGTACTTCCATGACTTCATTCTGGGGCGGTTCCGGGGCGGGCGCTGCGCCGGCGCTGGGCCTGGCGCTTCACCTTGGCGTCCACCCCGCAGCCGTCCATCGTGCACCAGCGGCGGCTGCGGTTCTTGCTGGTGTCGAGGAACAGCCCGACGCATCCGGCCTCGGCGGCGCAGACCTTCACCCGGTCGACGGGGCCGTGGGTGAGCAGCGTGACGGCGTCGACGGCGATGGGCCACCACGCCCGGCCCGGGTCGTCACCGGTGAAGTACCAGCCGCGCCGGTCGTCGAGGTGGGCGTGCGCCATCGCCCGCGCGAAGTGCTGCTGCAGAGAGTCAAGGGCGGGTTTCGGTACGGGCTGGTGGCGCCCGACAGCGGAGAAGATCCCGAAGATGGCCTCACGCAGTTCCAGCGCGGTGCGAAGGTTGTCCTGGTCGTGATCGCCGTCGGCCGGCCGGCCGTCGTCCTGCCTGCCGACGCTCGCCCGGCCGTTGACGCGGATCCGGGCGGCCGCCTCTTCGTCGAGGAGCCCGGCATAGTTCGCCCATTTCACGACATCTGCGTACGTATGGAGATTCTCCTCAGGCCGCTCGGTGGCGCGCCCGTCGAGCGTGTTGGCGAAGTCCAGGCAGGCCACCCCGCCCCAGAGCTCAGGAAACGACATTGATTCCACCAAACCATGTTTGACTTGCATCACATGCGGTATGTTGCCAGTCAAGAGAGCTTAGCCCGCATCACTGCTAGTGAGGAGCGCGCGATGCCAGAACTGGCCTACGTCCTGCTGATCAACCGAGCCAACACCGGCCCGATCGACTCCGCCTTGCCGGACAGCCCCGTCGTCCCCGCCCGCCCGCCCGGCCGGGGCCGCCGGCTGGCCGCCACGGCGTTGCACCGCTTGGCCACCCGCTTGAACGGCGGCGAGGTGCCCCAGCTCGGCTACGCCCAGCCGCGATCCGTACCGTCGTGATCCCAGATCGCCGCCGCGTCGGCGGCGGCCGGTAGGTTCGCGCGGCTGTCCAGCGGCTTTCGCCCCAGCCGGTCGCCTCGGCTTTGCCGGCTTGTCCCTCCCGAGGGGGCGTCTCCCGGCTGGTCGACTCGGCTTTGCCGGCTTGTCCCTCCCGAGGGGGCGTCTCCCGGCTGGTCGACTCGGCTTTGCCGGCTTGTCCCTCCC
>NZ_CAKUCL010000324.1 GCF_934643405.1 uncultured Actinoplanes sp.
CTGAGCCGGCTTGGCGGTACCCGTTCGTCCTCGCCTGACCTCAGCCGGTCTCGGCTCCGCTCGCTGCCGCGCCGGGATCGCCAGATCGACGACCACACCACCCGACCAATTCGTATTTGTCGTATTTGGCGACCACCGGGGAGTGATGGCACGGAACGTTTGAGAGCAGCCCCAGGGGACACCGGACATTGACCGGGCGCTGTGGCCGACCGGTAACGCGGAGCGACATTCGCGGATGCCGTTCGCGGCCCGCTAGCGAGGAGCTTGGATGCGGAGCGTTATCACGTGATCTCTGCGGTGGAGGGTCGCCGGCGGTCGTGGCGGTGTCCACAGCGGAGTGTGAGGGAATGCCGACTAATGGTTTGAGGCATCGACCGCCCCGAGCAATTTCGAGATCATTTCGCGAAAGTCGATGAAACCGACCGTGATCGCATTAGTGCGCTGCGGAACGTCGCGCGGTGGCGGGCCGCAGTCAAAAGAGAATCTGCGCGCTGAGTAATCGGTCCGAAACAGCAAGACGCCCCGGTGCCGTATCGGCCCGGGGCGTAAATGCTGTGGGGGGTGGTTCAGGCGGTGGGAGCGCCGACCCGCAGGCCGCCACGGCGCTTGACGGCACGCCGCTCGTCTTCGCTCATCCCGCCCCAGACGCCGGCGTCCTGACCGGACTCGAGTGCCCACGCGAGGCATTCGGAGGTCACGGGGCACCGCCGGCACACGGCCTTGGCCTGCTCGACCTGCAGGAGCGCGGGGCCGGACGTCCCGATCGGGAAGAACAGCTCCGGGTCCTCGTCGCGGCAGATCGCATCGTGGCGCCAGTCCATGGCGGCAACACTCCTTGTTTCGGATGGGGTAATGAATTGCGGTGCTGGTTTTACCTATGCGTGCGCGGTGGCGGCTGACCAGGCCGAGGCCGGTCCGCACGCCGGTGCGGCAGCAAGCTTTATTGGTGTTGCAGTGCGCTTCTGGATTAGGAACGCGCACAAGCAGCAACCGGTTACTTCTTATCGCTTGTGAATGCTTTCACGAACTCTCGCGATGTCAAGGGTAGCGGCGGAAGTTTCTCCGCGCGGGTGAGCTGGGTCACGACCCTTATGTCCGGATCTGAGGTGCATGTCAGAGCCGGTTGACCAACGCTCCCATCAATGTAGTACGGTCCAGCCCCTTGTGCCGACCTTTTCACGTGGTTTCTGTAACAGATCGTGAGGGGCTTACCCGGCGTACCGGTCCTGACACCTCGGAGTCAGCAGATCACGCGCAGAGCGTTGGGGACGGACACGAAGTGCACTTTTTGCCGCTCGCCCAAATAGTCGCCGTCGAGCTGAAAAGCCTGAGGACGATTCGCGATCACCGTGAATTCGGCCTGGTCATGCAGGTGCAGCACCTGCTTGCCACGCGGATCGCCCTTGCGGCTGGCGAGCTGGGCCATCGTCCGGGTGGTGCTGGCGACGCGCAGATGGCGCAAGGCGAGCACGTCGAGACCGCGGTCGAACGAGGCCGACGGGTTCGGGTTGATCGGCCGATCGCCCAGGTATGTCCAAGGTGCGGTGTTCTGCACTATCACATTGCCCAGTTCGGACTCGGGCGGCTCGCCGGGGCGCTCGATGGCCAGCGGCGGCGACTTGCGATCTTCCCCGGTGAAGAACTGGCCCACGATCGAGCGGAAATAAAGACCGGGGGTTGACGTACGGCCCCGGAGGCGCGCCTGTTCGACCCGGCGCACCACCGCGGCGTCCAGACCGAGTCCCGCGGCGAAGGTGAAGTACCGATCGTCGGCGCGGCCCAGCCCGATCACCCGGTGCCGGCCGTCGCGGAGCCCGTCGAGGATCACGCTCACGCCGTCGACCCAGTCGCGGGGCATGCCGACCGCGCGGGCGAAGACGTTCGTCGATCCGCCGGGGACGACGGCGAGCGCGGGCAGTCGTTGCGCGAGCGAGCCCGGCAGGCCGGACAGCACACCGGTGTTCGTCATGAGGCCGTTGACCGCCTCGTTGACCGTGCCGTCGCCGCCGAGGGTGACCACCACATCGACGCCGCTCTCCGCGGCCGCGCGCGCGAGCGTCGCGGCGTGCCCCCGGCGGGTCGTGCACTCGACGGTCAGATCGACCGCGCTCCGCAGGGCCCGGATCAGCACGTCGCGGCTGCGCTCGCTCGTGGTGGTGGCCTTGGGATTGACCACCAGTAACGCTCGCATGGGCGGCACTGTACTCGTCAAACGCCGGTAAGACTGTCGGTATGGTGCACCAGTGACTGGTGAGAAGCCTGACAGTCCGGTGACCCTGCGCACCGCCGTCGGCCTGCTGTATCTGGAGGCGGCCGGCATGGTCGCACTGACCGTGGCGCTGATCGTGGAGGTCGCGCGCAGCCGGACATCCGTGGCCGTCGGTCTCGCGGTGATGGCGGCGCTCGCGGCGGTGGCGGTGTTCTTCGTCGCCCGGTCGCTGGGTCAGCTGCGCCGGGGGTCGCGGGGGCCGGCGGTCGTGGTGCAGCTCTTCGTGATCGCGTCGGGGGGATTCCTGGTGCAGACCGGCCCGCTCTGGCTCGGCATCGTGCTGATTGTGCTCGGCGCGATCATCGGCGTGCTGGTCGTGTTGCCGTCCAGCACACGCGCGCTGGGTATCGGCTGAGAATTACGGCTCTCTTTCCCTTGGCAGGGCCTACCCTGATTGGGTGACCGGATCAACGGTGCGACCGCCCGCCTACCAGATGCTGGCGGATGAGCTACGGGCCGACATCACGTCGGGACGCCTTCAGCCGGGTGAGCGACTGCCGCCCGAGCCGGAGCTGTGCATCAAGACCGGGGTGAGCCGCAGTACGGTGCGGGAGGCGCTGCGCCTCCTCGCGAGCCAGCATCTGATCGTCACCACGCGGGGCGTCACCGGGGGCAGCTTCGTGGCGCACCCCGACGCCGAACAACTGGCCGACGGCCTGGCCACCGGGTTCACGCTGCTCACCAACTCGGCCGACGTCGGGCTGGCCGACATGCTCGAGCTGCGCCGCGCCCTGGAGGTGCCGGCCGCCGGGCTGGCCGCGGTCCGGCGCGACGACCACCACCTCGTCGAGCTGCGCGCCGCGCTGTTCGATCCGATGGTGGACGACCTGGACTCGATGCTGGCGGCGCACGCGGTCTTCCACTCGACCGTGGCCAAGGCGACCGGCAACCCGCTGTTCGAGCTGGTCGTCCGCCCGCTCTACCACGCCTCGTACGGCGAGGAGGTCACCGGCAACCTGCCGCCGGGGTACTGGGAGCAGATCGACGTGGATCATCGCAAGCTGCTCGACTGCCTGGCCGTGCGGGATGCGGAGTCGGCGACGCGGGCGGCGGCGGAACACCTTGATTACATCGCCGAGGCGACCCGTTACTAGTTCTCCGTCCGGCGGGTCAGCAGCCGGATCGTGGCGTGCCGTCCGGTGGTCTCGGCGGACGCCGAGGTGGTCAGCGCGGTCAGCACCTTCCACGCGAAGGACGACTCGGCCGGCAGCCGCGCGCCGCGCACGGTCGCGACCGTCACCTCGACGGTCAAGGCGTCCTCGGTGACCGCGAACCGGCATTCGAGCTCGGCGCCGCGGGTCGCGATGGCCAGCAGCATGGCGCACGCCTCGTCGACGGCGATCCGCAGATCTTCGATCTCGTCGAGCGCGAAATGCAGCCGGGCGGCGAGGCCGGCCGTCGCGGTGCGCAGCACGCCCAGATATCCGCCGTCGGCGGGCACCGTCAGCATCACGACGTCGTCGCCGATCGTCGGGTCCGGGTGTGCGTCAGTCAACTGGGTCACCGTAGCCATCCTCCCACCGCGAGAAGACTCTAGCCGACGATGGGTGCAGCACGCGGCGACGGCCGGTCAGCCGTCGCCGCGATGAACCGAGGCTCAGGCCTGCTTGGTCTCCCAGAAGATCTTGGAGATCTCCTCGATCTTGGCGAGGAGCTGATCGCCGACCGCCGGGTCGAGCGAGCCCTTGGCGCCCGCGGCGCCGGCGAGCTTGGTCGCCTCGTTGAAGAGCTGGTGCAGGTTCGGGTACTTCTCGAAGTGCGGAGCCTTGAAGTAGTCCGTCCACAGCACCCACAGGTGGTGCTTGACGAGCTCGGCGCGCTGCTCCTTGATGATGATGGCGCGCGTGCGGAACTCAGGGTCGGTGTTCGCCTGGTACTTCTCCTGAATGGCCTTCACCGACTCGGCCTCGATCCGGGCCTGGGCCGGGTCGTACACACCACAGGGCAGGTCGCAGTGAGCGCTGACCACGGTGCGCGGCATGAGGAAACGCGGAAGTCGCATCAGGACTCCTCCATACGGGTTTGCGATGATCCGCGCTTGACACTACCCCTTACAGGTAGCGCGTAACGTGACGGAGGACTGATGCCATGAGATGGCAATCACCACTGACCGCCGTCCTGGTGCACGGCCCGTCCATGGTCCCCACGCTGCACTCCGGCGACGCGCTGCTGGTCCGGCGGGGTGGCCGGGTAAGGAGCGGGGACATCGTGGTCGCCCGATTTCGATCGCGTCCCGATCTGCTCGTGGTGAAAAGAGCCGTCCGGCCCGAGGAGGGCGGTTGGTGGATCCAGGGCGACAACGACCTGGTGGAGGACGATTCCCGGGCATACGGGGTGGCAGATGTCATCGGCCGGGTGTTAATCCGCTACTACCCGCGGCCGAGTCGGTTACGTTAATGTCCGGTAACCCCAGCGCACACCCGCGCTCGGGCAGCCATCCCGGGTGATCCCCGCATCGCACCGCGGTCCGGCGCAGACTCGCGCCCGAGACTGATGAGTGCCCATGACCAGGTCTGATGCCGTGTGGAGTCACCGTGTCCTTCTTCAGTTTCGAGCTCGATCCCGCCCTCGCCGCCGACCCCGTCTTCGAACTGCACCAGCGCGGCAAGATGGCGATCAATGCCACGGTCCCGTTGTCCAGCCGTGATCACTTGTCGCTCGCGTACACACCCGGTGTTGCCCGGGTCTGTGAGGCCATTGCCGAAGACCCCGCGCTGTTCCACGACTACACCTGGACGGCCAACACGGTGGCGGTGGTCACCGACGGTTCGGCCGTGCTCGGCCTCGGCAACATCGGCCCGAAGGCCGCCATGCCCGTCATGGAGGGCAAGGCCATCCTGTTCAAGCAGTTCGGCGGGGTCGACTCGGTCCCGATCTGCCTGGACACCCAGGACGTCGACGGGATCATCGCGGCGGTCAAGGCGATGGCGCCGTCGTTCGGCGGCATCAACCTGGAGGACATCAGCGCGCCGCGCTGCTTCGAGATCGAGCGCCGGCTGGACGCCGAGCTCGACATCCCGGTCTTCCACGACGACCAGCACGGTACGGCGGTGGTCACGCTCGCCGCGCTGCGCAACGCCACGGCGCTGCTGGGCCGCCGGTTCGCCGACCTGCGCGTGGTGATCAGCGGTGCGGGCGCGGCCGGGGTGGCGATCACCCAGACGCTCATCGCGGCGGGCGTGGACGGCGCCAACGTGATCATCTGCGACTCGCGGGGGATCATCCACGGGGACCGGGGCGACCTCACGGCGATCAAGGCCGAGCTTGCCGCGATGACCAACTTCTCCGGCCGTACGGGAGGAATTGCCGAAGCCTTGATCGGAGCCGACGTGTTGATCGGCGTCTCCGGGGGCGCGATCGCCGAGGAGGCACTCGCCGGCATGGCGCCGGGCGGCATCATCTTCGCGCTGGCCAACCCCACGCCCGAGGTTCCGCCGGCCGTCGCGCACCGGTACGCGGCGATCGTCGCGACCGGCCGCAGCGACTTCCCCAACCAGATCAACAACGTCCTGGCGTTCCCCGGCATCTTCCGCGGGGCTCTCGACGTCCGGGCGAGCACGATCACCGCGCGGATGAAGGTGGCCGCCGCGGAGGCGATCGCCGAGATCGTGTCGGACGACCTGCGTGCCGACGCGATCGTGCCGTCGCCGCTCGACCCGCGCGTTGCCCCGGCCGTGGCGGACGCGGTCGCGGCCGCCGCGTCGCGCGACGGCGTGGCCCGCCGCGAGCCCGTCGCATCGATGTCGATGCGAGCGTCGGTGACCGGAGGCAATTAGGGTTCTGGGGTATGCGCGCCGCCTACGCCATCGCCGCCGATCCCTCTCACCCGCTCCGAGCGCTGAAGGTCTCGGAGGTGCCGGAGCCGACGCCGCCGGAGGGCTGGACCGTCGTGGACGTGCGTGCCGCCTCGCTCAACCACCACGATCTGTGGTCGCTGCGCGGGGTCGGCCTGCCCGCCGACCGCCTTCCGATGATCCTCGGCTGCGACGCGGCCGGGGTGGATCCGGACGGCAACGAGGTGGTCGTCTACCCGGTGGTCCAGGACAGCGCCGACCCGCGGGGCTATTCGCTGCTCTCCGAACGCTTCCCGGGCACCCTCGGCGAGCGGGTGGCGGTGCCCCCGGAGAACCTGGTGGCCAAGCCGGCCGGGGTGTCGTTCCTGGACGCGGCGTGCCTGCCCACGGCGTGGCTCACCGCGTACAGCATGCTGACCGGGCGCGGCCGCATCGACGAGGCGTCCTCGGTGCTGGTCCAGGGCGCGGGCGGCGGAGTGGCCACGGCGGCGGTCGCGCTTGCGGTCGCGTTGGGCAAGCGTGTGTACGCGACCAGCCGTGACCCGGGCAAACGAGAGCGTGTCACGGCGCTCGGGGCGACCGCGGTCGAACCGGGCGCCCGCCTGCCGGAGCGCGTCGACGTCGTGATCGAGTCCGTCGGGCAGCCCACGTTCGAGCACTCGATGAAGTGCAGCGCGCCCGGCGCCCGGATCGTGGTGTGCGGTGCCACCGCCGGTCATCAGGCCACGGTGGACCTGCGCCGGCTGTTCGCGATGCGGCTGGAACTGCTCGGCAGCACGATGGGCACGCGGGACGAGCTGGTGGCCCTGCTGGAACTGATGGCCGAGAAGGAGATCCGGCCGGTGATCGACTCGACGTACGGGTTCTCCGCCATCGCGGACGCGTTCGCCCATCTCGAGTCGGGCGACGTGTTCGGCAAGGTGGCGGTGGACTACCTGCACTAGG
>NZ_CAKUCL010000325.1 GCF_934643405.1 uncultured Actinoplanes sp.
GACAAGTACGAGGGCTACATGCGCGACGTGCCCTGCCCGGTGTGCGGCGGCGCGCGGCTCAAGCCCGAGGTGCTCGCCGTGACCATCGCCGGCAAGAGCATCGCCGAGGTCTGCAACCTGTCCGTCGGCGAGTGCGCCGAGCTGCTGGCGACCATCGAGCTCGACGACCGGCAGAAGATGATCGCCGAGCGGGTCCTCAAGGAGATCAACGCCCGGCTGCGCTTCCTGGTCGACGTCGGTCTGGACTACCTGTCGCTCGACCGCGGCGCCGGCACGCTGTCCGGCGGCGAGGCGCAGCGCATCCGGCTGGCCACCCAGATCGGCTCGGGCCTGGTCGGCGTGCTGTACGTGCTGGACGAGCCGTCCATCGGCCTGCACCAGCGCGACAACCACCGGCTGATCGAGACCCTGGTCCGGCTGAAGAACCTGGGCAACACGCTGATCGTGGTCGAGCACGACGAGGACACCATCCGCACCGCGGACTGGATCGTCGACATCGGCCCGGGCGCCGGCGAGCACGGCGGCCAGATCGTGCACAGCGGATCGGTCGCCGGCCTGCTGAAGAACACCAAGTCGCCGACCGGGGCGTACCTGTCCGGCCGCAAGTCGATCCCGATCCCGCGCACCCGGCGCCCGCGCACGCCGGGCCGCGAGCTGGTCGTGCAGGGCGCGCGCGAGCACAACCTGCGCAACCTGTCGGTCGACTTCCCGCTGGGCCAGTTCATCGCCGTCACCGGGGTCAGCGGCTCGGGCAAGTCGACGCTGGTGAACGACATCCTGTACACCGTGCTGGCGAACCAGATCAACGGCGCGCGGATGGTGCCCGGCCGGCACACCCGGATCACCGGGCTGGACAACGTCGACAAGGTCGTCGGGGTGGACCAGTCGCCGATCGGGCGCACGCCACGGTCGAACCCCGCGACGTACACGGGTGTGTTCGACAACATCCGCAAGCTGTTCGCCGAGACCACCGAGGCGAAGGTGCGGGGGTACGGTCCGGGTCGTTTCTCGTTCAACGTCAAGGGTGGCCGCTGCGAGAACTGCGCCGGCGACGGCACCATCAAGATCGAGATGAACTTCCTGCCGGACGTCTACGTCCCGTGCGAGGTGTGCAAGGGCGCCCGGTACAACCGGGAGACGCTCGAGGTGCACTACAAGGGCAAGACGATCTCCGAGGTGCTGGAGATGCCGATCGAGGAGGCCGCCGACTTCTTCCAGGCGATCCCGGCGATCCACCGGCACCTGCGCACCCTGGTCGACGTCGGCCTCGGGTACGTCCGGCTCGGCCAGCCGGCCCCGACGCTGTCCGGCGGCGAGGCCCAGCGCGTCAAGCTCGCCTCGGAACTGCAGAAGCGCTCCACCGGCCGTACGGTCTACGTGCTCGACGAGCCGACCACGGGCCTGCACTTCGAGGACATCCGCAAGCTGCTCATCGTGCTGAACGGCCTGGTCGACAAGGGCAACACGGTGATCACGATCGAGCACAACCTGGACGTCATCAAGAACGCCGACTGGCTGATCGACATGGGTCCCGAGGGCGGCAGCAAGGGCGGGCTGGTGCTGGCCACCGGCACGCCGGAGGAGCTCGCCGAGGTGCCGGAGAGCCACACCGGCCAGTTCCTGCGGCACGTGCTCGGGCTGGACGGCGAACCGGCCGGCTCGGCGGACGCGGTGGCGCGGGCGGCGAAGGCCAACGGCGCTCCCAAGGCCGCCGCTACGGCGAAGGCGGCCCCCAAGACGCGGGCGACCCGGTCCCGGGCGAAGGCCGCGGTCTGAAATCACAGGTAACTCATAGCTACGACGCCCGGCCGGGACGACTACTCTCGACCGGGCGTCGCCGTCTCGTCCGTCGGCGAGAACGCCGTACACAAGCGGGCAAAACGCTCGTTCTGCCCCCGATGACGGCGGATAATTTCGCGATATGCCTGAACCAGGCTGAGCGCGGAAGCGTATTCAAATGCGACGCCGCGTGACCACTCACGCGGACCAGGCACTGGAGGACACCGATGACAGACGTGCAGACGACCGACACCGAGCCGCGCGACGAGGAGCAGCCCCGCACCGGGCCGACCTCGAGCCGGCGGCTCGTGCTGCTGGGCGCCGGTGCGGTCGGCGCCACGGCCGTCCTGGCTGCCTGTGGCACCAACAGCGGCGCCCAGAGCAACACCAACGGCAGCGACTTCACCAACAACCCGGCCCCGGCCGGCAGCGGCGCGGCGAACGCCGGCGGTGGCTCGAACGCCGGTGGCGGCGCGAAGACCCTGGCCTCCAAGGCGGACGTCCCGGCCGGTGGCGGCATCATCGCCGGCGACTACGTGATCACCCAGCCGACGGCCGGCACGTTCAAGGCCTTCACCAAGGTCTGCACGCACGCCGGCTGTGACGTCAACAAGATCGACGGCGGCGTCATCAGCTGCCCGTGTCATGGCAGCAAGTTCTCGATCGAGACCGGCGAGCCCACCTCCGGCCCGGCGACGCAGCCGCTGGCCGAGACCAAGGTCAAGGTGGACGGCGACAACATCGTCGCCGCGTAGCGAGCGGGCCGGAGGTCCGAGCCGTGGCGGCGGCAAGGACCTCCGGTCGGGTAATCATGTCAGCCCCCCGCACTACTGTTGAGCCCGTGCCAGACCCGTCCACTTATCGCCCCGCGCCCGGGACCATTCCGGAGGCCCCCGGCGTCTACCGTTTCCGCGATCCGGCCGGCCGCGTCATCTACGTGGGCAAGGCGAAGAACCTGCGGAACCGGCTGAATTCCTACTTCGCCGACACGTGGTCACTGCACGCGCGGACGCAGCAGATGGTCACCACGGCGGCCAGTGTGGACTGGGTCACGGTCGGCACCGAGGTCGAGGCGCTCCAGCTGGAGTTCTCCTGGATCAAGGAGTTCGACCCGCGCTTCAACGTGAAGTACCGCGACGACAAGTCGTATCCGTTCCTCGCCGTCACGCTCAACGAGGAATACCCGCGCCTGCAGGTCATGCGTGGCGCGAAGCGCAAGGGCGTGCGGTATTTCGGCCCCTACTCGCACGCCTGGGCCATCCGCGAGACGCTCGACCTGCTGCTGCGCGTCTTCCCGGCGCGCACCTGCTCGTCGGGTGTGTTCAAACGGGCCGGTCAGATCGGCCGCCCCTGCCTGCTGGGATACATCGGCAAGTGCTCGGCGCCGTGCGTCGGCCGCGTCTCCGCCGAGGAACACCGGGCGATCGTCGACGACTTCTGCGACTTCATGGCGGGGCGCACCGACACGTTCGTCAAGCGGCTCGAACGCGACATGATGCAGGCCTCCGAGGAACTGGAGTTCGAGCGGGCCGCCCGCCTGCGTGACGACATCGCCGCCCTGCGCCGCGCGATGGAGAAGCAGACCGTCGTGCTGGGCGACGGCACCGACGCCGACGTGGTCGCCTTCGCCGAGGATCCGCTGGAGGCCGCGGTCCAGGTGTTCCATGTGCGCGACGGCCGGGTGCGCGGTCAGCGCGGCTGGGTGGTCGAGAAGGTGGAGGACCTCACCACCGGCGACCTCGTGCACCACTTCTGCAGCCAGCTGTACGGCGACGTGCAGGGCGAGGCGGACGTGCCCCGCGAGCTGCTCGTGCCGGAGTTGCCCGACGACGCCCCCGCCCTGGCCGAGTGGCTGAGCGAGCACCGTGGCAGCCGGGTCAGCCTGCGGGTGCCGCAGCGCGGCGACAAGCGGGCCCTCATGGAGACGGTGGCCCGCAACGCCAAGGAGGTGCTGCAGCGGCACAAGCTGCGCCGCGCCGGTGATCTCACCACCCGCAGCAAGGCGCTCGACGAGATCGCCGAGCAGCTCGGGATGGAGTCGGCGCCGCTGCGCATCGAGTGTTTCGACGTGTCGCAGATCCAGGGCACCGACGTGGTGGCGTCCATGGTGGTCTTCGAGGACGGGTTGCCCCGCAAGAGTGAATACCGGCGGTTCGCGGTCCGCGGCAACCCGGACGGCAGCGGCACCGACGACCTGGCGGCGATGAGCGAGGTGATGCGGCGGCGGTTCGCGCGGTACCGGGCGCGGCCGGACGCCGAGGGGCCGCGCGACCAGCCCGAGTCCGACCTGGCAGACGACGCGGCCGACGCGCTGCTGCACGCCTCCGGCGACGCGCCGGTCTCGCCCGCGCCGGACCCGGCCGATTCGGCGGCCCTCGACGCGCCGGTCTCGCCTGCGCCGGACCCGGCCGTCTCGGCGGCCCTCGACGCGCCGGTCTCGCCCGCGCCGGCCACCGCCGAGCTTCCGGGCATCGACCCGCTCACCGGCAAGCCGCGCCGCTTCGCGTACCCGCCTCAGCTGGTCGTCGTCGACGGCGGTCAGCCGCAGGTCAACGCGGTCGCCGCGGTGCTGGCCGACCTCGGCATCACCGACGTCGCGCTCTGCGGCCTGGCCAAGCGGCTGGAGGAGGTCTGGCTGCCCGGCGAGGACTTCCCGGTGATCTTCCCGCGCACCTCCGAGGCGCTCTACCTGCTGCAGCGTGTCCGCGACGAGGCGCACCGGTTCGCCATCACCTTCCACCGGGAACGGCGCTCGAAGCGGATGACCGCCTCCGCCCTGGACAACATTCCCGGGCTGGGGGAGACCCGGCGCAAGGCCCTGCTGCGGCACTTCGGATCGCTCAAGCGCCTCGCCGCGGCCACTCCGGAGGAGATCATCGAAGTGCCGGGCGTGGGACGCCGTACGGCCGAAACGCTGTTGGCCGCTCTCAACCCGCCGGCCGCCGCCGAATCGGAGAAGAGGGAGCCCGAGCCCGGCGCCATCCCGCCGGGCGGGGCCGGGAAGACCAAGGCGGGGGCGGCCCGTCCGCGCAAGATGATGCCGCCGCCCGCCCCGGTGCGGACCACGCAGGAGGCGGAACAGCGAGCGGGGTCCGGCTCGTTGAACACTGCGGCGCCCCCTGATCGGATGGACGACAGGACCGGGGACGCGGCTTCGGCCTAGGATGTTGTGTCCGCCCGAGGGGGTGCGGGCGAAGGACGTGGGAGGCGGACAGTGACGGAGTCGATGCCCGAGTTCGTGTCGGACACGGACCCGGTGGACCCCGACGAACTGACCACCGACCTGGTGGTGGTGACCGGTGTGTCCGGCGGTGGGCGCAGCACGGTGGCGCGCGCGCTGGAGAACGTGGGCTTCTACGTCGTGGACAACCTGCCGCAGGCGCTGATGCTGGACATGGCTCAGCTCGCGGTCAAGGCCGGGGGAGCCGCACGGCGTACGGCGATGGTCCTCGATGTTCGTTCCCGGGCCTTCTCGACCGACCTCGCCGGTGCGGTCCGCGCGCTTCAGGATCGCGGTTTCTCGCCGCGGGTCGTCTTCGTCGACGCCGACGACGAGGTGCTGATCCGTCGCTTCGAGTCGGTGCGCCGCTCGCACCCGCTGCAGGGTGACGGCCGGCTCGCCGACGGCATCGCGGCCGAGCGCAAGCTGCTCGCCGAGGCGCGCGAGCAGGCCGATGTGATCATCGACACCAGCCACCTCAACGTCAACCAGCTGCGCCGCCGCGTCGAGGAGCTGTTCGGCGGCGAGGACGTGCGCAAGCTGCGGATCACCGTGCTGTCCTTCGGCTTCAAGTACGGCCTGCCGCCGGACGCCGACTACGTGCTGGACGCCCGTTTTCTGCCCAACCCGTTCTGGGTGCCCGATCTGCGTGATCACACCGGACTGGAGGAGGCGGTCAGCAACTACGTGCTCGACCAGGAGGGCGCGCGCGACTTCGTCTCCACCTACGCGGGGTTGATCGCCGCGACCGCGCCCGGCTTCGAGCGCGAGGGCAAGCGGTACCTGACGGTCGCGATCGGCTGCACCGGCGGCAAGCACCGCAGCGTCGCCATCACCGAGGAACTGACCGCTCAACTGCGCGACATGCGGCTGTCCGCCCACTCCACGCACCGCGACCTGGGGCGGGAGTGACGGTGGCGGGGCCGGTCCGGGTGGTGGCGTTCGGCGGCGGGCACGGGCTCGGCGCGTCCCTGCGCGGGCTGCTGCACGCCTCCGGCCCGCTCGACCTGGACATCACCGCGATCGTGACGGTCGGTGACGACGGCGGTTCCAGCGGTCGGCTGCGTGCGGAGCGTGACGCGCTGCTGCCGCCCGGCGACCTGCGTCAGGCACTGGCCGCGCTCGCCGATCCGCACGAGGTCAGCCAGCGCACGGCCGACCTGCTGCAGCACCGGTTCGCCGCGATCGGCGCCGGCTCGACCGACCCGCTGGTCGGGCACGCGGTGGGCAACCTGCTGCTGCTCGGGCTGATGGAGATGCTCGGCGATCCGGTGCAGGCCCTCGACCACGCGGCCGCCATGGTCGGCGCCCGCGGCCGGGTGCTGCCGATGGCCCGGCACAAGGTGGGCATCGAGGCCGACGTGCGCGGCGCCGACCCGGCCCGGCCGGACGAGGTGGTGACGGTGCGCGGTCAGCACGCGGTCGCGGTGGCGGCCGGCCACGTCGAGGCGGTGCGCATCGAGCCCGCCGACCCGCCGGTCTGCGTCCAGGCGGTCCAGGCGATCAGCGACGCCGACTGGCTGATCTTCGGACCGGGGAGCTGGTTCACCAGCGTGCTGCCGCACCTGCTGGTCCCCGGCCTGGCCGAGGCGATCATGAAGAGCCCGGCCCGTCGCCTGGTGACGCTGAACCTGGGCAGCGACAACGAGACGCTCGGCTGGTCGGTGGCCGATCACCTGGCCGCGCTGCACTGGTATCTTCCCGGCCTTCGGGTCGACACGGTCCTCGCCGACGCGAAGTGGGTGGGCGAGCCCGAACCGGTGCATCGGGCGGCCGGGCAACTCGGCGCACGACTGGTGTTGGCACCCCTGGCCGTTGCGGACGGCAGCCCGAGGCATGATCCTGAGTCGTTGGGCGTTGCACTGGTGCCAGTATTGGGCGCCGCTCGTTAAGCAGAGGCGTAGTGCGGCACACACTGTTCAAGATCCGGCGCATGAGGTGACAACACGATGGCGATGACGGCAGCGGTCAAGGACGAGCTGAGCCGGGT
>NZ_CAKUCL010000326.1 GCF_934643405.1 uncultured Actinoplanes sp.
CCGGCCGCCGCCGCTTCCGACGCCGCCGCCCTCGGAGGAACCCCGGCCGCCGCCGCTTCCGACGCCACTGCTCCCGCCGCGGCCGCTTCCGACGCCGCCGCGCGCGCCGCCGCCGCTTTCGACGCCGCCGCTCCCCTGGGCGCCCCCGCCCGGTCCGCTGCCCCTCCGCCCTCGGCCGCCTCCCGGTGGCCGGCCCGGCAGACGCTGCCGGCGAACGACGGCTGGGCCTCCGCCGGCACCGGCACCACCGGTGGTTCCGCCGCGGACGCCGCCCACGTCTTCGTCGTGCGCGACCGCGCCGAACTCGTCACCGCCCTGGGCGGCGACGCCGCCACCAACGGCCAGAACGCCACCCCGAAGATCGTCCTGGTCAGCGGCCGCATCGACCTCGCCGACGGCCGGACCTGCGCCGACTTCGCCGAGCCCGGCTACTCGCTCGACGCGTTCCTGGCCGCCTACGACCCGGCCGTCTGGGGCCGCGCCACGAAACCCAGCGGCCCGCTCGAGGACGCCCGCGCCCGGTCGGCCAAACGGCAGGGCGAACAGATCAAGATCAACGTCGGCAGCAACACCACGATCGTCGGGGTCGACGGCGGACGGCTGGACCACGGCAGCCTCGTGCTCACCAACGTCAGCAACGTCATCGTCCGCAACCTGGAGGTCACCGACGCCGCCGACTGCTTCCCCGCCTGGGATCCCACCGACGGCTCAACCGGCAACTGGAACTCGCTCTACGACCTGGTCTCGCTCAGCGGCGCCACCAACGTCTGGCTCGACCACAACACGTTCAGCGACGGCAACAACCATGACAGCGCGCAACCGCTGTACTTCGGCCGCCCGTACCAGGTGCACGACGGCGCCACCGACGTCATCCGCGGCTCGGACCTGGTCACGGTGTCCTGGAACGACTACTACGACCACGACAAGACCATGCTCATCGGCTCGACCGACACGCCCGGCGCGGACGTCGGCAAGCTGCGCGTCACCGTGCACCACAACCGTTTCGGCAACGTCCTGCAGCGGGCGCCGCGGGTCCGTTTCGGCCAGGTCGACGTCTACAACAATCTGTACATCGCCACCGACGACGCCTACCAGTACTCACTCGGCGTAGGCGTCGAGTCCAGCATCTACGCCGAGAACAACTTCTTCCGCCTCGGCGCCGACGTCCCCGCCGCCGACGTCATCCACTACTGGAAGGGCACGAGGATCACCGCTGCCGGATCCTTGGTCCAGGTCGGTTCCCGTACGCCGCAGCCCGTCGACCTGGTGGCCGAGTACAACGCCGCGTACGACCCCGACCTGCTGGCGGACGCCGGTTGGCGGCCTTCCCTGCGTACGCGCGTGGACCCCACCTGGGCGGTCCCGGTGCTCGTGCCCCTGGCCGCCGGCGCTCACCGTCTCTGACTTTGCCCAGCCCCGCCCCGGTGGTGGAGCACCTGGGCGGCCACCGGACCGCCCTGCCGTACGCCAGCTGACCCGGATGGAGGTCGTCGACCGCTGACGACGCCGCGCCAGAGGTCAGACCGCGACGTTGATGTACTCCTTGCCGGCCGTGTTCACGACCCGGACCGCGGCCACCTGGGCTGGGTCGATCAAGGCGCTTCCGTTCAGCGGGGTGCCGTTCTTCTCGCCCGCCTCGGAGACCAGCCAGCTGCCGGCCAGCACCGCGGCGCCGTCGCGGCCGATCACCTCCAGCTTGCAGCGCTCGCCCGCGGGGATGCCGCTGACCAGGGCGCTCACCCGCACCCAGCCGTTCGCCGGGATCACCGAGACGGTCATGCGGGCGCCCGAGGCCGTCGTGCCGCTCGCGGAGCGGGCGTCGGCGGGGAGGGACGCCGCCGGCGGCTGGGCCACCTGGGCCGGGGTGGACGGCGCGGTGGTGCGGCCGACCAGGACGCCACCCGCCACGGCGATCGCCACCGCCGCGGCGGCTATCGAGGTCACCACGGCGAAGCGGCGGTGACGGCGGCCGGCCGACTCCTCGCGGACCTGGCGCAGCGTGCGCTGCAGTAGCAGGTCGGCGTCGTCGGGCGGGCCGTCGAGCAGCATCGCCTCGGGAACGTCGTCGAGGGCCGCCGACCACTCGCGCAGCGAGTCGATCTCCTCGCGGCAGGTGGCGCACGTCGCGAGGTGCTCGTCGGCGCGCTGTTTCTCCTCCGGAGTCAGCATCTCCATCACGTACCCCGCCATGTCGACGTGGTCGTTGGTCTCCGGCGTGCTCATGATGCCAACCGTTCCGTGCCGGCCTCGCGCAAGGCCCGCAGCGCGTAGTAGGAGCGGGATTTCACCGTGCCCGGCGGGATGCCGAGCGCCTCGGCGGCCTCGGCCACCGTGTTGCCCTTGAGATAGACCTGTTCGAGCACCTCGCGGTGCTCGGCGGAGAGCCGGCTCAACGCGTCGACCACCACCATGGACGTCACCACGCGGTCGGCGTGGTCGCCCTCGACCGCGGCGTCGGGCGGGCTCTCGCCCACCTCGGGGGGTCGCCTGCCGCGGGCCCGGATCTGGTCCAGCACGATGTTGCGGACGACGGTGAGCAGCCATCCCCGTACCGAACCCTTGCCGTTGTTCAGGCTGTCGGGGTGCCGCCAGGCACGCACCAGCGCCTCCTGCACCACGTCCTCCGCGGCGGCGCGGTCGCGGGTCAGCTGCGTCGCGTAGGCGAGCATGGCCCGGCCGTGTTCCTGCCACAGCGATCTGACGAGCGCTTCATCGGCCACCTCCCGGTGTGGTCTCGTCCTGCTCGACGGCATGTCTCTCTCCCCGCGGCAGGGTGTTTCCGCCGCTGCGTGCGATCTGGCGAAATCGACATCGACGAAGCTACTGTGCCGCGGCTACTCCCAGTACGGACGTGACCGCGCATCCGGATCAAAAATCTTGGGATTTGGCACATCCGGCTGAACCGGCCCGGACATAGCGGCGTGTGGATGGCAGGCCCGGATGTCCCGGGCGGCGGGTGGCGAGGGAGAGCGGCCATGATGAGGCGGAGCAGGACGATCTACGTCGTGGTGGCGCTGGCCGGTGTCGTGAGCGTGGCGGGTTGCGACCTGCGGCTGGAGAGGGGTTCCGATCAGAACCCGCCGGAGGCGGCGGTGGAGCAGCCGGTGGCGGCGACGTCCGAGGCGCCGCTGTCTCCCGGGGGCCCGGCAGAACCTGGCGGTCTGGCGGGCGCGGGCGGCGGCGTGGACGGGCCGAGCGCGTCGCCCAGCGCGACACCGTCCCAGCAGGAGCAGAAGCAGGAGCAGCAGCAAGAGCAGCAGCAGCCGAACCGGAAGCCCACGGTCGCCAAGACCCAGAAGTGGGTGAAGATCTTCAGCGGCCCGTCGGACAAGGACATCACGCCGCCGCGGTCACGGACCTCCGGCAGCAACACGGTGGAGCTGAACGCCACCGAGAACGAGCAGATCGGCACGTACGTCACCGACGGCGCGGGCCGCACGCTCTACCGGTTCGACAACGACACCAACAAGCCGCCGAAGTCCACCTGCAACGGCGACTGCCAGAAGGCGTGGCCGCCACTGCTGATCAAGTCGCCCGGCAAGATCTTCCCGAAGGGCATCGACCCGAAGATCCTCGGATACGTCGAGCGCGCCGACGGCCACTGCCAGGTCACGATCAACGGCTGGCCGGTCTACTACTTCATCGCCGACGCGAAGCCGGGCGACCTCAACGGGCAGGGCGTCAACGGCAAGTGGTTCGCGGTGGCGCCGGACGGCGGCAAGACCAAGCCGATTCCCGGCTTCCCGCCGACCAGCGGCGGCAACTGAGCTACGCACACCATCGGGGGTACGCCCGGCGGCGGCTTCGGCCACCGCCGGGCGTGTCATGTGCACCGCGCGCGGAAGGCCCCTGCGGGCCACATCACTTGACATGATCATCGATGCGTAATGGGCTGAGACCATGCGTCGATTCGCCGGTCTGCTCGCCTTGGCCGCCCTCGCGCTCCCCTGCGTGGCGGCGACGGCACATCACCAGCCCACGGTCCGGACGGACAAGGGCGTGGTCCAGGGTGTCCGGGACTCCGGCGTCGACAGTTTCCTCGGCATCCGTTACGCGGCCCCGCCGACGGGCGACCTGCGCTGGCGAGCGCCCCGGCCGGCGGCTGCGTGGCGCGGCGTCGCGCGGGCCACGGCGTACGGGAACAGATGTCCCGCGGCGGCCAGCTCGAACGGACCCCGCACCGAGAACGAGGACTGCCTTTTCGTCAATGTGCAGCGGCCGTCCGGAGTCAGCCGGCCGCTGCCGGTCTATGTCTTCATTCACGGTGGCGGCCTGGTCAACGGCAGCTCCAACCAGGCGGACATGGCGGCGATCGTGCGGCAGACCGGCGTGATCGGTGTGTCGTTCAATTATCGGCTCGGCGTTCTCGGGTTCCTCGGGCTGCCGGCGTTGACCGCCGAGAGCGGCGAGTCGGGCAGTTACGGATTCCAGGACCAGCAGGCGGCGTTGCGCTGGGTCCAGCGCAACATCAGGGCGTTCGGCGGCGATCCGCGACGGGTCACCGTGGGCGGCGAATCGGCGGGTGGATGGTCGGTGTGCGGGCACCTGTCGGCGCCCGGTTCCCGCGGCACCTTCAGCCAGGCGATGATGCAGAGCGGTTCCTGCCTTTCCCGTACGGAAGGGGAAGCCGAGACCTCCGGAGAGGCGCTGCGGAGCGCCGTGGGCTGTGCCGACCTGGCCTGCCTGCGCGCCACCCCGGCGGGCCGCTTGCTGGACGCGCCGTCCGGCGGGTTCGCGCTGGTCCGCGGCACGCCGACACTGCCGGCCGACCCGCGCGAGGCGGTGGCGACCGGGCGGTTCGCCCGGGTGCCCGTGGTGATCGGCGCGAACCGGGACGAGGGCCGGACGTTCGCCCAGGGATTCATCGGGCAGGGACGTACGGCGTACGAAAGCTGGGTCTTGTCGACCTTCCCGGATCGTGCCGACGCGATTTTCCAGCGGTACCCGTGGCCGGCGACGAGTGACCGGTTCACCGCGGCCTATCTGGTCGGCGCCATCATGACCGATTCCGGGGTGCTCGCCGGCATCGGCGGCTGCGCCAATCGCGCGCTGACCCGGGACCTGGCCCGATGGACGCGGACCTGGGCGTACGAATTCGCGCACCGCACCGGGCCGGGGCTCACACCGATCGAGGGGTACGTGTGGGGCGCCGGCCATGCGGCCGAATTGGCGTACCTGTTCCCGAGCTTCGACAACGGCACGCCGATCGCACCCACGTTCGATGCTTTCGAGCGGCGGCTGGCGCGGGAGATGAAGGCGGCGTGGGGGTCGTTCGTGGCCCGGGGCACGCCCGGCTGGCCGCGGTATCCGGCGGTGATGTCGCTGGGCCCGGACCGGCTGCTGTCCGACGCCCAGCTGGCCGCCGAGCATCAGTGCGGGTTCTGGGACTGATCGGTTGATGCCGCGGGAGTGATCCGGGCCACTAATCTGAGGCGACCTCACCTTCGAAGGGTCGTCGATGCTGCCTCGGTTCCCGGACGGATTCGTGCTCGGCGTGTCGACCTCGGCGTACCAGATCGAGGGTGCGGCCGCCGAGGACGGCCGGGTGCCGTCCATCTGGGACACGTTCGCGCACACCCCGGGACGGGTGCGCGACGGCGGCACCGGCGACGTCGCCTGCGATCACTATCACCGCTGGCCGCAGGACCTGGCGCTGCTCGACGACCTCGGCGTCGACGCGTACCGCTTCTCGATCGCCTGGCCCCGCCTGGCCGACCTGAGTTTCTACGACCGCCTCGTCGACGCGCTGCTGGAACGCGGCATCGTCCCGCTGCCCACGCTGTACCACTGGGATCTGCCGCAGGACCTCGAGGACCGCGGCGGGTGGCTCAACCGGGACACCAGCGAGCAGTTCGCCGCGTACGCCGAGCGGGTCGCGGGACTGCTCGGCGACCGGGTCTCCCGGTGGATCACGCTGAACGAGCCCGTGGTGCACATGGCTCAGGGATACGCGTTCGGCACGCACGCGCCCGGCCACGCGCTGCTGCTCGGCGCGTTGCCGGTGGCGCATCACCAGTTGCTCGCGCACGGTCTCGCGGCGCGGGTGCTGCCCGGCGAGGTCATGCTCACCAACAACTGCACGCCGGTGGTGCCGGCCAGTGGAAGCGAGACGGACCTGACCGCCGCGGCGATGTACCACGGCTTCCACAATCGACTGTTCAACGACCCGGTGCTGCTCGGGTCCTATCCGTCGTTCCTCGAAGCGGGGCTGGAACCGGTGATCCGGGACGGCGACATGGACATCATCGGTACGCCGTTGGCCGCCCTCGGCATCAACTACTACAACCCCACCCGGATCGCCGCGTCCCGCGACTCCCCGCTGCCGTTCCGGGAGGTGCCGATCGAGGGAGCGCCGACCACGGCACACGGCTGGCCGGTGGTTCCGGAGGGCCTGTACGACCTGCTCATCGGCCTGCGGACCACGTACGGCGAAGCATTGCCGCCGCTCTACGTGACGGAGAACGGCTGCTCGACCGGCGACGGAACCGCGGACACGTTCCGGATCGGCTACCTCGAGGCCCACCTACGGGCGGCCCATCGCGCGATCGCCGACGGCGTGGACCTGCGCGGCTTCTTCATCTGGTCGCTGCTCGACAACTTCGAGTGGTCGGAGGGCTTCTCGCAGCGGTTCGGCCTGGTCACCGTCGACTTCGACACCCAGGTGCGCACGCCGAACGACAGCTACCACTGGCTGCGCGACGGCCTGGCCGCCCGGACCGGGCCGTGACCACCACGGCCGAGCCGGTTCTCCGGGCCGGCTCCGGCTGGATCACGCTGCTGTCGGTGGCCAACCTCGGCCTGTGGATGGGTTACTTCGGACCGCTGCAGGTGCTGCTGCCGAACCAGGCCGAGTCGATCGCCGGCGACAGCGGCAAGACCACCGCACTGGCGGTCGTCACCGGTTTCGGCGCGCTCGTCGCGGTGGTGACCGGCCCGCTCGCGGGCGCGCTCTCCGACGTGACCACAGCCCGCACCGGCCGCCGGCACA
>NZ_CAKUCL010000327.1 GCF_934643405.1 uncultured Actinoplanes sp.
CCCGGCGCCACCCGCCGGCCATCCCCCGCAGCCGGTGCCCAACCCGGCGCCACCCGCCGGCCATCCCCCGCAGCCGGTGCCCAACCCGGCGCCACCCGCCGGCCATCCCCCGCAGCCGGCGCCGAACCCGGCGCCACCGGCCGGCCAGGCGACGCAGCCGGTGCCGAACCCCATGCCACCCGCCGGCCAGCCGACGCAGCCGGTGTCCGGCCCGACGTCGCCGGCGTACCCGGCGCGTTCTGTCTCCGGCCCGACGCCGACCGCCGGGTACCCGGCACAGCCGTTCTCCGGACCGGCACAGCCCGCCGGATATCCCGCGCAGCCCGTCTCTGGTCCGACGCCACTCGGCGAATACCCGGCGAGGCAGCCCTCCGGAGCGGGACATTTCGCCCAGACCGCCTCGACGTCGGCGGCGCCCGCCGAGTATCCGGCGCAGCCGATCTCCGGCCCCGCACAGCACGCTGGGTATCCGGCGCAGCCGATATCGGGTCCGACGCCGCCGGCCGAGTACCCCGCGGGCCCCGGGCGACACGCTGCGAACCCCGCGCAGCCGGTCTCCGGAACGGCACGGCACGCTGCTCATCCCGGGCAGCCCGTCTCCGGCCCGACGCCGCCGGACTCGTATCCGACGCAGCCGGTCTCCGGGTCGATGGCGCCTGCGGACCACCGGTTGCGGCCGGAGTCAGGTACCGCCCACCCCGTGTCAGGCGCTGGGTATGCCGCGCCGGCCGGGTTCGAGGCGATCGAGCCGGTGACCGGCCCGCCGTTTGCCGCCGCTCCGGTCACCGCACCGCCGTCTGCCGGCGGCGGCCAGGGCTGGGCCGACCCGGCCGTCGAGCAGGCGACGCCGGAGCCCGAGCCCGCCCCCGAGGAGGAGTCGCACGGGCTCGGCTGGTTGCTGGCGCAGAGCGGATACAGCGGTTCCACCCCGGTGATCTCCGACGAACCGGCCGTCCCCGAGCCGGAACCCGTCGTCGAAGAAGTCCGGCCGGTCAGCGTCGTACCGGAGAAGCAGGACTGGTTCGCGCCGATCAGCGGGATGCCCGCGGACACCTCCGCACCCGAGGGGATCCGGTCGGACGTTCCCGCGCCGAGCATGGCCGAGACCCCGGCCCACGTCGCACCACCCGGCGCCGCAGAGGCGCCGGCCGAGGTCGCCGCGCCGAGCGTGCCGTGGGAGAACGTCGAGCTCCCCGCGGATGACGTCGACGACGAGCCCGAGACGATCGAGGGCGAAGTGCTCCCCGAGACGGTCGTGGAGGACGTCGAGCCCGCGGCCGGCCAAGACGAGCCGATCGAGGCCGAGATCCTCGACGCCGTCATCATCGAGCCCGAGCCGGCCGCCATCTTGGCCTCGCGGCGCCTACCGGCGCTGGCGGCCGAGACCGAGCCGGAGGCCGAAGAGGCGGAGGCCGAAGAGGCGGAGGCCGAAGAGGCGGAGGCCGAAGAGGCGGAGGCCGAAGAGGCGGAGGCCGCCGCGGCAGCCGAAGAGGCGGAGGGCGAAGGCGCGGGGATTGCAGACGCAGAGGCCGGGGCCGCAGGGACCGCAGAGGCTGAGACCGCAGACGCGGAGGCCGGAGCCGCGGAGGCCGCAGAGGCCGAGGCCGCAGACGCGGAGGCCGCAAAAGCGCAGGCCGCTAAGGCGCAGGCCGCAGACGCCGAGACTCCAGACACGGAGGCCGGGAAAGCTCAGGCCGAGGAAGCCGAGGCCGTAGAGGTCGAGACCGCCCAGGGCGAGACCACAGACGCCGGTGCCGGAGGGGTGGAGCCTGGAGAGGCCGAGACCCCGGAGGCGCAAGCCGAAGACGCTGAGGCCACGGCATCGAAGGCCGCGGCACCGGAGCCCGCCGAGCCGGCGATCGTTGAGCCCGAGTTCGCGCAGCCGGACGCGGGCGAGGCGGACGCCGAGATCACCCAGCTCCCGACAGACGCCGACGGCCCGCCCGACATGTCGGATAAGTCGGAGGGGTTCGAAGAGGCACTCGAAGAAGGGCTCCTGGGTGCCGCGGAAGTGCAGGCGGCCGCCGAGGATGAATTCGCCACCGAGCCCGGCTCGTTGCCGGGAGACGTGGTCAACCCCGAGCCAGTAGCCCGGTTCGACGCGGAGCGGAACCCGCAGGCCGAGGCGACCACCTCGGTCGAGCGGGAGACCTCAGCCCAGCAAGAGGCCTCGACCCAGCCGGACCCGGGAGCCGAGCCGGAGACGCCCGCCCAGCCGGACCCGGGAGCCGAACCGGAGACGCCCGCCCAGCCGGACCCGCGGGCCGAACCGGAGACGCCCGCCCAACCGGATCCGCGGGCCGAACCGGAGACGCCCGCCCAACCGGATCCGCGGGCCGAACTGGAGACGCCCGCCCAACCGGAGATGTCGGCCGCCCCCGAGACGTCGGACGAGCCGGACCCGTCGGGAGAGCCGGACACGTCGGCCACGCCGGACAACCAAGCCTCGGCCACGCCTCCGCCCGGCCTCACCGCCCAAGCCGCGCCCGCGCCGGGCCCTGCCGACAACGCCGTACCGGGAACCCCGGCTGCCGTGCCGCCCGCCCGGCAGCCGCGTGAGCAGCGCAAGCCGGCAGCCAGCCGGCGCGCCGACCCGGAACAGGTGCTCGCCGCGTACCCCCGGGAGTTCGACGCCGGCACCCTGCGCGAGCGGATCGCCGAGACCGACCCCATGTGGGTCGTGGTGGACCGCCTCACCGACAAGCTTGAATACGCCGAGCGCGACGCCGTCCGGGCCCGCCTGCTGGGCCTCCGGGCGGTGGCTCAACGGCTGCTCGGCGAGCTCGACCCGGCGCTCGAGGACGCCCGCGAGGCGGTCGAGCACGCGCGCCGCACCGCCGAGCCGTCGCTGCTGGCCACCAGCCAGGCGCGGCTGGCGCACGTGCTGCATTGGCGCGGCGAGTATGCCGAGGCGGACCGGCTCTACGCCGAGGCCAGTTCGCCGGAGCTTCCGTCGCGGCTGCGAGCGGAGATCCATGAGCTGGCCGGGCGGTCCGCGTTCGAGCAGGGGCGTTTCCTGGAGGCGGTCAACCACTTCGAGAGCGCTCTCGACCTGCGCAAGGGCTCGGATCCGGAGCTGGTCGAGCGGATCGAGCTGGCCCTGGACACCATCACCCGGCACACCTTCCAGGGATGGGGACCGTATCCCCGTACCCGGGAAGAGATCTTGGGAGACACCGGCGCGCCCCGCCCTCTGCGGGACGAGCGGTCCGGGCTCTGGGGCTACGTGGGCGCGGTGCCTCCGCGATATGCGCAGGCTCAGCCGTTCGCCGAAGGGCTTGCTTGGGTACGGCGTCCGGACTCGCCGTCCTGGGAACTGATCGACCAGGCGGGTGAGGTCGTCATCGACGCGTCGTCGGGCTACCGCGCCGCCGGACCGTTCGCCGAGGGCCTCGCCTGGGTGTCCCGCGAGCCCGCGGGCGGCTGGTACGCGATCGACCGGCAGAACCGGGTGATCGTCTCGGGCGGGTTCGACGACGCCAAGCCGTTCCGTCACGGGCTCGCGCCGATCCTTCGCGACGGATTGTGGGGCGCGGTGGACAAGCACGCCCGGGTCGTGGTGCAGCCGAAGTACCGCGGGTTCGCCACGCACCTCGTGGGCGGCGGCACGGTGGACGGCTTCACCGCGGAGGGGCTCGCCGTGGTGGACGCCGGTGACCGTTTCGGCGTGGTCGACCGCAGCGGCACCCTGGTCGTCCCGCCCGCGCACGCCGAGCTGCTGATTCACCCGTCGGCGTTCGTGATCGCGGACCAGTTCGGGCTGTGGGGCGCGCTGGACCGGTCCGGCGCCACGCTGGTCGAGATGACGCACCGGGATCGCGCCGAGGTTCTTGACGTCATCGACGAACTGGTGACCTCCCCGCGCCCGGTCCTCTGACCCGTCGTAGGGTCTTGATTCATGGAACACCGTCATCTGGGCCGCTCCGGCCTGCTCGTCAGTGAGATCGCCTACGGAAACTGGATCACGCACGGCTCCCAGGTCGAGGAGGACGCCGCCATCGAGTGCGTGCGCGCCGCCCTCGACGCCGGCATCACGACCTTCGACACGGCGGACGCGTACGCCGGTGGTCGCGCCGAGGAGGTGCTGGGTCGCGCGCTCAAGGGCGAGCGCCGCGCCGGGCTCGAGATCTTCACGAAGGTGTTCTGGCCGACCGGTCCCGGTCCGAACGACCGCAGCCTGTCCCGCAAGCACATCATGGAGTCGATCGACGCGTCGCTGAGCCGGCTGCAGACCGACTACGTGGACCTCTACCAGGCCCACCGGTACGACTACTCGACGCCGCTCGAGGAGACGATGCAGGCGTTCGCCGACGTCGTCCGCAGCGGCAAGGCGCTCTACATCGGCGTGTCCGAGTGGACCGCCAGCGAGATCCGGGCCGGCTGGGAGATGGCTCAGGACCTGAAGATCTCGCTGGTGTCGAACCAGCCGCAGTACTCGGCGCTCTGGCGCGTCATCGAGGCCGAGGTGGTGCCCACCTCGATCGAGCTGGGCATCGGCCAGGTGGTCTTCTCGCCGATCGCGCAGGGCGTGCTGACCGGCAAATACGCGCCCGGCCAGCAGCCGCCGGCCGGTTCGCGGGCCACCGACGAGAAGTCGGGCGCGAACTTCATCAGCCGGCTGCTCAACGACGAGACGCTCACCGCGGTCGCGAAGCTCAAGCCGCTGGCCGAGCAGGCCGGGCTCACCATGGCGCAGCTGGCCGTGGCGTGGGTTCTGCAGAACGAGAACGTGTCCGCCGCGATCATCGGCGCGAGCCGTCCGGAGCAGGTGCGCGACAACGTGGTCGCCTCCGGCAAGAAGCTCGACGCCGACCTGATGAAGGCGATCGACGCGGCGCTGGAGCCGGTCACCGAGCGGGACCCGGCGAAGACGGTCAGCCCGGCGCGCCGGCCTTGAGCCCGCGGCGCTTCTGGTCCGGTTACACCGTGAGGTTGCCGGACCAGAAGCGCATCAGCTCCAGACCCACCGCGATGGACAGCTGGTCCAGTCCGATGCGCTCGCCCAGCCAGTAGACGAGGTCGAAGAACCACTGCCCGATCTTCGTCTGCCACAGCAGCAGGAAGAGCAGGATGAAGCCGTACGGCGCGAACAGGTTCCAGGCGCGCTGGTACGCCGGGCTCATCCACGGCGCGTAGATGTTGCCGCCGTCCAGGCCGGGCACCGGCAGGAAGTTCAGCACGGCCGCGGTGATCTGCAGGAACGCCAGCGCGGCCAAGGCGCACCAGAACGCGCCGTGCGCCGCCTGGTTGACCGCGACACCGCCGAAGCTACCGACCACGATGTCGTCGGGCACCGCGCCGATCAGGAACGGGAACCCCAGGACCACCGCCAGCACCACGTTGGTCAGCGGGCCGGCCGCGCTGATCAGCGACTCCCTGAGCTTGCTGCGGATGCGCGAGCGGTCGATCCACACCGCGCCGCCGGGCAGGCCGATGCCGCCGAGGATCACCACGATGACCGGCAGCACGATGGACAGCAGCGGGCTCGTGTACTTCAACGGGTTGAGCCGCAGGTAGCCCTTGTCGGCGACGCTGCGGTCGCCGGAGAAGAAGCCGGTCAGGGCGTGCGCGTACTCGTGCAGGCACAGTGACACGAGCCAGCCGGTGATGATGAACAGGAAGATGTCCACCTTCACGTTGCCGAACGCGGTCCAGGTCATCCAGCCGCTCACCACGAAGACGGCGAGGATCCCGACGAAGACGGGACTGGGCACGAAGGCGTTGCGGGGGGTCCTGGTGGAGACCGGTTCGTAGGTCACGTCACTCCGCCGGCAGAAGACTCATCGGATACTCCACCCGATCGTCCTCGACCAGGACAACCGTCGCCACTCCGGACTCGGCGAGCTGCCGCCATTCCTGGCCGATCCACGACTCCGCGTCGGCCTGGCTGCTGAACGTCTCGGCCGGGCCGGACACCGGTTGTCCGTCGACGTTCTCGTACCGCCAGCTCCACGGCATTCGCCGCCCCCTCACGTGTTCGGTCGGTGCGCTTCCACCCTACGGCTTCCGCGTGTGCGGTCCGGCCTTAAGGTACGGGGCATGTCCGATGATCGGTGGTCCACGGTTCTGGTGCTCGGCGGGATCCGGTCCGGTAAGTCCGCGTTCGCCGAGTCACTGGTGGCGGACGCCCCCGCGGTGCGCTACGTGGCGACGGCGGTGGGCGGCGAGGACGATCCGGAGTGGCTGGCCCGGATCGAGGAACATCAGCGGCGGCGCCCGCAGTCCTGGTCGACCGAGGAGACCGGCGCCGACCCGTCCCGCCTGGCCGAGGTGCTGACCGAGGCGAAACCGGACGACACGCTGCTGGTGGACGATCTGGGCGGTTGGGTGACGGCTCTGCTCGACCCGGCGCGCCAGCCGAACGACGACGCCGCGGATGTGGTGGCGCTTGCCGCAGCCGTACGGGCGTGTCCCGCGCGAGTGGTCATCGTCAGTCCGGAGGTCGGATTGTCGCTGGTCCCGGCCACCCCGGTCGGGCGCGCGTTCGCGGACGCGCTGGGCACGACGAACCAGGCCCTGGCCGAGGCTTGCGACCGGGTCGCCCTGGTCGTGGCCGGCCGGGCGGTCTGGCTGAAGGGCCCCGACGCCGTCGACGCCGAGGCCGCGGACGCCCGGACGCTCGATGCCTCTCCCGGCACCGTGGACGCCGAGGCCGCGGACGCCCGGACGCCCGATGTTTCTCCCGGCACCGTGCCCGCCGCCGGACTCGCCGCACCCGTGGACACCCGCCTGACCGGCGAATCCGAAAAATCGGATTTGTCCGGGACCGAGACGCGGGCCGAGGGCGCGGCAGGCAGC